>JBDTYL010000216.1:0-13284 GCA_040005695.1 bacterium | reverse complement strand
GTGTTCGTGGAGCAGGGCACGGTGGCGGACGTATTCCAGCCGGGCTCGCACGAGCTGATCACGAAGAACCTCCCCGTCCTGTCGAAGCTGCGCGGCTGGAAATACGGCTTCGCGAGCCCGTTCAAGGCGGACGTCGTCTTCGTGAGCACACGGCAGTTCACCGCCAACAAGTGGGGCACGCGCACGCCCGTGATGATGCGGGACCCCGAGCTCGGCCCCGTGCGGCTGCGCGCGTACGGCACGTACACCATGCGTGTGCACGACGCGGAGTCGTTCGTGACGGAACTGGTCGGCTCGAATGCGACGTTCACGATCGAGCAGATCACCGACCAGGTGCGCGACCTCGTGGTGGCGCGCTTCAGCGAGCTGCTCGGGGAGCGCGCCATTCCGGTGCTTGCGCTGGCGTCGAACTATCGCGAGCTGGGGGACCAGGCGCTCGTGGAAATCCAGCCCGAGCTCGCGCGCATGGGCGTGGCGCTGGCGCAGCTCGTCGTGGAGAGCATCGCGCTGCCGGACGAGGTGGCCGCCACGCTCGACCAGCGCACGCGCATGTCGCTCATCGGCGACGTGGGCGCCTATGCGCAGCTCCAGGCGGCGGACGCCATTCGCGACTCGGCGCGGAACCAGGGCGGCGGCGGCGCGGGCGTCGGCATCGGCGTGGGGCTCGCGATGGCACGGCAGGTTGCGGCCACGGCGACGGATGCCCTCCAACCGCCACGCGCCCCGGCCACGCCTCCCCCGTTGCCCACTCCTGCGGGATTCTTCGTGGCGGAAGCCGGCAAGCCGGTGGGACCGCTCGACAGCATCGCGCTTGCCCAGTATGTGCGCGATGGCCGGCTGCGGCCCGACACGCTGGTATGGCGTGAGGGGATGGCCGGGTGGGCGGCGGCGTCGCAGGTCCCGGACATGAGCGAGGTGCTGAAGACCGTGTAGGCGGCCCCGTTGTCATCCCGAGCGCCGCGAGGATCTGCCTGAGCCGTCAGCCGGACCCCGGGAATTGCCGCGGCGTGACGGCCGGTGCCACCGCTCGTCCTTCGGGTGGCATTCCCGACGATCCGGAGCGATGTTGCTGGTGCTCCGACGCCCTGTTCCGATACGCTGGTCCCACCGCCTGCCGCAGGTGCCATCGCCGCGTCCCTCCCCGGGAACCGGTACCTGCCGAGCTGCAGTATCCCGTCGGTCTCATGTCACTCTTCCCGCCGCGCACATCCGTTGCGATCCGTCTCGCGTTGCGCCTCGGCGCCGCCGCACTGGTGCTGCATGCGCCGGCGCTGGCCGCGCAGGGACCCACGCCGACAGTCGACTCGCTGACGCTCACGCAGGCGATCGCCCACATGGAAGTCTCGCACTTCGTGCAGGCGTGGGTGGGTCGGTCGGGCAAGTTGCTGGCGCACTTCGTCACACCCACGCACGCGCTCGCGGTGCCGGTGCTGTCCCGGCTCTTCGGCGACCAGCAGGGCAGGTGGACGCCGCGCGTGGAGCGAATGGCCAACGTGGCCGGGCCCGCGGCGCGTCCGTTCTCGCTCATCTCGATGCACACCTTCGACGACAAGTCCGCAGAGGGCTACGTCGGCGGATACCGCATGGGCTTCTGGCCGGCGGAGCGCGGCCGCGTCCGCAATGCGGCCTACGAGAATCCGCAGGGATTCATCGAGGTCACGCCGGAGAACCAGGACCTGTTCGTGTCCGAGCACTTCCGCCTGCGCGACTTCCTCACGCACGATCAGGGTGACGTGTGGCCGAAGTACGTCGTGCTGCGCGAAGAGTTGCTCGACAAGCTGGAGCTCGTGATCGAGGACCTGAAGGTGCATGGCGTGCCGGCCGACCACATGCACGTCCTCTCCGGTTTCCGCACGCCCGACCACAACCAGGCGCTCGGTGACGCGAGCGGTCGCGCAGAAGACAGCCGGCACCAGTTCGGCGACGCGGCGGACGTGTACATCGATGCCAACGAAGACGGCCGCATGGACGACCTGAATCACGACGGTCGCGTGGACATGAAGGACGTGCGGATGATCCTCGCCGCGGTCGCCCGGGTTGAGGCGAAGTACCCGGAGCTCGTCGGCGGCACGGGGGTCTACCACGCCGAAGGAAGCCACGGGCCGTTCGCGCACATCGACGTGCGTGGTACGCTTGCGCGCTGGGTGCGCGGTGGAACGGTGCGCCGCCCGCCGCATCGCCGGAAGGCACACGCCACGTCGTCGCGCGCACGGACCCTCGCGTCCAGGTCCGGCAGCAAGAAGCAGCCGGCCCGGCGCTCGCCCGCGTAACGCCGCCGACCGCGCTACTTGAGCAGGTACCGCACGACCGATCGCAGCGTCTCGCTCCGCCGCACCACGGCCGCCACCGGCGGCGAGCAGCGGTAGTAGACACGCACGAACAGCCGGCCACCTGCGCTCCGCATCAGCACGGCGTCGCGGTACTCACGCAGCCGTTCCACCTGGGGATGCATCTCGCTGCCGTACGCCGCCGTGGCGATGAAGCAGCTCGAGCCGGACGATGAGGACGTGACGCCGCAATCGGTGGGCTTCGAGATCTCCGCCGAGGTATCGTCGCCCAGTACGCGACCGCCGATCACCAGCACCTGCTGCAGTGAGGTGAGCACGGCCGCGTGATCCGAGCGCGCGTGCGCCAGGTCGCCCGTGCGCACAAAGGTGCCGGTCGTGGGATCGAAGAGTTCGACGACCTTGCTGGCCGGTCCGGAGTACGTGGTCAGGCCGCCCACCATCATCACCTGACCATTGGGCATGGCGGTGAGCGTCGCCGTGTGGCGATAGCGGTGGTCGGCCATCGCCCCGGTCTGCGCGAAGCTGTTCGACGCGGGATCATAGAGCTCGGCCTTGTTGGTGGCCTGGATGCCCACGGAGAGCCCGCCGGCGAAGAGCATCTTGCCGTTGGCGAGCGCCGTCACCGTGTGAAAAGCGCGATTCACCTGGAGACGATTCGGCTGCGGCTGCAGGGTGAACGCACCCGTTGTGGGATCGTAGATCTCGGTGGTGAACGTGATGCCCGTGCCCCCGGGAACGAGGCTGTCCGTGCTCATGCCACCGCAGACGAGCACCGTCCCGTTCGGAAGGACGGAGGCCGAGTGGCCGAACCGGCCATACGTCATGCTGCCGGTGGCGGTGAACGTGTTCGTTGCCGGATCGTAGAGTTCTGCCGTCGCGAGGGGAGTACCTGCCAGCGCGCCGCCCACGATGAGGACCTTTCCACCGGGCAGCACCGTGGCCGTGTGCTCGGCGCGCGCCGCCACGGGCTGTCCCCCGGGAACCACCCAGGAGTTGATGAGGTCGAACAGCTCGGCGGACTGCAGCGACTGGCCGGCAGGTGAGCTGCCGCCGACGATGAGAATCTGGTTTGGTGCGATCAGGAGCGTCGCGGTGTGGTCGTATCGCTGCGTCGCGATGGATCCCGTCTGCGTGAACGTCTGCGTCGCGCCAGCGTACCGCAGCACGGCGGCGAGGTTCGAGGGCACTCCGCTGAAGTTCCGCCCCCCGATCAGCAGGGCGTTGTCGATGCCGAGGCGCGTGACGGTGAAGCGTTCGCGAGCCTCCGGCAGGCTTCCTTTCGTCCCACGGAACATGGGGTCGAACAGCTCCGATGAGCGCACTTCGCTTCCGGCGACCGCCGTTGCGCGGCCTCCGCACACGAGCGCGCCGCCATCGCTCGTGGAAGCTGCCGCGGCGCGAGCGCGCGCCGTGCCCGTGGTGCCCGCGGGCACGAAGCCGCGCAGCCCACTGTCGTACAACTCCGCGCTCGCCACGGGCCCGCTGGCGTCCTCGCCGCCGCAGATCAGCACGCGCCCATCGCCGAGGTCCACGGCGACATGACTGGCGCGCGCTGCACTCATGCTGCCGACCGAGGAGAAGTGCGTCCCGTCGAAGATCTCCGTCGTCGACTGGATGACATAGCCCGAGCCGGAGTTGTTCACCGGCCCTGCGCCACCCGCGAGCAGCACGCCCAGGCCGGGCAGCAGGGTCGCCGTATGTCCCGCGCGCGGTGTGGACATGTCGCTCACGGGGTTGAACGGCGGATGGCTCGGGTGATAGGTCTCCGCCTTCTTCACCGGGCCCTGACTGTCCTGACCGCCGGCAACGAGGATGGCGCCGTTTTCCTGCATGGTGGCTGTGTGCCCCATGCGCGGCACCTGCATGCGGTGGATCAAGCCGACGAAGGTCGAGCTGGTGAGGATGTAGAGCTCGATCGTGTCGAGGATGACGGAGAACGCCGCCGTCCCGCCGAAGCCGCCGACGAGGAGCACGTCGCCGTTGTTCGTGAGTGTCGCGGTGTGGTCCTGGCGACGACTGCTCATCTGCGCCGGCAGGAGCGACCACGTTCCCGCGAGCCAGTTATAGAGCTCCGCGCTGGCCAGCTGCCCCGTGCCCACGGAAAACCCGCCGGTGACGAGCACGTTGCCATCCTTGAGTCGCGTGGCTTGGTGACCATGCCGAGCGACCGTGAGGCTGCCGGCCGATGCGTACGTACCGGTGGCCGGATTGTAGAGCAGCGTCGTGCCCACGGTGGCGCCGGCCGCGACACCGCCGCAGACCAGGACCTTTCCATTCTTGAGGACGGTGGCCGTGTGGGCCTCGCGCGCCACGTCGAGGTCGGACGTGGGGGACCAGGGTCCTGTCCAGTTGCAGATGTTGCTCGCCATCGCGTGTGCCTCCCGGGGACGGTCCAGCGCGGATGTTCGGCGGCACCGGCGTCGGTGCCCCAGCTGCTGCGACTGCCGGCGCACGCTTCGCAGGGGCGCGGCTCGGCGGAATGGTCAACGTCGTGCGTTACGACGTGTACTCTCTCGGGAGCATGCAGCGGCGGGGCGGTACTGCGGACGGCGGCAACAGGGCAAAGGCACCAGCAATGCGGCCGTGCGACCACCAAGGCTGGCACGAGCGGCCCGGCTTGGCAAGCGTCAACGCCTTAGTATCCATTCGGTGCGCCGCACGCGCGGCAGTTCCGGTCACGCAACACACGGTGAGGATATGGCGAAAATGAACGATGCGGCCCCGAGGGACGACGACGAGCTCACGCGCAACGCTGCACTCATTGCCGCACGCCTCGCCGCGCTCGGCATCGCGCTGGATGGGCGTGAAAGCCCGGACGACCTCGCGACCCTGGAAGAAGCCGTCGAGCGATTCGAGACGGCCGTGCAGTCGCGCGGCGGCGACCTGATGATGGATGAGGCGCCTCCGGGCAAGTCGCCGCAACCGGACGATCCGCACTTCGCGCTCCCGATGCGCCATCCGCACGAAACCATCGTGGCCTACGGGGAGCGGCTGGCCGCGGCGACGGACGGCGTGCGACATCACCGGCCGCTGTCGTGACGGCGGCCTGACGATGCCGACGCGTGGCTTCGTGGGACGGCGTCCCGCGGACGAGGTGGCGAAGCGGCTGCCGCCTGGCCAGTACCGCGAGGACGGCTTTCCCGTCCTGTCGCTCGGCCCCACGCCCGTGGTGGACCTGGCGACGTGGACGTTCACGATCAACAACGGACCGCGTCCCCTGTTCCGCTGGACGTGGGACGAGTTCGAGACACTCCCGCGGACGACGTTCCAGAAGGACATCCACTGCGTGACGAAGTGGTCGAAGTTCGATACGCGGTGGGAAGGCGTGACGATCGACGACCTGTTCGCCGCCGCGGGCATCGTGGCGCCGACGGCATACCTGCTCGCGCAGTCGCATGACGGGTACGACACGAACCTGCCGGTAGCGGACCTCACCGGCGGCCAGGCGATGATCGCCACGCGCTTCGACGGCGCGCCGCTCGCGGCGGAGCACGGTGGACCCGCCCGGCTGCTCGTGCCCCACCTGTACTTCTGGAAGAGCGCCAAGTGGGTGAAGGCGCTGCGATTCACCGCGCGCGACGAGGCCGGCTTCTGGGAGCTCCGCGGCTATCACATGTACGGCGACCCCTGGCGGGAGCAGCGCTACACGACCGACCCATGACGGACGTGGAAAGGCCTGCGCGCTCGTCGCCGTGGCACGAGGCGGTGATCGAGCGCGTCGTGCATCGCACGCCACGCGTGGCGAGCATCTTCCTCCGGGCGGGCATCGGCACGCACGAGGCGGGACAGCACGTGGACGTGCGGCTCACCGCCGCGGACGGCTATCAGGCGCAGCGCAGCTACTCGATCGCGTCGGCGCCCGGTGAGGCGAGCCTCGAGCTGGCGGTCGAGCGGCTGGACGACGGCGAGGTGTCACCCTTCTTCGTCGACGTCGCGCGCGAAGGGGACACCATCGACGTGCGAGGTCCCCTGGGCGGCCACTTCATCTGGCGGCCGGCGGATGCGGGGCCGGTGCTTCTCGTTGGCGGTGGATCGGGTGTGGCGCCCCTCATGGCGATCCTGCGGCATCGGCAGCGCACGGCACCGCAGACGCCTGCGCTGCTCGCGTACTCCGCCCGCCGCTGGGACGAGATCATCTTCCGCGACGAGTTGCTGGAGGCCGCGGCGGCAGACAGCCTGTTTCACCTCGTCCTCGCGACGACGCGCGAAGCGCGGCGCAGGCCGGCAGACTTCACTCGTCGGCTCGATGCCGAGGCGCTGCGGGAGATCCTTGCGGCATGGGGCAGGCAGCCCGCGCGTGCGTACGTGTGCGGGTCGACGCCGTTCGTCGAGTCCGTCGCGAATGCGCTCGTCGCCGATGGCCTCTCGGCCGCGCACGTCCGCACCGAACGCTACGGTGGCGTCGAGTAATGGTGCGCCCGTCGCGCGTATATCATTCGTGGTCGCGAGTCGCGTGAAGTGATGCGACGGACTGTTCGTCGCCCGCGGCGTTCACCAGCACCACACGGAGACACCTCATGCCCCTCTCGTCCAAGCAGCTCGAGCATTTCGGCAAGCGCCTCCGGGAGGAACGCGCGCGTGCGGTGCAGCTCATCAATGGGCTCAACGATCCCAGCGGCGAGACGCTGCAGGACGAGGCCGGCGATCTCTCCATGATGCCATCGCATCCTGCCGACCTCGGCACCGACACGATCGATGCGGAAGTCGATGCGTCAAACGCCACGCGCGCCAGCAGGGAGCTGCAGGAGATCGACGACGCGCTCGAGCGGCTGTACAAGACGCCCGAACAGTTCGGCCGGTGCGAGGAGACGGGACGCGAAATCCCGTACGAGCGGCTGGACATCATTCCGTGGGCGCGCACCTGCGGCGACGGCCCGTCGTCCTGAGCGCAGCTCCTGTCGTCCTGAGCGCAGCGAAGGACCTGCTTGTGGTCAGGGCAACGCGGGAGTGACCGGGGACGACGGCGGTGCCGTTGCGCCCGACTGATCGCGTCCGGCAAACTCGTAGCCCGCGATGCAGGCGAGCAACCACACCATGCCCGCGAGGTACCCGCCAACGACATCGCTCAGGTAGTGCACGCCCAGGTACATGCGGCTGAACCCGATGGCGCCCACGAGAACGACCGTTGCCAGCACGATGAGCCGTCGACGCATGGGCCGCTGCGTGCGCTCGAGCAGCAGGAACGCGAGGAACCCGTAGCCGATGAGTGAGCCCATCGCGTGCCCGCTCGGAAAGCTCCACGACGGATGGTGCACGAACTCCGACGCGTACTCCGGGCGGCCGCGGTGGAACAGCGTCTTCAACCCGTAGTTCAGCAGCGTCCCGCCGCCGGCCGCGATGGTGAGCGCGATGGCACGCCGCCAGTCGCGCTTCCATGCAAGCGTCACGATTACCACAAGGAGCACGGCTCCCAGCACGGGCGCGCCAAACCAGCTCACGACCCGGAAGATCGATTCGCCCGTCTCGGTGCCGACCTGCTGCAGCCACGCCGACACGAAAAGGTCGGTCCGCACCATGCGGCTGCGTTCGGGAATCTCGTCGGCGATGGCGAGAAAGGCCCACAGAGAGGCCGCCGCGAGCACGACGCCGGCCGCGGCCTCGAGGGCGAGGAATGCTCGCGGGTGTTCCTCGGCGAAGCGCGTGCGCGTGACGCGCGATATCCTGGAATCGATCACCATGAGCGCATATTAATCGGTGAAGCTGTCACCCCGCTGTCGCGCCCGGTGCGGATCAGGTCGCTCCACTATACCAGGTGGCGCGCCCTCCGCCACTGCGACTCGACCGACCACCGAAGGCACGCATGACGTCGCTCGTCCGCCGCTTCCTCAAGACCGCGATCCTCTTCCTTGCCGCCGGACTGGCGATCGGAGGTTGGATGATCGTCGAGCGCGAGCTGACGGGACGCCAGTCCTCGTCGTACATCACGAGCGCACACACGCATGCCATTCTCGTCGGCTTCGTGATGATGATGATCCTCGGTGTCGCGCAGTGGATGTTCCCGCGCCCCGCAAAGGACGACACGCGATACAACCCCAGGCTTGCCGAGGCGGCGTACTGGGTACTGACGGTCGCAACCGCGGTGCGCGTTGTCGGCGAGCTGCTGCACGCGCGCGCCGACACCACCGCGTTGCGATGGACCATCGTCATTGCCGGCCTTGCTCAGATTGCCGGGCTGCTCCTCTTCTTCGCGAACATGTGGTCGCGCATTCGCGCCGTGGGAAGCCAGGTGCGCGAGCGCAGCGGCGAGCGCTTCTGAACTGACGGCTCTGCGCAGTTCCGGCGCGATGCGAGGAATAGTGGTGAATTCCGGCTCAGCTCTCTTTGACAGTGAGGTGACCTTTCATGCCGAGCAGGGCATGCGGGTCGCACTGAAAGTAGTAGCGTCCGGGCGCGAACGTCACGGGGAGGTCATACGTCTGGCCGGGCAGCTGGAGCATGTCGCTCGCCGGCGGCAGGCCGGACTTGCCAGGGTTCGAATCGGCGAGGAAGTGCACGTTGTGCACGCCGACCTTCAGCGTGAACTGGATGATGTCGCCCTTCTCCGCCGTGATCTCGCTCGGCTTGAAGTAGTTGCCCGTCGAGTCGCTGTACGCCTCGACGACGATCGTGTGCCCTGCGCCTCCGTCATGCTTCTCATTCGCTTCGGCAGATGCGCCACTGCCCGCCTTGCCCGCGTCCTTGCCGCATGCGGTCGCGCCGAGCGCGAGGCAGAGCGCCAGTGCCACCGTGCCGTATCGATTCATCCTGTCCATCATGAGTATCAGTCCTTTAGTGAGAAGTGAAGTGTTGCTGTTCCTTCGTTCGCCCTTGCGCAGGGCTAGAAATCCTTCCGCCGGAACGCCCGGACGCCGAGCGCGATGGGGGCGGCGATCCACAGCACGAGGGCGGTGGCCGCCACGAGCGTGCCGGCCGCACTGCCGAGGAACTGCGAGAACACAGCGCCCGTGTATCCCATGAGGGCCGATACGTCGAGCTGCAACATCAGTGTCACGCGTGCGAGGTCGATGGGATTGGCCAGCGTCAGCACGAGCAGCGCACGCTCGAGCGGGTAGTTCGCGAACGCGGCGACGGCTGCCATGACGAGGCCATCGTACACGATCGCGGCGAGCATCCAGACACCGATCGCTGCACCGAGCCCCTTCAACCGGTCGTCGCACCACAGCGCGATGCAGAACGCGATGGCGGTGCAGATCATCGTGAGGGCCACGCCGGCGCCGATCAGCGCGGCAAGCATGGACCGTTGTGCGGGGTCGTCGAAGCCGTGCATGGCGAAGGGGACGGCTACACCGGCCAGGAGGGCGAGGGCGAGCGGCCCGCTCAGGCCGAGGTACAGGCCGGCGAAGAGTCGCGTACGACTCACGGGCTGGGCGAGCAGGAGCTCCGTGAATTCGCGGGCGTTGTAGAGGTAGACCGTGGCGAACACGAGCGCCACGAGCGGCACGACGTACAACACCAGGCTCGCGAGGCTGAGGATGGTGCGCGCATCGCCGCTCGAGAAGCGCAGCAGGCCCTCGGTGACCGCGAGGAAGAAGACGGCGTACGACGCGAGCCAGCGGCTCCGCAGCACGTCGCGCGCCTGGTACCGCGCGACCTGCATCACGACAGCGGTTGCGCGGGCGGGGGCCGCAACGCGTGTCGATGCGGGGTACAGGGGCAGCGCGGCTGGCGATCCGATGGGGCTCATGCGGCTGCCTCGCGCAACATCAGTTCTGCGATCGCGCGTTCGAGATGCGTGTGCCCCATGGCGTCCTTCAGTGCGGACCGCGCGCCGCAGTATCGCACGCGACCCTCCGCCAGGTAGATCACGTCGTCCGCCAGTTCGTCGATCTCGCTCATGATGTGCGACGTCAGGAGGATGGTCCGCCCCTGGGCGCGTTCCTCGAGGATGCGGGCCTTCAGCAGCCCCGATGACACGGGATCGAGTCCCGCCGTCGGCTCGTCGAGCACGTACAGCTCGGGAGCAAAGAGGAAGGCGGCGACGGCATTCACCTTCTGGCGTGTACCGCCGGAGAGGACGCGCAGCTTCTTGCGCAACTCGCCCTGCAGGCCGAACGCGTCCACGAGTCGTTCGTCGGTCGCGTCGCCGCCGCGGAGCGACTGCAGCAGCTCCAGCAGCTCCGCGCCCGTCATGTGATCGGGAAAGCGGGCGATCTGCGGCATGTAACCGATGCGCGCGCGATACGCGTCGTCGCGGGCGATCGGCGTGCCGTCGAACGCCAGGGTGCCGGCATCCGGACGGGTGAGGCCGAGCACGGACTTGATGAACGTGGTCTTGCCGGCGCCATTGGGCCCGACGATGGCCGTCACGCGTCCGCGGGCAATGCGCAGGTCGAGGCCGCGCAGGACCTCCACCGCACCAAAGCGCTTGCGTAGTCCCCGGGCTTCGCTCAGGGGAGCCTCCGCATGGCCGGCCGCGCGTCGGCGAGAGTCGCCGGCGTGAGCGCCGGCAGGACACGCTCGGCCGCGTCGAGCAGCTCGACGAAGCCGCTGCGCAGCAGGATGAGCGCCGGCGCGTGATGTTCAACGATCATCGAGAAGAGCCGCACCGGACGGAAGGGCACGTCGCCCACGCCGTTGCGATCGAGGTCGTACCCCCGGTAGGCGTCCCAGTAGTTGCCGGCCACCACCGTGGAGGGGTCGCGGCTGTTCGACGCCATGTCGAACGTGTTGGCGATGAAGTTGTTGCGCGTCAGGGCGCCGTCCACCGTGCTCGCATCGAGCTTCACGGCCCAGCCGTTCTCGATGAAGTCGTTGCGATCCGCCACGAGGCGGTTGGCCCCGTCGGCGACGAGCGCCGTGGTGTTGCGGTAGAAGAGGTTGTGCTCCAGGCGCGCGTCGCTGATCTCCTTGAGCAGCAGGCCGTAGGTGGCGGCGCCCCAGTTGTGCTCGAAACGGTTGCCGATCATCTGGACCCGATGCGTGTACATCACCGCGACGCCGGCGCCGTTCCGCCGGAACGTGTTCCGGACGTACTCGCAGTCGTCGGAGTACATGAAATGCAGCCCGTAGCGGAGGTTGCCTTCGCTCGTGTTGCGCCGGACATGCGTGTCGTGCACGAACTCGAAGTAGATGCCGTCGCGAAAGCCGTGGACGGTGTTGTCGGCGATCACCGCGTTGCGCGTCGTCCAGAGGTGGATGCCGTTGCCCGATGACGTCTCGGTCTTGTGCGAGGCCTGCAGCGTGTTGCGCTCGATGCGGCAGTCGGTGACGTTCGCGAGGTAGATTCCGAAGAACGCGTCGTCCACCTGGTTGTCGAGCAGCGCGCAGCGTCGGGCGTTCTCGACGCGGATCGCGGCGCGATCCTCCACGTAGCTCGTCGCCACGTGCGCCAGGCGGAGGCCGCGCACGGTCACGTCGTCCGCCTTTATCGTGATGATGCCATGCTCGCCATCGCCGTCGATCAGCGGCAGATCGCGACCGATGAGCTCCACTGGCCGGTCGATGACGATGTCCTGCTCGTGGTAGCGGCCCGCCATCACCACGACACGGCCGCCGGACCGCACGAGACGGAGCGCGGAGGCGATCGAGCGCACCGGACCAGCGGGCGTGACGACGACTTCCACCGCGGTCTGCGCCACCGCGAGCGAGGGCGCACCGGCGAGCAGTCCCAGGATCACGAGCGCGATCGGGAGGGCCACCGCCAAGGGCGCCGCCGCCGGCAGCGGCGCAGCCGCGACGCGCACACGGTGGCGGAAGGGCCGCAGCGCCAAAACCGCCAGCACAAACGCTGCCGCCGCCAGCCAGCCACCCATCGCCGGCCATGACGAGGCCGTGATGTTCAGCATCTGCTTGCTGCCGATGAAGGGCGGCTGGTAGGTCATGCCCGGCACCTTGATGGCCGCATCCGCCGCCAGGTGGTGTCCGTAGTCGTACGACCAGGCATAGAACTCGGCGAGGCCCGCGGCGCCGGCCAGCCCGAAGCTGCCGAGCCACGCGAACAGGAGGGCGCGTCGGCCCACCAGCGCGGTGAGCAACCCGAACAGCGCCAGCGCACCCACCGCCCACGGCATGTAGTGCAGCACGGGAATCGAGTCGGGCTCGATCGCCTTCATGCCGATGTAGTGATTGAGCCCGTTGATGTTGTGCAGGTCCGTCGGCGCGAGCCCGGTGATCGTGTTCACCCGGATGAGCATGCCCAGGCCCTCGGGGTACTGCGGCGCCTGCAGCTCGATGCGCCACAGTGGTACGAAGAAGAGCGCAAGCAGGAACAGGGCGGCCACGGCCGTCAGGGCGCGCGACCGAACGGAGAGTGGTGTCATTGTCCGGCCTTGCTCAGCTGGGCCTTCGCCCTGGGGCTGACATTGGCCGTGAGCGGCACGTGGGAGCCCGCCGCGGAGACGCGGATGTAGCCCTGCATCTCCTGGTGCAGCGCGGAACAGAAGTCCGTGCAGTAGAAGGGATAGACGCCGGCCCGCGTCGGGATCCACTTCAGCGTGCGCGTCTCGCCCGGAACCAGCACCAGCTCCGCGTTCTGCGCGCCGAGCACCGCGAAGCCGTGCACGATGTCCCAGTCCTGCTCGATGTTCGTCACGTGAAAGTAGACCGTGTCGCCCAGCAGGATGCCTTCGAGGTTGTCCGGTGCGAAGTGGCTGCGCAGCGCGACCATCTTCACGTCCACCCGCTTGCCGGTGCGCGCGATGCCGCCGTCACTCTCGGACCGCGCCACGAAGGGATGCGCATTGTCGGCCAGCGAGAAGAACTTCACCTGCTTGTCCTTGATCAGGCTCGCCGGGATGGCCTGCGCGTAGTGCGGCTCGCCAATCGTCGGGAAGTCGAGCAGCAGCTTCATCTTGTCGCCCGAGATGTCGTAGAGCTGGGCGGACTGGAAGAGTTCCGGCCCCGTGGGCAGGTACCGGTCCTTCGTGATCTTGTTCATGGCCACGAGGTACTTGCCGTACGGCTGCTTCGAATCGCCGCCCGGGATCATCAGGTGGCCGACCGAGTAGTACGTCGGCGCGCGGTCCACGACTTCCCAGGTGCCGAGCTTCCACTTCAC
>JBDTYL010000215.1:0-7857 GCA_040005695.1 bacterium | reverse complement strand
CCTGAACGCGTCGCAAGGCGCGCGAAGGATCCCGGGGAAAGCATCTCGTAGTCGCGCCATCCACAACTGCACACACTCGATTGTTCTTCATAAACAGATGCCCCCGACCTGGTCGGGGGCATTTGTGTTTCCGGCCCGGCCGTTGCCGGTGCGCGAGTGGCGCAACACAGCCCCCGCACCCAGCACACCTCGCCAGACTCCAGCACTCGCATCCTGCACGATCCCGCGAATTTTGCGGCAGTCGGCACGGCGAAAATGCTGCCTCATGCCACCTCCGCGGCTCCTGATGCCCGAGATCGCCCCCGGCTTCCCGGATCGGGTCGCGCACGGATATCCGGTACACGGACGGTCATGATGCCTTGAATAAGTTGACAAAACGGACTTTTTGCCACCTGGTTCCTTGACATATTCATACAGCTTGAGGACAAGGTGACCGGTAGGCTCGCTGCCCGAACAGTAACGTAAAGTGTTGCCATTCAACGAGATCTATTACAGAACAGTTACAAAAACGGCCGATGGCACTTCTTGGCTCTCTGTCTGCGTAGGGATGAGCGCATCGAAACTTGTCAGTGCGGCAGATTCTCGAAATGGCGAAGAAGCCAGAGCCGCCGACCGGTCCGACGTGCCTCCCTCCCGATTCTACATACCCAAATCCAAGAGACCGATGAACCGCATCGCCCGTCTGACCCTCGCCGCCGCGCTCGTCATTGTCCCCGGCGCTGCCCAGGCCCAGATCACCGGAAGCATCACCGCCAACGCCACCGTTGCCACCGTCTTCAGCTTCGGCACGCCCTCAGGCCTTACCTTCAAGAGCGGAGCAGCCACGAACGTGATTCCGGGCTCAGCAGCCAGCGGTAGCGGCTACATCGCGCTCACCCGCAACGTCGGCGTGATCTACACCCTGCCCGATGCCGCGAACACCGGCCGCCTCTCTGATGGTGCCGCAACCCCGACGTACCTGAGCCCGTCCTACACCTGCGGCGTCGGCAGCACCTCCGCCACGATCGTCAGCGTCTTCAGCAGCTGCGCCCCGGCCACCGGAACCACCGCCGTCGCGACGCTCGCCGCGCCGACCGCCACGACCACCGAGTACGTGATCTTCAACGGCTCGCTGCTTGCCACGCAGACGGACATCGCCCCGGGCGTGTACTCGGGCACCATCCGCATCACGGCGACGGCGAACTAATTGGTCTCAGCAGCATCGATCTCGGGGTGGGGATGAGGAGACGTCGCGCGCTAATCCTTGCGATCCTCCTCATCGCCATCCCGGTCCCCGCCGCGCGGGCCCAGACGGGCGCCGGCATCAGTATCATCTCGCTCCAGTCGCTGAGCTTCGGACTCCTGATCCCCGGCGTCCCCGAACACATCGACGTCACCGATGTCTCACGACGGGCCATGCTTGTCCTTACCGGCTCCGGTCCCGTCGACATCACCCTCGTCCTCCCGCGGGCGCTCACGTCCCAGGCGGGCGACGAGATTCCGATCCGATTCGCGAATTCCGATGCCGCGCTCCTTGCGTCACCTGCGGGTCCGGCCACAGTGTTGAATGCGCTCCAGGTAAACCGGGTACAGGTCGCGCCTGACCGCCCGGCGTACATCGTCATCGGCGGCTCCGTTACGGCCGCCGCTATTCAGCGCCCCGGCAGCTACAATGCCGCCGTCGCCATCATCGTTACGCAGCCAGGAACCTGATGCTCGCTCGCCGTTGCCTCGCCTCGCCCGCCATTCGCGCCACTCTCGTGGCGCTGCTTGCGTGCGCGGGCATGAGCCGGCCAGCCCGCGCCGTGACCGTGAGTCCCACGGCGCTCTATATCACCTCCCGCTCGCCGTCGGCACTCCTCACCCTCTACAACGCCGGGGACCGCCCCGAGGAGATCGAGATCTCCTTCGGCTTTGGGTACCCGCGCTCCGACAGTACCGGGACGCTGCAGGTCATCATCACCGATAGCGCCGCGACCGGTGAGCCGTCAGCCTCCGCATGGCTGCGCGTATTTCCGCGCCGCATGATTCTGCAGCCCGGCCAGCGCCAGGTGGTCCGCGTGACCGTCGTCGCGCCGGCCGGAATCGCGGACGGCGAGTATTGGGGCCGAGTGCTGGTGAAGTCGCGCGGTGGCGAGCCGCCGATCGAGCAGGCGCAGGGCCAGGTGAAGATGTCGCTCACTGTGGAGACGACCTTCGCCACTGCGGTCTTCTTCCGGAAGGGTGATAACACCACCGGCATCACCGTTCCCACCGCCGCCGCGGTGCTTACGCCGCGCGGCGTCCAGACCACGCTCGATCTCGAGCGCACCGGTTCGTCGGCCTACCTCGGACGAGTGCGAGTGTTCCTCGTGGACTCGGTGGGTCGCACGCGCGACAGTGTGGAGGACGTGGTGGCCGTGTATCGCCAGCTGCGCCGCCGCTTCGCGATGCCCTTGCCGCCGGGCACGCGGCCCTCCGAGCGGCTGTTCATCCGCTACGTGATCGACGACGAGCGCCCCGACTTGCCGCCGGGTGGCAAGCTCCCGTCGCCGCCGGCGACCGCGATCGTTCCTGTACGCCAATGATCGGCGTCCGCCGGGGTTCCGCCACACTGCTCGCCGCCGCGCTCCTTGTGAGCACGGCGTCGCTGCTGGGCGCCCAGATCACCGGATCGCTGGCCGCCAGCGCGGTGGTCCTGGCCCGCCCGCTCGCCGCCGTGGGCGTGCGATCCCTGCAGTTCGGTGTCGTGATCCCGGGTACCCCAGTGGTGGTAGCGCCGAACAGCGTCCAGGGCGGCGAGTATCGCATCTCTGGAGTGAAGTCCCGCAAGTCGGTGGACATCGCCTTCACCCTGCCCGCGAGCCTGACGGGGCCGGGAGGCGCCACCATCCCGCTGAATTTCAACGGGAACACGGCCGGGCTCTGCGAGGTGGACACGACGAACACCTGCGTGGCGGCGTCATACTTCTCCTGGAATCCGGTCGCGATGCCGAGCTATCGCGATCAACCCACGCGGTACGCGCCGGGACGCAAGGTGTATGCGTATGACCTGTACAGCGTGTACATCGGCGGCACGGCCACGCCGGCCGCCGGACAAAAGCCGGGCACCTATACCGGAGCGATCGGCATCGTCATCGCCGTGAACTGATTTTGTCCGCACGATTCACCGGGGTGCGAAAGCCGAAGACCGCGCGCCCATCCCTGCGGATCGCCGCGGGGCTCGCAGCCGTCGCCGCCCTGTTTTGTCTCGCCCCCGCTGCCATCGCGCAGGTGCCCGCGCTCGCCACGGCGCCGGACGAAGGCACATTCGAGCTCGTGGCGGACGGACTCCCGTCCAACGCGATCACGGTGCTGGTGCTGCCGACGGGACAGTTCCTGCTACCCCTGCGCGCGGTTCTCGCGTCGCTCGGGGTGCCCGTCACCATGCAGCGCGACAGCGGCATCGCGCGCGTCTCCCGCCCCGGCGGGGCTGGTCTCGCCACGCTGCGCTACACCTCCTTGCCGCGCGCGATCGACGGGGTACCGCATGGCCGGATCGATCCCGCCGACGTTGTCGTGCGCGGCGACGAAGTGTTCGTCGCCGCCCCGCACCTCGCTGAGCTGCTCGAGGCGACGCTCGACGTTGATTTCGCCAACCTGATCGTGCACGCCGCACGAGCGCAGGATTTCCCCGCGCGGCTGCACGAGGATGTTGTGGCCAAGCGCGCCAAGGCGCTTCGCCGCAATGCACCCGATGCGCGACCCGACGTTCCGTTCGATCCGCGGACCGGCCTGGGCGTGGTGGAGTGGGCCGTGGGCGGTGGCGTGACGCCCCCGTCGCTGCCGGAACAAGTCGACGCCCGCGTGGGTGCTGGGCTCCTCGGGGGCATGCTCAAGGCGCACGCGGCGGTTTCCCGGGCCGGCGGCTCGACGAGCGGCTCGAACTTCGACGGCTCGTACCAGCGCGTCTTCCCGGGCTCGGAGGTCGTGCGGCAGGTGGAGATCGGCGACGTGTTCGCCGGTGGCTCGCTCGCCCGCTTCATGCGCGGCGTGACGCTCACCAATGCGCCGTTCGCGAGGTCGCTCGACTATGGTGAGCTGCAGTTCTCGCAGCCGCTTCCGCCGGGTTGGGAGGTGGAGCTCTACGAGGGCGACCAGCTCGTGGGCTACCGCGACGCCTCGTCCATCAGCTCGCTCACCTCCGTGCCGGTGCAGTACGGCACCACGCCGCTGCGCGTGCGCCTTTACGGGCCGGCGGGGGAGCAGGTGGAGTCGCAGGTGACCTACGTGATTCCCGTGGAGCAGCTCACGGCCGGAACGTGGCAGTACGCACTCGGCGGCGGGCGCTGTGCGCAGGGCCAGTGTCGCGAGCTCGCGTACGCGGACCTGAAGCGGGGCGTGACGCCGCGACTCACGCTGCAGGCGGGGGCTGACGAGCGCCGCGACTCCACCGCGCGCGAGGTTCGGCCGTACGTCGGCGCGAGCTACCTGCCGGCGCCGGGGTGGGTGACCTCCTTACAGGCCCGGCGGGATGCCTACGTGCGCGGCGCGGTGAGCAACCAGGGCGAGGGCCGCGTGACGGGCAGCCTCGCCGCCGGCGTGAACGCGCCAGGTGAAGGGGGAACGGCCATCACCGCTGCGGTCACATCGTCGTGGTTCGTGCAGAGCGGACTCTCGCTGCGGCACGCCGGCTGGTTCCTCGGCGAGCGCTCCCTCACGCTCGGCGCACGCGTGCAGGGTCAGCCGGGCGGACCCACGCGCTGGTCGGTGAGCGGTGCTGCACCCATACCCCCGGGCCTGATGACGGCTGCGCTGGAGACCGATCCGCGAGCGCAGAACGGCGGGCCCACCGGGTCCGTGCTTCGCCTTGCGCCCACCTTCGCACTCACGCGCGGGCGGTGGCAGCGTCTTGGTTTGCCCACTGCGGCACTCGAGGCCACGACCGATGGACACAGTCTCGTCCAGTGGGAGGGCAGCATCTCCATCCAGCCGCCGGCAGGCTTCCTGTCCGTTGGCCTGCGCAAGCTGGCTGGCGTACCGGGAGTGCAGGCATCCCTCGGCGCCTCGATTGCGCTGAGCCACACGCATGTCGTAACGCACCTCGTGGGCCCGCCGTCACATCTCGGTGGCGGCTACTCGGTGTCCGGCGCCGAGGCATACGGACCGCTTTCGCACATGATGCCGCTGGATTTCGGGGGACTCGGCCTCGCCGGCGTGGAGGGACGCGTCTTTCACGACAATAATGGCAACGGGAAGTTCGACGAGGGCGACGCCGCCGTGCCGAATGCGATGGTGGCCGTCGCCGGTCTTCGCACGATGACGGACAGCAGCGGGCGGTTCGGACAGTGGAACGTGCTGCCATACGAGGCGGTGGACGTGCAGCTCGACTCTCTCTCGGTGGAGGATCCGTCGTGGATCCCGGTAGCCGCCGATCATTGGCTCCGCCCGTCGCCGCATCAGTTCTCGCGCATCGACTTTCCGCTCATCCGCACGCGCGAGATCGTTGGGCAGCTCACGACGCCGCGCGGCATGCCGAATCCCGCCGGGGTCGCCCTCATCCTCCGCGACAGCGCCACCAGCGCGATGTACGCGACCCGCTCGTTCGGCGACGGCGGCTTCTACTTCTCGCGAGTGCGGGCGGGACGCTACCTGCTCACGCTCGCGCCGGCGTCGTTGACGGCACTCGGTGCGGAGGCACCGCCGGCGGTCGCGATCGAGGTGAGCGCGCGCACCGAGGAGGCGCTGGAGCTGGCACCCATCGCACTCGTGTCGCGCGTGTCCGCCGGCTCGGCCCCCGTGCTGCCGATACCTGCCATGGTGCCGCCGGTCGTCAATTCGCCTCGCGATACCGCGCGTCAGGCGTCGCCCGCGCCCGTGCCGCGCGAAATTTCCGCGGTGAAGGCGCGTGGCACCGCACCGTCGAAGGGCGGGCGCACGGCGGTTCGTCGGAGCGGGCCTGCGGTACTCCGCAGGGCCACGACTCCGCGGACCACGCCGAAAGCAAGGGCGCCGACATAGTCGGTCGTCACCTCTATCATCCCGTGGGCCAGTTGCCTGCGGGGGAATGGCGGTATGGCACCGGGGCGGGGCGGTGCGCACTCGGCCAGTGCGGCCTGTTGAAGAGGTGATCGAGCTGCCGGTGGTGCGGCTTCATCGTGCGCGCGCTCCCGCGGCGCCCCCGCCGTTTTCGCCGCGCCCTGGCATGCACTGACGCCAGCCCGCGACATGGATTGAATGCGAGGCGGCAGGTTGGTTCGCACGTCCGTCATCGTGAGCATCCTCCCAGTCGAATCCCGACACGTCTTTGCGGCGGGGGAAGAACAGATCCTTTGCTTCGCGCAGCATGACGGGCGGCGGTACGCGGCGCACCGAGACCGCCCTCCTTCCCGCCAGCGCTCCGCCACCCTTGCCGTCCCGGAGCGGACGCGCCAACATACGCGCTCGGACATCGGCGGGAACGGCGATGGCCAACTCCCCACCCGGATGCGAGGTGCACCGTGCCCGCCATGCGCGGCTTGTTCATCGGCCTCCTGCTCGCCGCATCCTGCGCGCGCTCACCATCCGACGAGAGCGCGGCGCGCCCTGTCGCCGACCGGAACGTCATCACCAACGACGAGCTCCAGAACCCCGTGCTGCGAGGCATGGACGCCCTCCGCGCGATCCGCTACCTCCGGCCGGCGTTCTTCCGCGAGGCCGGTCCGCAGAGCTTCGTGAATGCCAGCGCCGGCACGACGCAGTTCTCGATGGACTACGGACCCGTCCAGCCACTCAGTAGCCTCGCAGCGCTCGCACCGCTGTCGCTGCAGATGGTCTACGAGATCCGCTACCTCGATGCGAATGACGCCACCAACCGGTTCGGCATCACCGCGAACGGCGGGCCCGTGATCGTCATCGTGAGCAACAAGCAATAGGCAGGTCCCACCCGCCTCCGGGCGGCGGGATCCGCGCGTCTTGCGCGATCCTCCAGAAGGGAGTAGGATCGCTCGACGCAAAGAGCTCGCGACGTTGCCGCCCTCCGGGTCACTGCACCCTCGGACGTAATGCGAGCAACACGATGTGCGCCTTCGGATGTGGTTGACGACCGACGCTATTCTGCTTCCCGCCGATGCAGGCAGGAGCCGTTGGATTCCCCGAGAAGCTGTCACCTCCTGGTCGTGCCCTGACTGGAAACCGCCGCGGTGACCCGCAGCGCTTCGTCCGCACACCGGACGAATGCCCCCGCCGGCCTCCAGGACAGCCCCGTGCTTCATGCAGTGCCCGTGACACCGCGGGACCACCCGCGCAGCGATCAGTGGCAAACTCCGCAGCACCCACCTGGAGGAGGACCATGATGAAGATGCTGGCCAGCAGGCGATCAATCTGGCACGCGGTTCCGCGCGCGATCCGCGCGCAGGGTCGCGTCCTGTTGCTCGCCCTCGCAGTGAGCGGCGTGGCACGTGCGCAGGACATCGCGGTCACCGGCACGGTCACCTCCCCCGGTGGCGTGCCGCTCGCCGGTGTACTCGTGCGCGTCGACAGCAGCAGCACCGTCGCGACGACGAATGGCACCGGACGGTACGCGATCGCCGCGCGCGGCAACGGCTCGCTCACCTTCTCGCACGTGGGATACCGTCCCCACGCCGAGGCGATCAATGGACGCCGCCGCATCGACATCACGATGGCGCAGATCTCCTACCTCGATGAAGTCGTCGTCACCGCGTACACGGAACAGCGCCGAGGCGACATCACCGGCGCGGTGTCGAGCATCAACATCGATGCGGCGCAACGTCCGACCACTGCGAGCATCCTGCAGCGCCTGGATGCCGTCCCGGGCATCACGGTCGCGTCGAGCGGATCGCCGGGATCGCGCAGCACGGTGCGCATCCGCGGCATCAGCTCGTTCCAGAACAACGACCCGCTCTACGTCATCGACGGCGT
>JBDTYL010000214.1:0-9999 GCA_040005695.1 bacterium | reverse complement strand
GTGAACGGCTCGCCCTCGATGTCCCAGCCGCCGTCGCAGGCGTCGAACTCGCCGAAGGGGCGCGTGCGCTTGGATGCTCCGCGACGCGGCGATGCCCAGGCCGGCACCAGCATCTGCGAATTCTTCGAGGCGTACCACTCGCCGCCGGCCTCCAGCATCACGACCTTGGCCCCCTGCTGCGTCAGGGCATACGCGGCCATGCCGCCGCCCGCGCCGGATCCGACGATGCAGACATCGTAATCGGTCATTTCATCTCCTCGTGAAGCCGAGAATTTGTGCCCCGGGGCGGGTCTGGGGGAAGACGCGGCAGCCAATTTTCCGCCGCGCGCTCGCCGGTGACCCAACGATGACTCCCGGCTGACCGCGGCGCGGCATCGTCCCCCAGGAGCGCGTCGCGATCCACTCACGGGCACGGAGCCAGGATGCAGAGCACGCATGTCAGGCGGGAGCGCGCCAGTTGGGCGCTGTACGATTTCGCCAACACGATCTTCTCGATGAACGTGGCGACGCTCTACTTCGCCGTGTGGTTCGTGGAGGATCTCCACCAGTCCAATACGCTGCTCGCGGTCGCCGCGGCGCTCGCTTCCGTGCTTGTCGTGGGCTCCGTCCCGTTGCTCGGCGCCATCTCCGACGCTCGGCAGCGCCGGAAGCCGTGGGTGGTGGGCTTCACCCTGGTGTCCTGCGCTGCCTGCGCGGCCATTGGAGCCGTCGGTCAGGGCGGAGCGGCCAGCGTCGGTTGGGTCGTGGCTGCGTACGTGGTGGCCAACTACGCCTACCAGGCTGCCCAGCCGTTCTACAACGCCATGATGCCCGATCTCGCGCCGCCCGCGGAGCTCGGGCGATTGTCCGGCATCGGCACCGCGGTGGGCTACCTGGGCACCATCGTCGGCCTCCTGCTCGTGGTGCCGTTCTTCAACGGAGCATGGCCCGGCATCGGTGCGCTGCCCGCCGTGCTGATGCATGCGCTGCGGGCCGCGGTGCCCTTCACCGCCTCCGGCGGTCGTGTGGCGACGTTCGTTCCCACGGCATTCCTGTTCCTGCTCTTCTCCCTTCCGTTGTTCGTGTTCTGCCGCGATCACCATCCGCGCGGCGGCGTCATCGCGTGGCGGGCCGCGTTCCGCGACGTCGCCAACACGGTGCGCGACGCACGCCGATATCCCGGCGTGCTGCCCTTCATCATCGCGTCGTTCCTGTACCAGGATGCCATCGGCACCATCGTCGGTTTCATGGCGCTGTATGCCGTGAAGGCCATGCATTTCGGCGGCGGCACCGAGACCACGCTCTTCCTCGTGCTCACCCTGCCGGCCATCGTGGGCAGTTATCTCGCCGGCCGGCTCGTGGACCGCGTGGGCGCGAGACGTACGCTGGTCATCGCCATCGTAGCGTGGATCGCGCTCCTGCTCGCGATGATCGCGGTGCCCACGCAGAATGGTTTCTGGGCCGTCGGGCTGACGATCGGGCTCGTGTTCGGCTGGGTGCCCACGGCGGAGCGTCCGCTCCTGCTCGCGCTCGTGCCCGAGCGCGAGGCAGGACGCTTCTTCAGCCTGATGCTGCTCTCGTCACGCGCCGCGGCGGTGGCCGGCCCGCTCGTGTGGGGCGTCACCGTGGACGCGCTCGAGCCCACGCTCGGTACCGGGATCGCCTATCGTGCCGCCGTGTTGACCGTGGCCGCGATGTTCGGGGCGGCGTGGTGCGTGATGCGACTGGTCCCGGAAGGACGCGTCACACCCGTGCTGCCGCCGGCGGGGCGCGTGCCGGCCGGTGCCCTCCTGCACTGAGGGCACCGGCCGTTCGACCTAGAAGCGCAGCGCCTTCAGGTACTGGTAGGAATTCTTGATGGACTGGACCGGCTCGGCGCCCGAGTCGCGCTCCACGTACACGTGCTTCATCCCGGACTGGGCCTGGCGCGCGAAGATCGCGCCGAAGTTGATGGTGCCGCTACCGACGTCGGTCATCTCGCGTGCGGGCGCTGGCGTCGAGTCCTTCGCATGCATGAGCGGGAAGCGGTGCGGGTATCGGTTGAAGAAGTCGAGCGGGTCGCCGCCACCCTTCACCACCCAGTAGAGGTCCATCTCGAAGTCCACGAGCTTCGGGTCGGTCTTCTGCAGGAGCAAGTCGAGGGCGGTACCGTTGCCCACGCGCGCGAACTCGAAGTCGTGGTTGTGGTACGCGAAGCGCAGGCCGACACCGTTCGTGATAGCGGCGAGCGAGTTGAAGCGATCCGCGAGCGCGCCCCATTCCTTCCGTGCGCCCGGGTCGAGCCATGGCAGCACCGCCCACTCGTGACCAATCGCCTTTGCGTCTTCACATGCGCGCTTCCACCCGTCGTCGTTGGCGGGCATGGGAATGTGCGACGACGGCGACGTCAATCCATTCGCCCTGAGCGCATTGCGGATCTGCGTGGGCGTGCGGCCGAAGTAGCCGGCGAACTCCACCTCCTTGTAGCCGATGGCGGCGACGCGGGCGAGCGTGCCCTCCACGTCCTTGGCCATGAGGTCGCGCACCGTGTACAGCTGGAGCCCCACACGCGGCAATTGCCGCGCGGTATCCTCGGCCTCGAGTGCACGTGCGCATCCAAGGGACGCGGCGCCGAGCGCCACGCCGAGTGTCGTCAGGAAGTCGCGGCGAGTTGGCATGGGGCGAATCTGCGCTGCGTCAGTCCGTCCCGGCAAGGGTCGCGGCGTCAGGCGGAGTTCACCTCGCCACGGCCGAACTCCAACGACGAAGGGGACGCGGATCGCGCGGAAACGACCGGATCCCACGGATCTCTCCGCGTACATTCTGCGCTCCGTGCTCAACGCCACGTTCCCCCAGGTTTCAAAGGCTCCGGGGTTGGCTTGGGGCACCTCATCGACCCCGCAGTGATGAGATCGGCTCTTATCCGTCACATCCGCGGAATCCGCTCCCACCTTCGTCATTTGTGGGGGTCAGGCGCAGTTCCAGGCACCGACGAAATGGGGATCACGGGTGTACGGAAACAGCCTGATCCCATGGATCGCTCCGCGTGCGTGCCACCCTCCGTGCGCTGGGGCATCTCGTTTTGTATGTTGCATCATGCCGACTGGACTTCAGCATGCGCCGCCCCGCGAGGCCGACCCCACCCTACGCGGCGCGCGGGTGGCCGCTATCGCCGGATCGCTCGTAGGCTCGGAGATCCTGAAGATTGCCGCCGAGGTTCGCGCGCTCGTCGCGGACGGGGCCGATGTCTGCAACCTCACCGTCGGCGACTTCAATCCGTCGGAATTCCGCATTCCGGCGGAGCTCGAGCGCGGCATCGTGGAAGCACTCCGCCGGGGCGAGACCAACTACCCGCCCTCCGACGGCATCCCGGCCCTGCGCGAGGCCGTCCGCGCGCTCTACCGCCGCGAGCTCGGCCTGGCTCCCTCCCTCGCCTCGGTAATCGTCACCGGCGGGTCTCGGCCCGGCATCTACGCCACGTACCGTGCGCTGCTCGATCCGGGCGACCGCGTGGTGTACCCGACGCCGTCGTGGAACAACAACCACTACGTGCACCTGTGTGGTGCCGAGGGCATCGCGGTGCCGTGTGATGCGAGCACGCGGTTCCTGCCAACGCGCGCATCGCTCGAGACGGCCGTGCGCGGTGCGCGCCTGCTGGCACTCTGCTCGCCGCTCAATCCCACGGGCACCACCTTCACCGCCGATGGCTTGCGCGACATCTGCGAGCTGGTCGTGGAGGAGAACGCGCGTCGTGGTGCGGACGAGCGGCCGTTGTACATCATGTACGACCAGGTGTACTGGACACTCACCTTCGGTGACACGCGCCACGTGCATCCCATCGAGGTGTGCCCCGACGTCGCACCGTACACGGTGTACATCGATGGCATCTCCAAGTCGCTCGCCGCCACGGGCGTGCGCGTTGGCTGGATCGTCGCGCCACCCGACGTCGCCGCGCCGATGAGCGGTCTCCTCGGCCACGTGGGCGCGTGGGCGCCGAAGGCGGAGCAAGTCGCCGTCGCGGCCATGCTCGGTGACGAGGAGGCCATGGGCCGATATCATGCGGGCATGATCGCGGGGCTGCGGGAACGCCTCGATGCGCTTTATGCCGGCCTGTCAGCGATGCATAGTGCGCTCTGTCCCATCGAGGTGCTGGCGCCGGAGGGCGCGATCTACCTGAGTGCGCGGTTCGCGCTCGCCGGGCGTCGCGCGCCGGATGGCATGCTCCTCGAGACGGACGAGCAGGTGCGCCAGTACCTCCTGCGCGCCGCCGCCGTTGCCATCGTGCCGTTCCAGGCGTTCGGTGTCGCGGAAGACAGCGGGTGGTTCCGGCTGTCGGTCGGGGCCGTGTCGCCCGATCAGGTCACGCGCATGCTGCCGCGCCTGCAGCACGCCATCGCGGCGCTGCAGTAGCCCGCCCGGAAAGGAGGAGTGCTCATGGTCCAGATCGCGTTGCTGCCGATCGCGCCGATCCTGTTGATGCCGTTCATCCTGCTGTTCTTCATCATTGTGTTCCCGCTCTGGATCGTCGCGCTTGCTGTCCTCGGCCTGCTGCTGCTGGTGACGTGGGGGATCGATGCGGTGCTGCGCGCCATGAACTCGACGGCGAGGGTGTCGGGGCCGATCAGCAACGCGTTTCACTGGACGCTGAGCTGGGGCGGCCTCGCGAACCGGCGTGACCGGCCGCCGGTCGAGTAGCCCGTGTCATCCTGAGCGCACGCCCTTTTTTGTCATCCTGAGCGCAGCGAAGGATCTGCTTCTTCCGCAGTGCGACAAGCAGATCCTTCGCTGCGCTCAGGATGACAAGTGAGTCGCTGCGCTCAGGATGACAAAGTGGGCCATCAGCCCTTCAGGCGTGGGTCGGGCTTCACCGTGAACGTCTGCGTCTTGACCTTCCCGTTCGCCGTCAGTCGCGCCGTGAACACCCCGATCGCCGGCGTGGGCGTGCCGCGGCCGAAGCCGTCGCCCCCGGGACCGGCGGCTGTTTCCACAATGGGATTCCACACCGCGCGATGCAGACCTGCTGCTGCCGAGAACGGCTCGGGCGGCGTGGTCCAGAGCGGTGAGACGTTGGGGATGCCTCCGCCGGCCGCGCCGCCGCCGCGCCGGCGACGACCGCCGCCCGGCAGTGCGGGATCGCTCGAGAACGTGTGCATCACCTTGCCGCCTGCATCGAGGATCTCGAGCGTCACCGGCGTGCTCGCCGCGGACTTGAGGTAGTAGTCGATGAACGCACCCTCGGGCCGGTTCTCGGCCTGCGGCTCGTCCTTCTGTGTCGGCGTCCCGTTGTCGCCGCCCTGCGAGAAGTACGTGGCGTCGGAAGGCGTAAAGAGGTGCACGTCGTCGCTGAGTACATCCGGCGTCATCTGGCGCAGCGCACCGATGTCATCAATCACCCAGATGCCGCGGCCGTGCGTGCCCACGATGAGGTCGTCGCCGTAGATCTGGAAGTCGCGCACCGACGTGACGGGCAGGTTCAGCTGGAGCGGCTGCCAGTTGTCGCCATCGTCGAACGACACGAACACGCCGCGCTCCGTGCCCGCCACGAGCAGCCCGCGCCGCGCATGGTCTTCCTTCACCGTGTGGACGTACACGCCGGCGGGCAGCCCCGTCGTGATGCGCTGCCAGCTCTTCCCCTTGTCGCGCGTGCGGTAGACGTACGGATCGAAGTCCTGGAGCTGGTGCCGGTCCACGCTCGCATAGGCGGCGTTCGCGTCGAAGTGCGACGCCTCGATCATCGTGACGCGGCTCCACGACGTCATTGCGGACGGCGTGACGTTCTGCCAATGCGCGCCGGTGTCTGTCGTCAGCTGGATCGACCCATCATCCGTTCCAATCCAGATGGTGGGCGCCTCGAGCGGCGAGGGCGCGATGGTGTAGATGACGCCGCGCTTGCCATTGCGGTCCACCTGCGCCGCGGCGGCCGCGTCCAGCGTCGACGGCGCACCGGGATCCACGCGCGTGAGGTCGGGGCTCACCTGCGTCCAGCTCTTCGCGCCATCGGTCGTGCGGAAGAGGAACTGGCTCGCGTAGTACATCGCGTGCGGGTCGGCTTGCGAGATCACCAGCGGCTGCGTCCAGTCCGCGCGTGCCGGTTCCGGCGACACGGGCGCCGTGGTGCCGCCGAGCTGCGTGTTGCTCTCGAGGTCGAACCGCGTGCTCGTGCCGCCGAAGATGATGCCGGGGTTGAGCGGGTCGCCGGCCGTGTACCCGCTCTCGCCGCCCGCGCCGATTGGCTCCCAGTCGCGCATGGTGATCGTGGCGAACTTGCCGCGCGAGCGCACGCCCACCGCGCCGCTGTCCTGCTGCGCGCCCGTCACCCAGTACGGAAAGCGGTAGTCCACGGAGATGTGGTACAGCTGCGCCGTCGGCTGGTTGAGCCACGAGCTCCACGTGATCGCCTTCGCATCCGCGGCGGTCGCGTTCCGCGTGACGATCGCGCCCTGGTCGCTCGCGACGATCATCGTGTTCGAGTCGTCGGGCGATACCCACACCTGGTGGTAGTCGTCGCCGCCGGGCGAGCCGCGCATGGCGATCCACGTGCGGCCGCCGTCCTTCGAGCGGTTCACGGCGACGTTCGGCACGTAGACGTTGTCCGCGTTGCGCGGATCGACACTCACCTTGGAGAAGTACCAGCCGCGTCCCCACAGCGCCTGGTCGCTCGAGAGGCGTGTCCACGTGGCGCCGGCGTCGTCGGAGCGGAAGAAGCCACCCTGGCCCGGCGGGGCCGCCGCGGGACGACCGTTCGCCGCCGGTGCCGGAGGCGGTGCCGCGGGATCGGGCACGAGGCAGTCGATCACCGCATAGACGCGCCGCGGGTTGCTCGGCGACACGGCAATGCCGGTGCGGCCAATGCCGGCGGACGGTAATCCACGGGTGAGTTGCGTCCACGTCGCGCCACCATCGGTGGACTTGTAGATGCCGCCACCGGGTCCATTGGTCGGCGCGTACGTGAACCACGGGGGACGCCGCGTATTCCACAGCCCCGCGTATACCACCTGCGAGTTCGTGGGATCGATGACCACCTCGACTGCACCGACGTCGTCATTCCTGAACAGCACCTTCTTCCAGCTCGCCCCGCCGTCGGTGGACTTGAACACGCCGCGCTCTGCATTCGGCGCATACAGGTGCCCGATGGCAGCGACGAACAGCACGTTCGGATTCCGCGGGTCCACCGCGATCTTCCCGATGTGCTGCGTGTCGGCGAGGCCGATGTGCGTCCACGATTTTCCGGCGTCCGTGGACTTGTACATCCCGTTGCCGAATCCCATCGAGTCGCGCAGCGTGCTCTCACCGCTGCCGACGTACACGGTATCCGGCGCCGAGGGGGCGGTGGCGATCGCGCCGATGGAGGCGACGGGTTGCGAGTCGAAGACGGGTGCCCAGATGCGGCCGCCGTCGATCGACTTCCACACGCCGCCGTTCACCGAGCCGAAGTAGAACTCGTTCGGCCGACCATGCACGCCGGTCGCCGCGGCAACACGTCCGCCGCGGAACGGGCCGAGCTGGCGCCAGCGAAGCCCGCGCGCGATGGCACCGAGATCGAGGGGGGCGGCCGCGCGAACCATGCCGTTGGATTCGGCATACGCGGCGGAGTCCATGAACCGGCTCAGCGCGGGGGACGTGAGCGAGAGGGCGGCGGCGGTCTGGCCGGCGCGGAACAGGAAGTCTCGACGAGAGGGCATCAGGAGGGACGTTGGGGTTGCATCGAAGCTACTGCGAGTGTCGCGGCGGCAGAACACGGCATCCGCAGCCGGTCGGACGATGGACGTCGCGACGAGGCGTGCGACCGTGGCAGCGGGGCCCACGCGATTCGTCTCGTCTGGTGAACGCACTGCCACGCCGGATTGCTGGCGCGGAACGCAGAGTCAATGCTCGTCCGCGATGCGCCGCAGGAGGGCGTCGTCGAGGACGACGTAGCGTCCGCCGCCCCTCGACTCGATCGCCCTCCGGTCGCGCAGCGTGCGCAGGCCGCGCACCACCAGTTCGCGCACCGTCCCGATCTCCTCGGCGGCCTGCTGCTGCGTGCCGCCGAGCGTGAAGGTCGTTCCGCGTGCCGCGTCGGCGCGAGCGACGAGCAGCCCCGCGAGACGGGCGAGGATGGACTGGCTGCTCGTCTGGTCGAGCTTGTCCACCAGCAGGCGAACGCGCGCCGCGAGCCGCGCCAACATCGCCATGGCGAGCTCCGGATGTCGGCGCAGCGTTGGCAAGATCGCGTCGCGCGCGATGACGAGACATCGGGTGGGTTCCGCCGCGACTGCGGTCGCGGGATACGTGGTGCCCTCGAACAGGGGGACTTCGCCCAGGGTGCCACCCGGACCCTCGTCGTGGATGTAGACGGTGCGGGTGTGCTGCTCGCGAATGAGCCGGACGCGTCCTTCGAGCACCAGATACAGCGACACCGCCTGCGCGCCCGCGAGGTACAGCACTTCGCCCGTCGCAAACTCGCGCCGCGTGCCGGCCGACAGCAGCGCCTGTCGCACCGCGTGCGGCAGCGTCGCGAGTGGCCACGGGTGCTCCACCGGAGCAGGCGGTGGGACTTTCGTCCCTGCGCGCGGGGGCGCGCTCATCTATCCATTGTGCGTGGCGGTTGGTGACCCTGAAGAGAGGAAGCACTCATGACGACAGGACGGTTGCTGCGCGGGGCGCTCGGTACACTGTGCTATCTGGCGGGAAGCGTGTCCATCGCGGCGGCGCAGGATTCGAGCTTCGCCGCCATGCAGAAGCGCGGCGGGATGGCAATGGGCGTCGATCAGTACACCTCGGTCCACCGGTTCGACGACCTCGCCAATGGCGGGCGCATCCGGCTCGAGCGCGACAGGGACGATACGGCCGGCGCGCACGCCATCCAGGCGCACCTTCGCGGCATCGCGAAGGCGTTCGCCACCGGAGACTTCAGCACGCCGGCGTTCGTGCACATGCGGGCGGTGCCGGGCACGAAGGACATGGCGGATCGGCGCCGCGTGATCCGGTATGCGTTCACGGCGCTGCCGCGCGGCGGCGAGCTGCGCATCACGACGAGCGACACCACGGCGCGACGGGCGGTGCATGAATTCCTCGCCTTCCAGCGAGGCGAGCATCACGCGGCAGGGCAGGACATGCACGACATGCATGGCATGCACGACATGTCACGTCCGCATACCGGGCCCTGAGTCCGGAAGGCGCGCCGTGCGAAGCGCGGCAGGCGCGCCGTATTGCGTGATCGACTCCGCTGCGCGCGCGATGGCCCAGCGGTAGCCCGCATGCTCCGGAATGCCCAGCGGCATCCACCCCATCGCAACGGACGTGGGGTCGCCGAACAGGACACCAGCGATGTCGCCGGCGTCGTCCGTGTCGCCGAGCAGGCCGATGGCGCTCTCCACCACGGCATCGTCATCCGGCGTTGACGGGGCATGGGGACTCGATCCCATCGCATAGGCCAGCCCTTCGCGCGCGAGCACGCCGCCCAGCGAGGTGGCAGCGCCGTGCAGCGTGCTCCACATCGTGCGGACGGTTTCCGCGACGCTCTCTCGGCGAACGATTTCCGCGTCTGCCGGCTCGTCCGCCCATAGCAGCACGGCGCCGTGTGCCGCGCGACGTCCGCCGGTGGTGCGCGCCAGGAGCGCTGTCGCCAGCCGGTCGGTCCACATCCCCTTCGACGCGACGGCGACGGCGAGCGTGAGCGTACCTTCGTACGCGCATCGCTGAGCCACCACGCGCGCCTCGTGCGCCATCAGTCCTTCCGCGTCGATGTCGATCAGGGTGCGAATCGCGGTGAGCGCCGCCGGCCCCGCCATGGGGTTGTAGGCGATGAGTCCCCACTCATGCTCGACGCGGGCACGGTAGGCTTCGAAGCGCGGCGACCGCGGGCCACCGTCGCGGGATAATTCATGGAGGCTCGCCATCGACGCGAGAGTTGGCGCCACGTGCACGACCGCCGCGCGAATGACCATTGCAGAACTCCATCGTGCTTGCAGAATGAAAGGAGAGCTTACCCGCTGCGGTCGCGCGCCGCCATCTCTTGTCATCCTGAGCGCAGCGAAGGAACTGCTTGAAGGATCTGAT
>JBDTYL010000213.1:0-17100 GCA_040005695.1 bacterium | reverse complement strand
AGCAGCGGCAGCGCAACGCGCGCGAAATCAGCATCCCGTGTGGCGTCCGACGGCCCGACCGTACTCATGTCCTCCAGAAGCGGCTGACCTGTCAAACGGTTCCACAAGGGTCTGTGCGGCGGCGGCAAGCAGATCCTTCGCTTCGCTCAGGATGACACGCGGGTCGATTCGCTCAGGATGACACGCGGGTCGATTCGCTCAGGATGACACGCGGGTCACTTCGCTCAGGATGACACGCGGGTCGATTCGCTCAGGATGACACGCGAGTCGCTTCGCTCAGGATGACACGCGGGTCGCTTCGCTCAGGATGACACGCGGGTCGCTTCGCTCAGGATGACACGCGGGTCGCTTTGCTCAGGATGACACGCGGGTCGCTTCGACAGGATGACAAGGAGGTCAGGACGGTGCGAGCGCCGCCGCCGCGACACCCGCGCCCATCAGCACCGAGACAATGTGGTCGGCGCCGTCGTCCGAGAGGGGGATGGCCTGATCCGGCAGCACCGACCCGTCCAGCGTGATGCTGGCGACGCCAGTCGATGCGTGCTGCGGATTCTCCACCCGGATATCGTATGTGGTCGCGCCGTGCCGATAGCGAATGCCGTATCCCTCCCACGCCGCCGGAATGCACGGCGCGATGAACAGCCGGTCGCCACGCTTGCGGAAACCGAGCAGGCCCTCGACTGCCGCGCGATAGCTCCAGCTCGCGGAGCCGGTGTACCACGTCCACCCGCCGCGGCCCACGTGGCCCGGAGCATCGTACACGTCCGCGGCGATCACGTACGGCTCCACGTTGTACCGCTCCGCATCGGCGCGCGTGCGCGCGTGGGTGAGCGGGTTGAGCAGGTCGTAGAGGTGGAAGGCGAGGTCGCCGTCGCCAAGTCCCGCGGCGGCCAGCACGGCCCACAGGGCGGCGTGTGTATACTGGGCGCCGTTCTCGCGCACCCCGGGCAGATAGCCCTTGATGTACCCGGGATCGTGCGTGGTGTGATCGAACGGCGGCGTGAGCAGGAGAATCATGCGATCATCCTCGCGCACGAGCCGTTCCTGTACGGACGCCATCGCCATGCGGGCGCGGGCTGGCTCGCCTGCCTCGGACAACACGGACCAGCTCTGCGCGATGGAATCGATCTGCGCCTCGAGAGATTCCGCCGAACCGAGCGGGCTGCCGTCGTCGAAGTAGGCGCGGCGGTACCACGCGCCGTCCCAGGCGCTGCGTTCGACGGCGGCAGCGTATGCGTCAGCGCGATGACGGCAGCGATCGACCACCGCCGCGTCATTGCGCGCCGCGGCATGGTGCGCGAACCGACGCAACGTCGCGATGAGGAACCACGCGAGCCACACGCTCTCGCCGCGACCCTCCACACCGACGCGGCTCATGCCGTCGTTCCAGTCACCGGAACCCATGAGCGGCAGCCCATGCTCGCCGCGCGTACAGGCACGGTCGAGCGCGCGCACGCAATGCTCGTACAGCGTGCCGAGCGTGTCGGTCACGACGGGACGATCGTAGACTTCGTGCTCGTGGGGCTCGAGCTGTCGCATGTCCAGGAACGGCGCGAGCTCGTCCCAGACCCTCGCGTCGCCGGTGACGTTGACGTAATGATCGGCGCAGAACGGCAGCCACGCGAGGTCGTCGGAGAACCGCGTGCGCACGCCGCGGCCGCTCGGCTCGTGCCACCAGTGCTGGACGTCGCCTTCGCGGAACTGGCGCCCCGCGGCGCGCAGCAGGTGCGCGCGCGTCACCGCCGGCTCGGCGTACACGAAGGCCATGCCGTCCTGCAGCTGGTCGCGGAACCCGAACGCCCCGCTCGATTGATAGATCGCCGAGCGCGCCCACATGCGGCAGGCGAGCGCCTGGTAGAGAGACCACCGGTTCACGAGCGCATCGAGGTCGTCCGAGGGCGTATCGACGCGAATGGTGTCGAGGCGCGCGTTCCATGCGTCGATGGCGGTGCGCGACTCCGACTCGGCCTGCTCCGGCGGCCCGCAGCGCGCGATGATCTCGCGCACGAGCTCCTCGCCGCGCGCGGCGCCGAGGAGCAGCACGACGTCTCGCGTCTCGCCCGGCTGCAGCGTGATGAGACAGCGCAGCGCGGCGCAGGGATCGAAACCGGCGCCGAGGTGTCCCGCCAGCTCGCCCGCGGCGAGCGCCGCGGGCGTTGCGAGGTCCCCGTTGCGCCCGATGAAGGCCGTGCGATCGCCGGTCGCGCTGGTGACGGGTTCGCTGATCCACGAGAAGGCGACCTGCGACGCGAAGTCCTCGCCGAAGTAGTTGCGCGCGAAGATGGCGCCCGTGGCCTCGTCACGCGTGGTGTGGACGTGGTCGCGGGTCTGCTCGCGATCGGCGCCGAGGGCCCATTCCACATAGCTGGTGAGCATGATGCGGCGCGGCGCGGCGCCATCGTTGCGGAGCCGCAGGCGCGAGATCTTCACCGGGTCGTCGTTGGGCACACTCAGCGACAGCTCGCTGGCGATGCCGGCCCGTCCGTGCGCGAACGTCGTCACGCCGGGTGCGTGCACCACGCGATACGGTGCCGGGCCGCCGGCGTCATCACGCGCGAGCCAGGGCCCGGGCGTAGGGCTCCAGACGCTGCCCGTGTCCGCGTCCTGGAGGTAGATCACCTCGCCCGGCGGATCGCTCACCGGGTCGTTGAACCACGGCGTGAGGCGATAGAAATAGCTGTTCTCCGCCCACGCGAATCCGCCGCCGCGCTCCGTGACGCAGAAGCCGGCGTTGCGGTTGGCGATCACGTTTGCCCATGGGCCCGGCGGCACGTGGCTGCCGTCCACCTCGATGCGGTAGTCCTGCGCGTCCGTGAGCGCGCCAAAGGAATTCGCGGACACCAGGCGTGGCGGCACGATCGCGTCGCGGACGTGCATCACGGGTGGCACCGCGGACGGGGCACGCTCCGTCGCCGCGCGCACCGTCTCGGCAACCACTTCGCCGAGGCCCACGCCGTCACAGACCACGTGGATGCTGGCCATGGCGCGCAGCAGCGCGACGTCCTCCGGCGGCAGCACGTCGCTGCGGCGGATGTACACGCCGCCCGGCACCTCGAGGATACCGCCTTCGCTCGAGGAGACGACCATGGCGGTGAGCTGGTCCTGCAGCTCCTGGATGTACGAGGGCTCCTTCGCGTTGAGGATGATGAGGTCCGCCTTCACACCCTTGGTGCGCCAGTAGTTGTGCGCCACGAGGAGCTGCCGGACGCTCGGTAGCCCGACGTCCGCGCGGATGGTGGCGAGCACGATGGGCCAGTCACCGGAGATGCCGTGCGCCCACAAGGCGGACTGCGCACGCCGGTTGGCGGCGCGCTCGCGTTGCGAGGCCCGCAGTGCTTCCCGCGGATAGATCAATGCGCCAGCGAGCTCCTGGTACAGCGCCGCAGCGTCCGCGGAGACGTTCAGGTCGCGCAACTCGATCTGTGAAACCGTCCACGAGAGCGCCAGCGCACGCTCGGCGGCGCCAAGGTCGTTGTGGCGATCGGCGGCCAGCAGTGCGGCATCGCGACTGTCGGCCGCGATGGTGGTGAACGCAACGGTCGCCGAGCGGCCGGGCTCGAGGTGGATTCGTACGCGCAGTGCGGCGATGGGATCGAGGACAGCCCCTGCCCCGTTCGCGAGCGGGCCCGGCGCGTCGAGCGCCGCGGGCGACTGCACAGTGCGCCCGCGGCCGATGAATGCGGCGCGGTCTGTCTCGCACGTCACCTTGGCGATGGACTCCGGCCCAACCGCCACCACGTGCGCGCACCACGGACGCCGCTCGTCTGATGCACGCGGGCGCCGGCTGGCGAGCACGGCGCACTGGTCCGGCAGCCACTCCGTCTCCACGAACAGGTTCTGGAAGGCGGGATGGGCGCGATCCGCGCCGTTGGTGGTGAGCACGATCTCGCCGTAGCTCGTCAACTCCAGGTCGCGGTCGCTGCGCGAGCGATTGGTGACCGTGACGCGGCGGATCTCCGTGCGCTCGCGCGGCACGACGACGATCTCCGTGCGCGTATCGATGCCGCGATCGGTGCGCAGGAACACGGCGCGGTCTGCCGCGAACGACACGTGGTAGCCGACCGGTTCCGCGCGCACCGGCTGGTGCGCGGCGGACCAGAGGGCCCCTGACACGACGTCCTTGATGTAGATCCATTGACCGGTGGCGTCTCTCGTGCTGTCGGCACGCCAACGGAAGACGTCCATGTCGCCACTGCGGCTGTATCCGCCGCCGGCGTTGGTGAGCATGATGCAGTACGACGGCGCGCCGAGGAGCGCCACGCGCGGCTCGGGCGTGGCGGCCGTGTCGAATTCGCGCGTCACGGTGCGCGCACGAGGCGCGCGCACGAAGGGGTTCGTCATCGCATCCGACTGCGCCGTGCGCGTGGTGTAGCGGCGCGGCACGCGCTCGTCGAGCAGCAGGGCGGCGGCGCGCACGGCGGGGTCCGACATGAAGCGCCGCTGCCAGATGCCCTGCCCCCGATCGAGGTCCAGCGCATTGTGCAGCGCGACCAGCGTCATGCCGATGTGATGCGCCATCACCGTGCGGACGATCGCGGGGCCGGTCACCGAATCGGGACGCGTGTAGTCCAGCGCGTCGAAGTAGCCGTGCGGCCCGAGCGCCCCGAGCTTGTCCAGCGTCGCCAGGTTGCGCAGCGCCTCGTGCGGGGACACGGCAAGCGCCAGCGCCGACGCGTAGGGCGCCACCACCAGCTCGCTGCCGAGGCCGCGCTTCAGCGCGAGATCCGGCACGCCGAAGGCGCGATACTGATACGTGTCGTGGCGGTCGCGCACGTTGTACGCCGACTCCGAGATCCCCCAGGGCACGCCGCGCGCATGGCCGTACGCGATGTGCCGGCGCACCGCGGCCTGGTGCGTCTGGTCGAGCAGCGAGAAGGGCCGCGATGGCATCACCAGCACGGGCATCAGGTACTCGAACATGCTGCCGGACCACGACACCAGCGCCGTACCCGAATCCGTCGTCGTCAGCGACCGCCCGAGATGGAACCAGTGCTCGGCAGAGACGTCGTCCTTGGCGACGGCGATGAAGCTCGCCAGCCGCGACTCCGATGCCAGCAGGTCGTACGTGCCGGCGTCGAGTCGACCCGTGCGGGCGTCGTATCCGATCGCGAACAGCCGCCGCTGCTCGTCGTAGAACAGGGTGAAGTCCATCGCCATGGCCAGCGCGCGCGCGCGATGCCCGATGCGCGAGAGTCGCTCCCGGTCCGCATCGGGAGTCGCGTCGCCCTCACATGCGGCAGACAGGGCGATGAGGTGGCCGGCAAGATTGCCGGAATCGACTGCGGACGCATACGGCGGATCCAGCACGCGCAGGTCGTGCAGGTCGTACCAGTTCATCAGGTGCCCGCGCACCTTCGTCATCTGCTCGACGGAATCCAGCGCATGCTCGAGCCGCGCCAGCATCTGCTCGGCCGTGATGAAGCCGAGGTCGTGCGCCGACATCGTGGCGAGCAGTTGCAGGCCGATGTTGGTCGGCGACGTGCGCGTGGCGACGACCGGGTCGGGCGTCTCCTGGTAGTTGTCCGGCACGAGCCAGTGCGTGCCCTCGTTGGCGAACGTCTCGATGAAGTTCCAGTGCGCACGCGCCAGCCGCATCGCCACGTCGCGCTCGGCCGGCTTGAGGTCGAGGTCGGCGCGGACGATGGGTTTGCTCAAGACAAAGGCCACCTCGGGCGCCGCGATCCACGCGAGTGCAAGCACGGCGAGCAACACCCACGCCCCCGGCGAGTCATGCCGTGTCGCCGAGCAGATCACCATCGCCGTGAGGGCGATGCAGGCCAGGACGACCGACGGCCACATGCGGCGCCATACGACGTCGCGGCCGCCGCCACTCGCGCGCTCGACCTGCGACGCCGTCTGCCATTCGAGCAGCCGCCGATGGGAAATGTAGACCCGATAGACAGTCCGCACGATCGCGTCGGCGGCCACGAGCGCCTGATGCGGGAGCATCACCACGCCGAGTGCGAGCTGCTGCGCCGAGAGCGACGCGTCACGCAGGAGGGCGGCGTAGTACGGCGCCCACGACTCACCGCGCGGGGGCCGCAGCAACGAGACGGCCAGGGGAATGCCCCATGGCGCCAGCATCGCCAGCAGCACCACGAACGCCCACTCGGAGCCGGCATTCGGCAGCACGGTCCACCCCGCGACGAGCCATCCGAAGAGGGCCACCGGCGACACGCTGCGGCGCATGTTGTCGAGGATCTTCCAGCGGGAGACGGACGACAGCGGATTGAGCGTCGCGCCGTCGTTGCCGGGCACCTCGTCGAGCAGCCACGGGAACAGCTGCCAGTCGCCGCGGATCCAGCGATGCAGGCGGCGCGAGGCCGTGAGGTATCGCGTGGGATAGTCGTCGAACACCTCGACGTCGGTGACCAGCCCCGCACGGGCGAACGAGCCCTCGATCAGGTCGTGGCTCAGGAGCGCGTTGTCGGGAAACCGGCCCGCCGTGGCGCGCTCGAACACGGCCACTTCGTAGATGCCCTTTCCAGTGAACGTCCCCTCGGCAAAGAGATCCTGGTAGACATCCGAGACGGCGGTGGTGTACGGATCGACGCCGGGATGCCCCGCGAAGACGGACGAGTAGTACGAGCCGTTCGCGCTGGCGAGCGACACGCTCACGCGCGGCTGGAGAATGCCGTACCCCTTCACGACGCGACCGACCGCCTCGTCGAAGACCGCCCGGTTGAGCGGATGCGCCATCGTGCCGATCAACGCCGTTGCGGCATCACGCGGCAGCACGGTGTCCGAGTCGAGCGTGACGACGTACCGCACGCCGTGCAGCCAGTCCGTCTCGCCTTCGATCACCGAGAAGGCGCCTTCGTCCGTGCGGAGCACGTATCGGTTGAACTCCACGAGCTTGCCGCGCTTGCGCTCCCATCCCATCCACACGCCCTCGGCGGCGTTGAGGCGTCGCGGGCGGAAGAAGACATAGAACGGCGGACCGGCTGCTCCGTCGGCGACCGAGTAGGACTCGTTGAGCGCACGCACACCGTGCACCGCCGCGCTGACGATGGCCGCGTCGCGCGGTGTCGTCTCGACGGCGGCATCGAGGAAATCGCCCAGCAGCGCGAAGCGGATTTCCGGGTCGCGATTGGCGAGGTACTGCGCCTCGAGGTGGTCCAGCGCCTCGTGTACCGCTTCGGCGTTGGCGAGGAGGATCGGGACCACCACCACGCCGCGGTGCTCCACCGGCACGCCCGACTTGAACGCCATGCGTGGGAGGCGGTCCGGCGGCAGGAGCAGTGTGACCAGCTGGTTCACGGCGGACACCGCGGCATCGGCCGCGGGAGAGAGCGCGAGGAGCACCGCGGTGAGCACGCCAATGCCGACCGCGCCTTCGAGGGGCTCGAGCAACAGCGACAGCGCGCCCGCGACGCCCAGTCCCATCGCGATGAAGTAGAACGAGCTCGGCGCGTCCTTCGCCGCGCGATAGAAGCGCTCGCGGAATCCCGGTCGGTAGTCGAGTGCCGCCTCGAGTGCGCGGCGTCCCTCGTCGATGAGGTGGTAGCCGACGTGCGCCTGGCGCGCGCTCATGCCGGAGGTGCGTTCGGCCACGGCAGCCGCCTGGATCGCCGTCGCTGCCACTTCGTGCTCCGATATGTCCGTGCGGCGCGAGAGGTGCTCGACGACGTGCCGGTAGCGATCGCGCGTCGTGAACGTCATGCCGCCGTAGACGCCACTCGGGTCGCGCCGCAGCACGGCTTCGGTGGCGCTCGCCGTCTCGACGAACTCGGACCAGTCGATGTCCCCCACCTTGCGCAGGCTCGCGATGCTGTTCGCCATCACGAGCTGCGTGACGGCGAGGTGCTGCGTGGAGCGCTGCACCGCCTCCTCGACGCTCATCACCTCGTCGGCGATCCACTGCTCGAGCCACAACAGCGGCGTGAAGTCCGCGCGCCGGCTGCGGATCTGCTGGAGAAAGCGGGTGAGGAAGGCCGGCGTGAGTGACGGCGGGTGATGAATGAGGTCCTCGAGCACGTGGGCAAGGGCGCGGCCTCCCACGTCCTCGGCGTTGAGCAGGCGTGACACCCACACGTCGGCCCGCTGCGTGTCCGCGACGTCCGCCGCGGCGCGCACCGCCATGTGGCGCACGTTCTCCAGGAACCCCATGCGCAGCATGGCCGGCATGGCCCACAGCTCGCCCATGGTGAGTGGCGCGATGCGCTGGTACTGCTCCACCATGAGCTCGAGGAGCGCCGGGTCCAGCCGACCGTCGGTGTGCGCAATGAGCTCGATGGCGATCTCGTACACGCGCGGATACCCGGCGAACGCGCCCGGCCCCTTCAGCTTCGGCAGCTCGTGGTAGTAGTCGCTCGGCAGCGTGGCGCGGACTTCCTGCACCTGCTCCAGCACGACGTAGAAATTGTCGAGGAGCCATTCCCCTGCCGGGCTCACCTCCGTCCCCTCGGCGGCCACGGCGGCGAGCGTCGCGTGCACCCCGCGCAGCACGCGCTCCGTGGCGGCGAGGCGGGACAGCAATGGGCCCTTGCCACGCGGTCGCAATCCGCGCGGCAACTCGACGATCTTCTGGCTTCGGGCGAGGTGCCTGCCGTGTCGTGCAAGGCGGTCCGTACCGAAGAGCTCGCCGAGGATCACGTCACTGGGGGCATCCGCTGTCCGCATGTCGCTGAGACCTGGCGAACGACGTCGCCAGCCGCGGGGAAAACGCACGCTTGGTTCTGCTCCGGTAGTCTGTCGAGCTCGTTACTGTGGTCCCCTGCCCGCGGAGCAGCCGGCGACGCAGAGTACGCGCGTTCGTAGATGCAGAATGGAGTCCACGGCGTTGCGGACGACGACTCCACGCCGTAGATCACGCGAATGGACCGCCTCGGATACGCATCGCCGACCAGCCTCGCACCCGCCATCCGGCTCGAGCATGGGTCCGCTTCCGTCACCGAGGAGACGCTGGCCGAGGAGACGCCTGTGACGTTCGTGTATAATGGCGTCTCGCACGCCGTCATGATGGCGACACCATCCGACCTCGAGGATTTTGCAACGGGGTTCTCGATCACCGAGGGTCTCGTGGGAGACGGCGCTGCCATCTCGTCCATCGCCGTGGTGCGTTACGCCAAGGGGATCGAGCTCCAGATCGACACCACCGCGGAGGTTGCCACGGAGGCCAGGCGGCGACGCCTCTCGGGACGCTCGGGCTGTGGCATCTGCGGCATGGCGGACGTCGAACAGGTCCTTCGCACCCTCCCGCGCGTGGAGTCGGCGACGCGTTTCGCGAGCCACGCGGTCTCGCTGGCCATGCGAGAGCTGGCCGATGCGCAGCCCCTCAACCGCGCGACGGGCGCCGTACACGCTGCCGGCTGGGCGTCGGTGGACGGCGCCGTGCACATCGTGCGTGAAGACGTTGGCCGGCACAACGCGCTGGACAAGTTGATCGGCGTGCTCGTGCGTGGCGGGATCGATCCGGCCACCGGTTTCGTGGTCCTCACGAGCCGCGGCAGCTTCGAGCTCGTACAGAAGGTCGCGGTGTTCGGCGCAGCGCTCGTTGCTGCGGTCTCGGCGCCCACGGGGCTTGCCGTCCGCATGGCGGAGCAGGCCGGCATCACGCTCGCCGGTTTCGCGCGCGCCGACCGCGTCACCGTGTACACGCACCCGGCGCGCATCAGCCCGTAGACGGCCGGCTCGCGTCGATATCTCCGGGACTCCCCTACCCTGCACCGTGACTGACATGCTGACAATCGGGATCGTGCTCCTCGTGGTCTGGTTCCTGGGATTCATGATCCTGCGCAAGGTCGTGGGTGCCTTCATCCATGTCGTCCTCATCGTGGCCATCATCGCCATCGCGTGGCACTACCTCGGTGGGGCAGTTCGGTAGTCGGTTGGCGGCGCTCGGCACGACATTCCATTAGCGTTTGGGATGCGATTCCTGCCCGCCGTCTTCCGGTCCGCACCCATCGCTGCGTGCGTCGTCGCGGCTTCGTGCACACACCCCAACGCCGCGCCACCCGTGAGCCCGCCCGCCACGTCCACGCGCGTTCCCGTGACGCGCGTCGAGCACGCAGCAACTCCGTTGTCGCTGGAGACCTCCCGACAGCTCGTCGTCGTGGTGACACCTGACTGGAATGCGACCACGGGAACCTTGCGACGCTTCACGCGTCCAGGCATCCGGGACGCGTGGCAGGCTGTCGCCGCAGCCGTCCCCATCGTCGTCGGCCGAACAGGACTCGCGTGGGACGGGCCCGCGCTGGCGCCGTCGCCGGCGCAGCCAGTGAAGCAGGAGGGCGACGGTCGGTCGCCGGCGGGCGCCTTCCCGCTCGACACCGCGTTCGGCTTCGCGCCGCGCGCCGACCTCTCGTGGCTGCGCATGCCGTACGTATCGCTCCAGCCGGGAAGCGATTGCGTGGACGACGGCGCGTCGGCCCACTACAACACCGTCGTGGATCGCGCGACGGTGAGTCGTGTGGACTGGCACAGCGCGGAACACATGCGGCAGATCGGCCAGTACCGGCTCGGCGTGATCGTCGGCTACAATGCCGCACCGCCGCTGGCGGGCCGAGGGTCGTGCATCTTCCTGCACATCTGGGGTGGTCCGCATTCCACGACGGCGGGGTGCACGGCGCTGGACGCCGGCGAGCTCGAGGCGCTCATGCGATGGCTCGACGCCGCACACCATCCGGCACTCGTGCAGCTTCCGGCCGCCGAGTACGAGCGGCTGCGCGAGGCGTGGCGCCTGCCGGCGCGATGAGCGTCGGGGTTCGACGCCGTCACGTGGTTTGTGCAGGACTGGCGTTGCTGGCAACGGCATGTGGTCGTGGTGAGGAGAGGCGCATGCGTCCTCTCGGCGCGGCCACCAACGACTCCATTGCGATCCTCGTCGGCGCGGGCGACGTGGCCGACTGCCGCACCGACGGCGCGCCGCGCACCGCGCGCCTGCTCGATTCGGTGCCGGGCACCATCTTCATCGCCGGTGACGTCGCGTATCGCAGCAGGCGCGATCCGCATCCCCTGCGTACCTGCTTTGATCCGGCGTGGGGTCGCCATCTCGCGCGCATCCGTCCGGCACCCGGCAACCACGAGTACACCGACGGAGACGCGAGCGAGTACTTCGAGTACTTCGGCGACCGGGCGGGCGCGGCACCGGGTGGCTATTACAGCTACGACCTGGGTCGCTGGCACGTCATTGCGCTGAACACGAACATCACCATCGACGCCGGCTCCCCGGAGGTGGCGTGGTTGCGCAGCGATCTCGCGGCACACCTGGGCCGATGCACCGTGGCCTACATGCATCATCCGCGGTACAGCTCCGGTCCGCACAGCGGCCACGCGCTGGTGCGGCCCATCTGGGACGTGCTCGTGCGTTACGGTGTGAGCATCGCGATCGCCGGACACGACCACCTCTACGAGCGCTTCACTCCGATGGATGCCGCGGGCACGGCGGACAGTGCCGGCGTACGGCAGTTCGTCGTGGGCACGGGTGGCGCACGCCGCTATGCAGTGGGCGCCCTGCAGCCGGGCAGCGAGGCGCAATCGTCGGACACCTTCGGACTGCTCGAGCTCACGCTGCTGCCGGATCGCTATCGCTGGACCTTCCTGCCCGCGGACGCCGGCGCGTTTCGCGACGCGGGCGAGTCGCCCTGTCATGCGACCCGTGCCGAACGCTGAGCGGCGCGCCGCGCTTCGCGTGCTCCAGGCGGGCGCCATCGCCGTGGTGCTGGCCGCGGCGCCGTACAAGACGTTCGACCTCGATCGATTCTTCGTGCCCAAGGAGCTCGTGCTGTGCGTGACGGCGCTCCTGGCCGGATTACTGTGCCTCATTCGCGTGCGGCGCATCACGCTGTCGCGCGTGGACCAGCTGCTCGCCCTCTGGCTCCTGCTTGGACTCGCATCCTTGCTCTTCGCCTCGAACTGGTGGCTCGCGGGTCGTGCGGTGGCGCTGTCGCTGGCGAGTGTCGCGTGCTTCTGGTGCGGGCGCCTGCTCGCGCGCGAGGGTCATTCACGCGCACTCGTGGCTGCCCTCGCGACGGCGGGGATCGTCGGCGCGGTCACGGCGCTCCTGCAGGCCTACGGGATCTCGAGCGAGTTCGTGAGCCTCAACCGGGCGCCGGGCGGCACGTTCGGCAACCGGAACTTCATGGCGCACCTGTGCGTCATCACGCTGCCTGCCCTTCTCTTCTGCGGACTGCGTGCGCCCACGCGTGCGTCGCTGATGCGGTGGTGTGGCGGGAGCGCGCTCGTCGCGGCCGCGCTGATCCTCTCGCGAAGTCGCGCCGCGTGGCTCGCGCTCGTGGTGGGGCTGATGGTGCTGGTGCTCGCCGGCATCATCGCACTGCGTCGGCGCGACGGCACGTTGAAGCCCGCGCGCCTGCTGCCGCTGTTCCTGGCGGCCGGCGCCGGCGCCGGAACCGCCCTCGTGCTGCCCAACACCCTCGACTGGAACAGCGACTCGCCGTACGCCGACACCGCGCACAGCATCGTCAACTACAAGGGCGGCAGTGGACACGGGCGACTGATCCAGTACGGCAACTCGCTGCGCATGACGCTGCATCATCCACTGCTCGGCGTCGGGCCCGGGAACTGGCCAGTGGTGTATCCGCGCTTCGCCTCGCCGGATGACCCGTCGCTCGGCCGCGACGGCATGACGTCGAATCCGTGGCCCAGCAGTGACTGGGTGTCGTTCCTGTCGGAGCGCGGTCCGCTGGCGCTGGTGATCATTGCGGCTGCGCTGTTCGCGCTCCTCGTGGACGGCGTACGCGGCCTCACCGGCGCCGCCAGCACGGAGGACCGCGTGGCGTGCGCGGTCCTGCTGGCGACGCTCGTCGTGCTCGCGATCGTTGGCGCGTTCGACGCGGTGCTGCTGCTGCCGGCACCGGCGCTCGTTGGGTGGACCCTCGTGGGCGCGCTTGCCGCACCGGCACGCGAGCGCGCCGGTTACGCCGTGGGTCCGCTGCGGCGGCTCGCGATGCTGGTGCTGGTGGCAGGGATTGGCGGACTCGCGGTGATGCGCAGCGGGGCGCAACTCACGGCCATGGCCGTGTATGCGACGACGGCGAAGGCGTCCGTGCTCGAACGCGCATCGACCATCGACCCGGGCAGCTATCGGATCCACGTGCGCCTCGCGCAGCTCTACGTCGGTCGCGGCGACTGCCGCAAGGCACGACCGCATGCACGCGCGGCGCAGGAGCGGTTTCCAATGTCACCCGCAGCGCGACGGCTGCTGGCGGCCTGCAGTTAGCTACTCGATGAGGCGACGACTCGGGCGCGATGCACGCGCGGCCCGCGCGCACATCGATTCGAGCTCCTCGTCGGACGCCCGCGCCCACTGACGCGGAATCGGGCGCAGGCGCCGCTTCTGGTCGTAGCTCTCGAACACGAGCCAGCCGTCGGTGTCGCCGTCGCTGGGACGGAGGCGTGCCTCGTGACGCTTTCGCCGATCCTGCTCGTCGCGAGGCGCGATGCGACGCTCCCGAAGGCGACGGCGATCCACGGACTGCGGGATGACCTCCCACACCTGCCAGGCAACTCCGTTGCTCGCGACGAATTCCCGGTGAGCCATGGCGGGACCCTTTGCAGCAATGAGGCCAGCAAGCGCAGGCGGAGCGCGCCTACCCCGCCCGCTTTACCCCGCTCGCAGTATTCAGCTCATCGAGCAGCAGCGTCACTCGCTCGATCTCGCCGGCGGCGATGGTCTGCCGCGGCGTGCGGCCCTCGAACTGCGGCAGCGGCGTCTCGAGCCACGCGATGGCGTCCGCCGGGTCGGTGAAGAGTACCGCGAGCTCGATGAGGAGCATACGGCGCACCCGCTTCTTCGTGATGCGTTTGTTCATGTGTCCTCATCCTGCGTTGGGGTTGAGCGCCTGTCATGAGCAGGATGAGTGCCGACGCGAACAGTCGGCCGTCCTATCGAACGCGGTTGACAGTCCGCTGACGAATGATACACACCGCGCCATCAGGAACCGGGCGGGAGCGCATACCAGAGCACGGCTGCGAAGTGGGAGATGCTGCCCGCGAGCACGAACACGTGCCACACGGCGTGGCCGTAGCGGATGCGCTCCCACACGTAGAATACCACGCCCCCCGTATACAGCAGGCCGCCCAGTGCGAGCAGGTGCATGCCCGGTGGCGCCACGTGCATCGAGAGAGGGCGCAGCGCGAGCACGATGATCCAGCCCATCGCCAGGTAGAGCGCCGTGGAGAGCACCGGAAGTCGGGCGCCGAAGCTGCTCTTCAGCACCACACCGAGGATCGCCATGCCCCACACGACCCCGAACAGGCTCCAGCCCCATGCGCCGCGAATGCTGATGAGCGTGAACGGCGTATACGTGCCGGCGATGAGCAGGTAGATCGATGCGTGATCGATGCGCTGGCAGACCTCCTTCACCCTCGGCCCGCGCACCGAGTGATAGAGCGTCGATGCGGCGTAGAGCAGGATGAGCGTCGCCCCGAATACGCTGACGGCAACGATACGCCACGGGTCGTGCGTCGCGACCGCCACCACGACGAGCACGGGCGTCGCCACGAGACTCAGTGCGAGTCCCACCCCGTGCGTGATGCTGTTCGCCAGCTCCTCTCCCGGCGAGGGAGCGCGTTCTACCCTCATGCTGCAACCTAACCAAGGCCGCGGCCGACCCTCGTGCGACGCGCTTGGCGCTACGAGGCCGCAGCCGCGGCGCGGCCCGCTACGCGTCCCGAGAACAGGCAGCCTCCGAGAAAGGTGCCTTCGAGCGACCGGTAACCATGCATGCCGCCGCCGCCAAAGCCCGCCACTTCGCCCGCCGCATAGAGGCCGGGAACGGGCGTCCCGTCTGCGCCGAGTACGCGTGACGACAGGTCCGTCTGGAGGCCGCCAAGAGATTTTCTCGTGAGGATCGAGAGGCGTACGGCGATGAGCGGACCTGCCGAGGGGTCGAGCAGGCGGTGCGGACGCGCGACGCGAATGAGGCGATCACCGACATAGGCCCGCGCGCCGCGGATGGCGGTCACCTGTGCATCCTTGGCATATGGATTCGCGAGCTGCGAATCGCGCGCGACGATCACGCGCTCGACCTCCGCCGCATCGAGGCGCGGCACATCCGTGAGTGCATTCATTCCGCGCACCAGTTCCGGCAGGGACCGCGCGACCACGAAGTCCGCACCGTGGGCCTTGAATGCTTCCACCGGCGGCGTGGCGCCCGGGAGCACGCGCGCGAGCACCTGGCGCACGCTCTTGTGCGTGAGGTCGGGATTCTGCTCCGACCCCGACAGCGCGAACTCCTTCTCGATGATCGTCTGCGTGAGCACGAACCAGCTGTAGTCGAAGCCCGTACCGAGGATGTGCTCGAGCGTGGCAAGCGTATCGAAGCCGGGGAAGCATGGCGCGGGTAGCCGCCGTCCCAGCGCGTCGAGCCACACGGACGACGGCCCCGGAAGAATACGAATCGCGTGCCGGTCCCAGACTGGATTCCAGTTCTGGATGCCCTCGGTGTAGTGCCACATGCGATCGCGGTTGACGATCCGTCCGCCCGCCTGCTCGGTAATGCCGAGCATGCGGCCATCCACGTGCGCGGGCACGCCGCACAGCATGCGCGCCGGCGCGGCGCCCAGTCGTGCGGGCCAGCACTCGCGCACGAGGTCGTGGTTGCCGCCGATGCCGCCCGCCGTCACGATCACGATTGGCGCGTCGAGCGAGAAATTCCCCACCACGTCGCGCGAGCTCGCCACGCCGCGCGCCGCGTCACTCGGTGCGAGGACATCGCCCTCCACGCCGGTGACCGCGCCGTTCGTCGTGCTGAGGACGTTCACGCGATGCCGGTAGCGGAACGTCACGAGCCCACGCGCGACAGCATCGCGCACCCGCCTCACGAATGGCGCGAGCACGCCGGGGCCGGTGCCCCACGTCACATGAAAGCGGGGCACGGAGTTCCCGTGTCCCGTGGCCAGCGCGCCGCCGCGCTCCGCCCACCCCACGACGGGGAAGAAACGCACGCCCTGCGCGTGCAGCCACGCACGCTTTTCACCGGCGGCGAACTCGAGGTAGGCGTCAGCCCATCGTTGCGCCCAGACGTCCTCCGCGCGATCGAAACCCGCCGACCCGAACCAGTCCTGTCGTGCCAGTGCGAGCGAATCCCGCACGCCGAGGCGACGCTGCTCGGGCGAGTCGACGAGGAACAAGCCACCGAATGACCAGAATGCCTGTCCGCCGAGGGACGCCTCGGGTTCCTGCTCCACGATGACGACGCGGCGTCCGGCGTCGGCGAGCTCGGTGGCAGCGACGAGGCCGGCGAGTCCCGCCCCGACCACGATGACGTCAACGTCCATGCGGCAATTGCGGCTCAGGGTCGGAGCTACTGGATGACGGGATGCCCCCGCACGGACGACGGTCGCCCCGACAGTGCCTCGCGCGCGCGGGCGAGCGCCGCCTCCAGCGAGGGCACGATGTTCTGCCGCCCAATCTCGCTGCCGGTCTCCGATTCGGTGAGGGCTGCGAGCGGCTGCGGTGGTGCTTCGGCGATGATCACCACCGTGCCGTCCTTTCTCGTGCGATGCACCACGTCGCGCAGTGTGCGCATGCCGGTCGAGTCCAGGAGCGGCACGTGCCGCATGCGGATGATGAGGACCTTGGGGCGTCCGGCCACCTGCCCGATTGTGTCGCGGAAGGCCTGCGCCGCACCGAAGAAGAACGGACCGTTGATTTCGTAGACTTCCACGCCGGCCGGAATCGTCCGATGGTCGAGCAGCGGGCCCTCGTGCTCCTCATCCGCGGTGGTCAGCGCCGCCGTCACGTTGCTCACGTTGGCCACCGCGGCCATTCGCTGCATGAAGAGGAACGCCGCGAGCACCATGCCCACCTCGATCGCGACCGTGAGGTCCACCAGCACGGTGAGCGTGAAGGTGGTGAGCAGCACCACCACGTCGCTCCGCGGCGAGCTGAGTTCTGCGCGGAAGGCTCGCCATTCGCTCATGTGGTACGCCACGACGACGAGGATCGCAGCGAGCGTGGCCATGGGGATGTAGGCGGCCCAGCGCCCGAAGAACAGCGTGATCACCAGCAGCGTCAGCGAGTGAATGATCCCGGCGACGGGGGTGCGCCCGCCGTTCTTGACGTTCGTCGCCGTGCGGGCGATGGCGCCGGTGGCGGGCATGCCGCCGAAGATGGGCGCCACAATGTTGGCC
>JBDTYL010000212.1:0-3610 GCA_040005695.1 bacterium | reverse complement strand
GCACCTTCTGCTTGAGCTCCTGGCGATTTCCAACGATGAGTTGCCCCTCGACATCGACCACGACGATTTCACCCTGCTTCTTGATCGAGAAGCTCATGTGCCTGTCTCCTGACGGATCCCGTTCAGTAGTGTGTCCGCCGAGTCGCCCGCCTGCAGTGCGGTGATTGCGGCCACATTGAAGATGTCTTCTGCGCTCGCTCCGCGCGAGAGATCATTGCATGGGTGGCGCATCCCCTGGAGGATGGGACCCACCGCGCGGGCCGACGCGAGGCGCTGTACCAGCTTGTAGGCGATGTTCCCGGCGTCGAGATCCGGGAAGACCAGCACGTTCGCCGTCCCACCCACCGGGCTCTCTGGCGCCTTTCGTGCCGCGACGTCCAGAATGAGCGCTGCGTCTCCTTGCAATTCTCCGTCCACGGCGAGCTCGGGTGCGATCCGGTGCACCTCGTCCATGGCAGCACGGATGCGCGTGACGCTTTCCCCGCTGCCGCTGCCCTTCGTGCTGAACGACAGGAACGCGACGCGGGGCACGTCGCCCACGATGCGTATCCGGTCGCGCGCCGCGGCGATCGCAATGTCGGCGAGCTGGCCCGCCGTCGGCTTGCGCACCACCGCACAGTCCGTGAACGTGAGCACTTCGCCCTCGCCACCGCGAAACGGTGGCACGTCCATGTAGAATGCGCTCGAGATGGTGCGCACCTTGTCGCCGGGACCGATGAGCCAGAGTGCGGCTCGGACGACCTCGGCCGTGGTGGTCACCGCGCCGGCGACGCAGCCATCGGCGCGACCCCAGCGCACGAGGGCGTCCGCGACGAGCAACGACCGGCCGCTGTGGGTGGCCGCCTCGTCCGCGGTCATTCCCTTCGGGGCGCGCACCGCAAGGATCTGCGCCGCGACCTCGTCGGCCAGCGCGCCGGCGCACACCTCGATGAGCTCGATGCCGTCCATCGCGTCCGCCGCGGCTCCCACGAGCACGGGTTCCACGACGCCGCTCGCCTGCAGCGCGCGGACCGCCTCGCGCGTGCGCGGATCCGCTGCCTCGGGAAAGAGGATGCGGCGCGGCCGTGCGCGCGCGCGCGCGTGCAGCGACTCGAGGAAACTCACGTCGCGGCGATCTTCGCGCGGAGCGCGGCGGCGACCATGGGATGCACGAGGTCATCCACGTCGCCGCCGTATCGCGCTACCTCGCGCACGAGGCTGGCGCTGATGTACGTCGTGTCGAGCGACGGTACCATGAACACCGTCTCCAGCTTCGGGGAGAGGTGCCGGTTCATCAGTGCCATCTGGTACTCGTACTCGAAGTCGCTCACGGCGCGCAGCCCGCGGATGAGCAGTGACGCGCCCACCTCGCGCGCGAAATCCACGAGCAGGCCGCCGAACCAGCGAACCTGCACATGCGGGTCGTCTCCCACGGACGCGCGGATGAGCTCCACGCGCTCCTCGCTGGTGAACAGCGGCACCTTGGTGGAGTTGACTGCCACGGCCACCACGAGCGTATCCACGAACTCGAGGCTGCGGTGGATGAGGTCCTCGTGCCCGCGCGTGATCGGGTCGAAGCTGCCCGCGTAGATGGCGATGCGTGAGTTGGGCACCCGGGAAGGATCAACGCCTGAGCGCGAAAGCGCAACGCGCCCGCCGCTCATTCCGCGCGGTAGAACGTGAGGGCGGTCCCGCCGTACTTTCGTCGCTCGCCGCCATCCGGCAGCCGCTCGAAGGCGCGGTGTTCGATGCCCAGGACCTCGGCGAACGGCGTGGCCAGCCACAGCTCGGCGACCTGCGCGGCGAGGCCGCGATCGTACGGTGGGTCCGCGAATGCGACGTCGTAGGCGTGCGCCTCGAGCGATTTCGCGAACGCCACGGCGTCGGTGCGATGCACGCGCGCCTCCGCGCCCGCACCCACCGCGGTCAGGTTCTGCGCGATGGCGTCGAGGCTGGGCACGGCCTTCTCCACGAAGTCGGCGCTCGCGGCGCCGCGGGACAACGCTTCGATGCCCAGCGCACCGGATCCCGCGAACAGGTCGAGCACGCGCGCGTCGGGCAGCCACGGCGTGATGATGCTCATCCAGGCTTCGCGTACGCGGTCCGCCGTGGGGCGGGCGACGTCGCCGTCGGGCGCGACGAGACGCCGGCCGCGCCATTGTCCCGCGACGATCCGCACGTCAGTGAACGCGGAAGTCCGAGAGCCGCGCCTGCAGCCGCGACACGCCGCGGAACTCGTCCCGCTCGAGTCGATACGCGATGTCGAACGGCCGGCCGACGTCGAGCTCCGTGATGCGCGCGCCGAGCGACCAGCCGATGGCCTCGAGGTTCTCTCGTCCAGCGATCTGGATGGACAGCTTGAGGCCGCCGTCACCCACGCGGCGCGGCGGCGCGGCCAGCCGCACGCCGCGCGTGACGAGCATCGGCGACGGATTGCCCATGCCGCACGGCTCGAGGTGGCGGAGCAGCGCCTCGAACTCCGGCGTGATGTCGGCGAGGGCGACCTCCATGTCCACGCGCAGCTCGGGCACGAGGTCGTCGGGGGTGAGGACCTCGCGCGCGCCCTCGTTGAACCGACGCGCGAACTCCTCCACCTGGTCGCGCGCGATGGTCACGCCGGCCGCGCTCCGGTGTCCGCCGAACCGCTTGAGCAGGTGCTTGTACCGGCCGATGCCGCCATGCAGGTCGAAACGCGAGATGGATCGCCCGGACCCCTTCCCTTCGTCGCCGTCGAGGCCGATGAGGATGGTGGGACGACCGAATTCCTCCACGATGCGCGACGCGACGATGCCGATGACACCGGGATGCCAGCCGTCTTCGGCGATCACGATGCCATACGTCTCCTCGAGGTCGAGGGCGAGGACGCGCTGGCGCGCCTGCTCGAGCACCGCTCGGTCGATTTCCTGCCGGCGCGCATTCATCTCCTCCAGCTCGCGCGCGATGGCGTTGGCGTCATGCTCGTTCGTCGCCGTGAGCAACTCCACACCGCGCAGGGCCTTCCCCAGTCGGCCGACCGCGTTGAGTCGCGGTGCGAGGATGAAGCCCACACGACCGGCCGTCAGCGGCTTGCCGTCGAGTCCCGCGGCGCGGATGAGCGCGCGCAGGCCGATGTTCTGCGTCTCCGCCAGCATGCGGAGTCCATAGCGCGCGAAGATCCTGTTCTCCCCCTTGAGCGGCGCGATGTCGGCGATGGTCGCGAGCGCGACGAGGTCGAGCATCCCCAACACCTGGTTCTCATTGCCGCCCATCGCGCGCGTCACCGCGAGCGCGAGCTTGAACGCCACGCCCACGGCGGCGAGGTCCTTGTCTTCCGACCCGCAGCCGGGCCGCTTGGGATTCAGCACGGCGAACGCGTTCGGCAGGTCACCGCCGGGCAGGTGGTGGTCGCTGATGATGACGTCGATACCTGCGGCCTGCAGTGCTGCCACCGGCTGCACCGCGCTCGTGCCGCAGTCGCACGTCACCACGAGGGTCGCACCCGCGGCCTGCGCGGCGCGCACGCCGGCATCGGTGAGGTCGTAGCCGTCCACCAGGCGCTGCGGAATGAACGGCACCACAGTGCCGCCAAGCAGCCGGAGGGCGCGCGTCATGAGCGTGGTGGAGCACATGCCGTCCACGTCGTAGTCGCCGT
>JBDTYL010000211.1:0-3882 GCA_040005695.1 bacterium | reverse complement strand
CTCACGGCGGGCGGCATGGCGATGCGCTCGGTGAGCCGCATCTGGCTGCGGCACTGGGTGGAGCAGCAGCTGCGGGGCTCGCGGGCGGCCCTCGCCTACCTCGAGCGTCCGCAGCGGCTCATCATCGCTTCGAGCGCCACCGTCGCGCTCATCCTCGTGCTCAGCGGCGAGCTGCTGGCGAGCGACTCCACGCAGGATCTTGCCTCCACGGCCGAGGGCCTCGCGCTGTTTGCGGCGGTCGTGATCGTGGTCGGCCAACTGCTGCCGCGCGCCGTTGCTCGACGCTTCGCGCCGCAGGTGGCGTCGCTGTTCTCGCCGCTCCTCGAGGCGGCGGCGCTCATCGCCTCGCCCGTGGTGGCGGCGGGACGCCTGGCGAGTCGCCGCTTCGAGCGGCGCATGCCGGCCGAGCGTGACACCATCCAGGACCTGCTGCGCGAGGGGGAGCTGGAGGGAGTCGGTGAGCCGCAGGAGATGGAGATCATCACCGGCGTGATGCAGTTCGGGGAGAAGCACGTGGGTGACGTCGCCATTCCGCGCGACGAGATCTTCGCCATCGCGCGCGAAGCGAGCGGGCGGGAAATCGCCGAGGAGGTCGCGACGTCTGCCTTCAGCCGCGTGCCGATGTACGATGGCAGCATCGACAACGTCGTCGGGATGATCCACGCCTTCGACGTGCTCAAGCTGCGCGGCGAGCGCCGCCCCGACCTCCGCCCCGTGGCGAAGGCGCCGGCCACGATGCCGTGCAGCGACCTCCTGTTCCGCATGCTGCGCTCGCGCACGCACCTCGCCATCGTGCAGGATGACGCCGGCCGCACCGTGGGCCTCGTCACGCTCGAGGACCTGCTCGAGGAGCTCGTCGGTGACATCCGCGACGAGCATGACGAACCCGCCCAGCCGCCCGCGCCGTGACCGTGCCCATCCATCAGCAACTGCTCGCGGACTTCGCCGCCGGCCGGACGGCCGCGCTCGCGCGCGCCGTCAGCATCGTCGAGAACCACCGCGCCGGCTTCGAGGAGCTGCTTGCGACGTGGCATCCGTCGCTCGGCCGCGCGCGGCGGATTGGCATCACGGGACCACCGGGCGCGGGCAAGAGCACGCTCACCACGGGCCTTACGCGCGCCTACCGCGCGCAGGGCCTCACCGTCGGCATCATCGCCGTGGACCCGACCTCGCCCTTCACCGGAGGCGCGCTCCTCGGCGACCGCATCCGGATGGAAGACGTGGCGCTCGATCCCGGCGTGTACATCCGCTCGCTCGCCACGCGCGGGTCGCTCGGCGGCCTGTCGGCGGCCACGCGGGAGACGTGCGACGTCCTCGACGCATTCGGTATCGACCGCATCCTCATCGAGACGGTTGGCGTGGGGCAAAGCGAGCTCGATGTCGCGCGCACGGCGGACACGTGCCTCGTCATCCTGGTGCCCGAGTCCGGCGACTCGATCCAGACGCTCAAGGCGGGGCTGATGGAGATCGCGGACATCTTCGCGGTGAACAAGGCCGACCGGCCTGGCGCGGACCGACTGCGCAACGAGATCGAGGTGATGCTCGGGATGCGCGCGGGCGCCACGATGAAGAACGTGCCCGCGCACCACGGCGTGGACCTGTCGCAGAACAACATCCGGAAGCAGGTGCGCGCGGCGTCCGCGGCCGAGGACGACACGCAGTGGACGCCGCCAGTACTGCGGACCGTTGCCGTGAAGGATGAGGGCATCGCCGAGCTCGTCGCGGCGCTCGACCGGCACTTCCGCTATCTTGAGCGCAGCGGGACCCTGCGCGCGCGCCGTCGCATGCGACTGCGCGATCGCGTGGTGGAAGTGGTCGAGGCGAAGGTGCGTCGGCGGCTCTGGACGGACGCCGCGACGAACCAGTGGCTCGGTGAGCGGCTGCCCCAGCTGGAGACGGGAACGGCCACTCCGTTCGCCATCGCGGACGACCTCCTCGCGCGCAGTGTGGACCTTCTGACGCGGACGTCGCGATGACATCGGTTCGGGACATCAACGCAATTGCGGGCGAGCCGTCCGATGGCCACGACGAGGAGCTCGAGCGCCTGCGCGCCGAGGTCGCCGCCTGGCGCGCCGCGTACGAGAAGGGGATGAAGCGCGAGATCGGCTTCACCAACTCCTCGAAGGAAGTGGAACCGCTGTACTCGGCGCTCGACGTGGGGCATGCCGATGCGGACACGCTCGGCGTACCGGGCGTGTTTCCGTACACGCGCGGCATTCATCCCACGGGGTACCGCGGCCGGCTGTGGACGATGCGCCAGTTCGCCGGCTTCGGCAGCGCGCGCGACACCAACGAGCGGTTCAAGTTCCTGCTCGCCAACGGACAGACGGGCCTCTCCACGGCGTTCGACTTCCCCACGCTGATGGGCTACGACTCCGATCACCCGCGTTCGGAGGGCGAGGTGGGCAAGACGGGCGTCGCCATCTCGAGCCTGGCGGACATGGAGGTGCTGTTCGAGGGCATCCCCATGGACGAAGTCTCGACCTCGATGACGATCAACGGCCCAGCGATCATCCTCTGGGCGTTCTACATCGCGGCGGCGGAGAAGCAGGGCGTGTCCAGCGAGAAGCTGCAGGGCACGATCCAGAACGACATCCTGAAGGAGTACATGGCGCAGCACGCCTGGTGCTTCCCCATCGAGCCGGCGTTGCGCCTCATCGTGGACTGCTTCGAGTGGGGCGCGCGCCACGCGCCGAAGTGGAACACCGTGTCGATCTCGGGCTATCACATCCGCGAGGCGGGCGCGACGGCCGCACAGGAGCTCGCGTTCACGCTCGCCGACGGCTTCACGTACGTGGAGCGCGGCATTGCGCGCGGGCTCGCGGTGGACGATTTCGCGCCGCGCCTGTCGTTCTTCTGGGACATCCACAACGACTTCTTCGAGGAGATCGCGAAGCTGCGCGCGGCGCGCCGGATCTGGGCGCGTCACATGCAGGAGCGCTATGGCGCGAAGAGCGCGAAGTCGCAGCTCATGCGCTTCCACTCGCAGACGGCGGGCGTCACGCTCACCGCCCAGCAGCCGATGAACAACATCGTGCGCGTCGCCTACCAGGCGCTCGCCGCGGTGCTCGGCGGCACGCAGTCGCTGCACACGAACTCGATGGACGAGACGCTCGCGCTGCCGACGGAGCACGCGGTGCAGGTGGCCCTGCGCACGCAGCAGGTCCTCGCGTTCGAGACCGGTGTGCCGAACGTGATGGATCCCCTGGGCGGCTCCTATTATGTCGAAGCCCTCACGGATCAGCTCGAGGCCGAGGCCGAGGCGCTGTTCGCCGAGATCGAGACGGTGGGCGGGGTGGTGGAGGGGCTGGAGCAGGGGTGGTTCCAGCGGAAGATCCACGAGTCCGCGGCGCGGCAGCAGTGGGAGATCGAGCAGCACCGGCGCGTGATCGTGGGCGTCAACGAGTTCGTCTCCGCCGACGGCGACACGCTCGACATCCCGCTCCTCAAGATCGGGGAACTGGTGACGCAGGAGCAGGAGGCGCGGCTGGCGAAGGTCCGCGCCGAGCGTGACCAGCCGCTGTGCGATGCGCGGCTCGAGAAGCTGCGTCTCGCGGCGCGCGGCACGGAGAACGTCTTCCCGCACATCCTCGACTGCGCCCGCGCGTACTGCACGCTCTACGAGATCCGTCGCGCACTGGAAGACGTATTCGGTGCGTATCGCGAGCCGGTCTTCTTCTGATGTCGTTGTCATCCTGAGCGCAGCTATTGTCATCCTGAGCGCAGCTATTGTCATCCTGAGCGCAGCGAAGGATCTGCTTTCCCTGTTGTCATCCTGAGTGCAGCGAAGGATCTGCTTTCCCTGTTGTCATCCTGAGCGCAGCGAAGGGTCGTGTGCGTAGATATGTGTAAATCGGCGGGGCCGTGAAATAGAAACGGCCA
>JBDTYL010000210.1:0-7644 GCA_040005695.1 bacterium | reverse complement strand
GAGTTGCTTGATTCCCCACCCGAGCGCGAACATCACAAGCCCAAGGTCGGCGATTGCCGGAACTGGTCGCGGCAGCGCATGCCATCGGAATGAATCTAGCCCAGCGATGATAGGCAGACCGAGAAAACCGGTTGCCAGGATTGCGAGGAGGAGCACTCGGTCGAGCCGGGGCTGGTCTTTCCGGACTGGCATCCCGGCGCGCTCGCGCAGAAGGTTTGGACTGACGCGATGGATGACTAGGGCGCCGGCGGTGCGAACGACGAGCAGAACGGCGAGGAGCGTCCAAGCTCGCGACCAGGCGAGCGTTCCCGCGGAGGCGAACAACAGCACGGCGACGAGAACGGCGTCCGCGCTCGGTCGCGCAATGACTTTCACCATTGGACCGTTGTCATGGTACACCCGTGTATGTCAGCCTAACGCCTATTGTGATGCGAGGGACCATTTCCGCGCACCCCCCGCAAGGCCGCCGTTTTCCCAGCCCACCTTACGCTCGTTTTGCCCACCGTGCAAGACCGCTATGGCCCGCCGTGCGACGAAGTTGCCCGATGGCAAATGCTGTGGACGTGCGCGGAGTCGTGCGAGGGGATCGCTGCGAATGTGCGCCGTTGTTAGTCGGCGGATAGCGAGTCCCCAGGACTGCGAACGCCCAACGACCCCTTCTTCGTGACGTGCGTGTAGATCATCGTCGTCCGTACGTCGCGATGGCCGAGGAGCTGCTGCACCGTGCGGATGTCGTAGCCGGCCTCCAGTAAGTGAGTAGCGAAGGAATGACGGAAGGTGTGACACCCTGCACGCTTCACGATGCCGGTTTGCCGGACGGCTTCGGCGACGGCGCGCTGGACGACGGTGGGATGAAGGTGCCACCGAACCATTCGGTCGTCGTCGGGAAAGGTGGTGTCGCCGAGCTCACGGGGGAGGAGTTCGCTGACCGTGGTGATGACGCGAGTGGCGGGAAAGAGCCACTGCCAGCCCAGATCGGTGGCGGCGCTGGGGTACTTGCGGTGGAGGGCTGCGGGTAAAGGAACGACGATGCGCCCACCGCTCGCGCGGTCGCGGGCGTGAAGCTCGCGCACGCGGCCGAGCTGGGCGGCGACGGGCCCGACGGCGCTCTCGGAGAGCACGGTCATACGGTCCTTGCCACCCTTGCCATGACGCACGGTGAGGATACGCTCGGCGACGTCGACGTCCTTGACGCGGAGGGAGAGGCACTCACCGATGCGGAGTCCAGAGCCGTACAGGATGGTGGCGACGAGGCGCGAGGTCCCGCTCATGGCCTCGAGGACGGTGCGCACTTCGGCACGGGTGAGGACTTCGGGGATGCGGCTGGGCCGCTTGGCGCGTATGACGTCGTCGCCGATGGCGAGGGGAATGCCGAGTACTTCGTTGTAGAGGAACTGGAGTGCGGCGAGGGCCTGGTTCTGGGTGGACGCACTGACATGGCCGCGGACGGCGAGGCTGGTGAGGAAGGCGCCGACTTCGCGCTCGCGCATGTCGCGCGGGTGGCGGCGGTTGTGATAGGCGATGAAGCGGCGGATCCAGCCGACGTAGGCGTCTTCGGTGGATGGGCTGAAGTGGCGGGTACGGATACGGTCGCGGACGGCGTCGAGGAGGCGCATGGTCGCGGGGTGGTGTGGGATGGTGAAGGTGTGTGGACGAGGCTCGCGTGGCATGGGCGGTTTCACGCGCGTCGAAGCATGGGAGTGCACGGGCAGGTGGGGCATTGCGGCGGTCTTGCGATGTCCCGTTCGGATTCGGCGGACTTTTCGCGTCGTCCTCCCTCGCGAGGCCGAGTCGACCCGGGCCGCCCGGCCTCACGCACCACGGTTGCCGCGAACTCCGCGCGCCCGCTAGCTTGCTGCCATGCGTCCCATCCGAGTTCTTGTCGCCAAGCCCGGCCTCGACGGCCACGACCGCGGCGCGAAGGTCGTCGCCGCCTCGCTCCGCGACGCGGGTATGGAGGTCATCTACACGGGGCTCCACCAGACGCCGGAGATGATCGCGACGGCGGCGGTGCAGGAGGATGTCGACGTCGTCGGCCTGTCAATCCTCAGCGGCGCGCACATGACGCTCTTCCCGCGGGTGCTCGACCTCCTCCGCGAGCAGGGGCGCGAGGACATCCTCATCACGGGCGGCGGCATCATCCCCAGGGAAGACATGGAGGCGCTCCACGCGCTCGGCTGCGGCCGCCTGTTCGGGCCCGGCACGCCGACGACGGACCTGGTGGAGTACATCCAGGCCTGGTTCGCCGAGCGGCAACAGCAGGAAGCCTGAGCCGCTCGTGACGACACGGCTCCGCGAGCTGAGCGCCGAGCTCCGCGCGCTCGAGGACCGACTCCGCCTGGGCGGCGGGGCGGACCGGATCGCGAAACAGCACAAGCAGGGCAAGCTCGTGGCGCGCGAGCGGGTCGCGGGGCTGTGCGACGCGGGGTCCCGGTTCATCGAGATCGGCTTGCTGCTCGGCTACGACCAATATGATGGCGGCGCGCCGGCGGCGGGGGTGGTGACGGGGGTCGGCCTCGTGCACGGACGCCCGGTGGTGGTGGTGGCGAACGACGCGACGGTGAAGGCGGGCTCGTGGTGGCCGGAGACGATCCGAAAGATCCTGCGCGCGCAGGAGGTGGCCATGCGCTGCCGCATCCCGATCGTGTACCTCGTGGATTCGGCGGGGGTGAACCTGCCGTACCAGGGGGGCGTGTTTCCCGGGCAGTACGGGGCGAGCCGCATCTTCTACTACAACTCCATCATGCGACGCTACCTGCGGATCCCGCAGTTGGCCGCGGTGATGGGCCAGTGCATCGCGGGAGGCGCATACCTGCCGGCGCTGTCGGACCTGATCGTGATGGTGAAAGGGTCGTCATTCATGGGGCTCGGCGGACCGAACCTCGTGAAGGGCGCCACGGGCCAGGTGATCGACGGGGAGACGCTGGGCGGCGCGGTGACGCATACGCAGGTGAGCGGCGTGGCACACTATGCGGTGGATGATGATGCGGCGTGCCTGGTGAAGCTGCGCGAGTTGTTGGCGCAGCTGCCGCCGGAGAAGTCGGGGGCACATCTGGCGCCGGCGGAAGGCGGCGCGCCGGCGGATGCGCTGTATGAGTTGCTGCCGGCGGATCACCGCATGTCGTACGACATGCACCGCATCCTGCGCGTCATCGTCGATGATGGGCAGCTCGCGGAATTCCAGGCCGAGCTGGCGAAGGAAATGATCTGCGGCGATGCGCGCATCAACGGGATTCCGGTGGGCATCATCGCGAACCAGCGTGGGCTCATCAAGGGTCGCGCCGGGGAGAAGCCGCGGTTCGGCGGGATCGTGTATGCGGAGAGTGCCGAGAAGGTGGCGTTCTTCATCGAGCGGTGCGACCGGCAGGGCATTCCGCTTCTCTTTGTCCAGGACGTTTCCGGTTTCATGGTGGGCCCGGAGTCGGAGCACGAAGGGGTGATCCGCTCTGGTGCGCGGTTCGTGGAGGCGATGGCGACGGCGCGCGTGCCGAAGATCGTGTTGACCGTGAATCACGCGTCGGGCGCGGGGTACTATGCGATGGCGGGACAGGGGTTCGACCCCGACTTCATCTTCTCGTGGCCCACGGGACGCATGGCGGTGATGGAGGGCGAGGCGGCGGTGCAGGCGGTGCACGGTCCGTCCATCACGAAGGCATCGGCTGAGAAGAAGCCGCTGGATCCGGACACGCAGCGCGCGGTGGACGAGATGCGCGCCGACTATGATGAGCAACTCGATGCCCGGTACGCCGCAGCGCGCGGCTATGTGGATGCCGTGATCTATCCTGAAGACACCCGCGACGTGCTGGCGCTCGCACTGCGCGCGTCGCTCTCGAATCCAGGCCCGCACATCGGGCCGTTCGTCCTTCCCTATCTCCCAAACGCATGACCGGCACTCCGGACAAAATCGTACGCGTGGCCTCCGGCCAGGGCTTCTGGGGCGACTGGCTCGACGCGCCGCGCCGGCAGGTGGAGGGCGGCCCGGTGGACTACCTGATGCTCGACTACCTGGCCGAGGTCACGATGTCCATCCTGCAGAAGCAGAAGGAGCGCGACCCGAAAATGGGGTATGCGCGCGACTTCATCGGCGCGATGGAGAGCGTGCTGCCGGCGGTGGTGGAGCGCGGCGTGAAGGTGATCGCGAACGCGGGTGGCGTGAACCCGATTTCGTGCGCGCACGCGGTGCTCGACGTCGCACGCTCGGCGGGCGCGGAAGGAAAAGTCCGCGTGGGGATCGTCACGGGCGACGACTTGCTGCCGCGACTGGACGAATTGATCGCGTCGGGGCACGCGCTGTCGCACATGGAATCGGGCGAGCCGCTGAGCACCGTGCGCGATCGCGTGCTGTCGGCGAACGCGTACATCGGGTCGACGCCGATCGTGGAAGCGCTGGCGCGGGGCGCGAACGTCGTCGTCACGGGGCGTAGCACGGATACCGCGCTCACGATGGCGCCCCTGCGCTACGAGTTCGAGTGGGGCCCGCAGGACTGGGACAAGCTGGCCGCGGGGATCATCGCGGGGCACATCATCGAGTGCGGCGCGCAGTGCTCCGGCGGCAACTGTCTCTACGACTGGCGGAACATCCCCGACCTCGCGAACATCGGCTACCCGATCGTCGAGGCGAAGGCGGATGGCACGTTCACGGTGGTGAAGCATCCGAACACCGGCGGCCGCATCAACGTGCAGTCGGTGAGCGAGCAGTGCGTGTACGAGATGGGCGACCCGCACAGCTACATCACGCCGGATGTCGTCGCGGACTTCACGACGATCCACCTGAAGGCGGATGGCGAGAACCGCGTGAAGGTATTCGGCATCAAGGGCCGCGAGGCGACGGACAAGCTGAAGGTGTCGATCGCGTATCGCGCAGGCTTCAAGGCGGTGGGGACGCTGGTGTACTCGTGGCCCGACGCGCTCGAGAAGGCGCAGCTCGCCGACCGGGTGCTGCGCGAACGGCTCGACAACATGGGGTTGAAGTTCGACTCGCTGCTCACGGAGTTCGTCGGCGTGTCGTCCACGCATGGTCCGCTGTCCTCGCCGCCGCATGACATCAACGAGGTGCAGCTACGCGTCGGCGTGCGGTCGCCCGACCGGAAGACGGTGGAGCGATTCACGCGCGAGATTGCGCCGCTGGTGCTCAACGGTCCGCCGAGCGTGACGGGGTTCGCCGGGGGGCGCCCGAAGGTGGAGGAGATCGTTGCCTACTGGCCGGCGCTCGTGGACAAGAGGGTGGTGCAGACTCGCGTGGAGGTGGTGTCATGAAGGTGCGCCTGCTGGACCTCGCGCATGCTCGTTCGGGCGACAAGGGCGACACGGCGAACGTCGGCGTCATCGCGCTCAAGCCGGAGTGGTATCCGCTGCTGGCCGAACAGCTCACGCTGGACCGCGTCCGCAGGCACTTCGCGGGTGTCATCACCGGCGACGTCGAACGTTTCGAGCTGCCCAACCTCCACGCGCTGAATTTCCTGCTCCACGGTGCGCTCGACGGCGGCGGCACGCTGTCGCTCAAGACCGACGCGCAGGGCAAGGTATTTTCCACGGCGATGTTGCGCATGGTGCTCGACGTCCCCGACGATCGCGCCGCGCAGCTTCACCTGCCCGCCGCGCCCGCGTCGTGAGTGAAGTCCGGCTGCTCCGTGATGGCGCGGTCGGACGAGTGATCCTCGCGCGACCCGAGCGGCGCAACGCGCTCGACCGCCGGATGGCGGACGACCTGTTCGCGGCGCTCGCACAGTTCGAGTCCGATCCCCTGTGTCGCGTCATCCACCTCGGTGCCGAAGGCGAGGATTTCTGCGTCGGGACGGACATTGCCGTGCTGGAGCGGTCGCTCGATGCGGGCACGGAGGTGCACCGTGCGGAGGCGGAGGCGACGGGTCGCGTCTACCTCGCCATCCGCGCCCTCATGAAGCCCGTCGTCTGCACGGTGCGCGGCCGCGCACTCGGCAGCGGCGCCGGCCTGGCCACCGCATGCGATGTCGTGCTCGCGCATGAAGGTGCGGAATTCGGCTATCCCGAGGTGCGTCTGGGGTTCGTCTCCGCGATGGAGATGGCCATGCTGCGGCGCGCCGTGGGAGAAAAGCATGCGGCAGACATGGTGCTGACCGGCCGCATCATCAGCGCGGACGAGGCGGAGCGCGTAGGACTGGTGAGTCGAGTCGTGCCCGCCGCGACGTTCGACGACGCGATCAACGCGACGCTGGCACAGGTGGCGCTCGCACCAGCGACGTCGCTCGCACTCTCGAAGTGGCTGCTCTACAAGCTGGACGCGCTGTCGTTCGAGGACGGCATCGCCGCGGGCGTGGTGACGAACGTGGAAGCGCGGGGCACGGAGGACTTCAAGGCCGCCGTGCGCCGCGCACAACGAAAGCCGGGAGTCGAATGACCCGCTACATCCAGGCGCGCATCATCCTCACGCTCGTGGGCATCGCGGTGTGGGGCTACGGCCAGCGCGCCGACTTGCCTTCCGTGCGGCTCTTCGGCATCGTCATCCTTGCGATGGCGCTCGCGCTGCGCTTCGTGCCGAAACGGTGGTTCGACGAGGGATCGTGATGCGATTGGCGGCGGTGTCCATCATGGTGATTGCACTCGGCGGCGTCGCGTCCACGGCCTGTCACGGGCGCACGCCGAGCGGCGCCCCGATGACGCCGGCGGATTCCCTGCGGGCCTCGCGGGAGTACAACGTCATCACCCGCGACGAGCTGGCCGAGGCGTCGCAGCTCGGCACCACGGCGTATCTTGCCATTCAACGGCTCCGTCCCGCGTACCTGATCGACAAGACCGCCGGCGCCGCAGCGACGATCCACCCGATCACGGTGTCGGTGAATGGTGGGCAGTTGTCTCCGGTGAACACGCTCATCAGCATCCCGACGCTGACAATTGCCGAGATGCGCTATCTGGACACCGGGAATGCATCCCAGCGCTTTCACGGTCGTGCCACCGGCCCCGTGATCCTCGTGACGCTCACGGACCGGCCAACTCCCTGACGTCCGCGCGCTTTCTCCGGACGGCTATATTTCGGGACTATGCGTCACGCCGTACCCGAGCTTCTTGCTCCCGCTGGCTCCCTCGATGCCGTCCGCGCCGCCCTCGCCAATGGCGCGGACTCCGTCTACCTGGGCGCCGAGCGGTTCAATGCACGCGACGAGGGCGCGCAGCTTACGCTGGATGAAGTCGGGGAAGCGTGCCGGATGGCGCACGAGCGCGGCCGGCGCATCTACCTCACGCTCAACATCCTCCTCAAGCCTGCCGAGCTCGCCGATGCGCTGGTGTTCCTCGGCGAGGCAATCGATCGCGGTGTGGACGCCGCGATCGTACAGGACATCGGGCTCGTGCGGCTCATCCAGCAGGTGTATCCGGGCTTCGAGCTGCACGGCTCCACGCAGATGACCGTGCACGACGAGAGCGGTGCGCGCGTGATGCAGCAGCTCGGCATCGACCGCGTGGTGCTCGCGCGCGAGAACACGCTCGAGGATATCCGCCGCATCAAGGCGGCCGTACCGGAGCTCGGCCTCGAGACGTTCATTCACGGCGCGCTCTGCATCTCGTACAGCGGGCAGTGCTTCATGTCGGGGATGATCTCCGAGCGGAGCGCCAATCGCGGCTCGTGCGCGCAGTCGTGCCGCAAGGACTACGTGCTCGACGACGTCACCA
>JBDTYL010000209.1:0-3103 GCA_040005695.1 bacterium | reverse complement strand
TCGACACGACCGCCTGGGCATTCCGGCCGCCGAACGGCGGCTCACCCGCGAGCATCTTCGAGCGCGCCGGCCACATCGCGCGCGTTGTGCAGCGCGTCGATGCCGCCTGCAGTCGTGCGCCGAGCTCAATTCCTTCCATCATGCGTTCCTCGACACGAACGTCGCGTCGAACCCCAGCGGGAATGATGCACATCGATCGAAGCGGGAAACGGGACTCGAACCCGCGACCCCAACCTTGGCAAGGTTGTGCTCTACCAACTGAGCTATTCCCGCAGTAGCGTCGAAGTTATTGCGACGCCCGCGCGCGGACAAGTCGCCGCGGCCGTCCACCACGGGCGTCAGCGCTCGAGGTGCGCCGCAAAGCGGAGCCGCACATAGTCGGCCGTCCATCCCCCGTCTCTACCTCGCAGACTCGGCGCCAGCAGCGAAGTCATCTCTTCGAGCATCGCGTCGCGCTGCGCACCGGCCACGCCGACCAGAAACGGATTCGCGAAGGTGTCGAGCCAGCCGCGCATGCCGGTGGGGAGCGGCGTCGGCCGTGGAATGAGCTCCATTCGATGCACCGCGAAGCCGTGCGTCGCGAGGCGCTCCGCGTACTCCGCGGGCGACGGGAAGTACCAGGGCCATCGCGCTTCGCCATCGATGTCGTGTGCGCGAAGCACGGCGAGAATCGCGGCGCAGATGGTCGCCACATTTCCCTGCGCGCCCATTTCGCCCACGAAGCGACCCACGGGCTTGAGCGCGCGCCGAATGCCCGCGAGCACACGATCCGGGTCGCGCATCCAGTGCAGCGCGGCATTCGAGAAGGCCGCGTCGAACTCCGCATGAAACGGGAGCGCATACGCATCGATGTCGCGCGCGTCGAGGCCCCGGGCCCGTGCCGCCGCGACGAGCGACGCGGACGCATCGATTCCCACCACCGCCGCTCCACGCGCGACGATCGAGGCCGTCAGCGCCCCGTCGCCGCATCCAACGTCGAGCACGCGCTCGCTCGGCTTCGGATCGAGCCAATCGACGACGGGCTCACCCAGCTCCGCCACGAATCGCGCATTGCGCGCGTAGCGCTCCGCGCTCCACTCCTGCGATGATGACGTCTCATCAGGAAAGTCCGCCATGAGAAACAAATCTACTCGCGATGCAAAACAGAGCGCGCCGCGGGCTGCGGTGCGCTCCGTTTTGCCGTGCATCGAACGCGACTCAGGGAGCCGGCGCGTGATCGATGCTCGTGCCGTATTTCGCATTGACGGCATCGATGATGCCGTTGACGATCACGACGTGCGCGGCTGCAGCCGGGTGCACCCCGTCGAGCGAGAAGTACTGCCCGAAGGGCGCCGTCGGCTGCGTGAGATCGGGGAACACAGGAATGTCCCCCGAGAGCTTGAGCGCGACGAGCGGAAGATTCGGATCGAAGTACGCGTAGCCCAATGAATCGGCTTCGGCCGAGATGAGCGCGTTGTAGGCGGCGACCGTGTCCGACACCGCAACCTGCTCTCCAGCATCGAGCACGTAGACATTTCCAACGGGCGCGAACGGCGACGGAAGCGCCTCGCACGCGATGAGCGGCGGGTGCGCACCAGCGCGGATCGCACCGGCGAGCTGGAAGTTGATCAGCGACGTCGTCGTTGTCGGACACGTCGTTGGATCGATCGCCGTCGTCGTGCCGGCCGCCGCATCGAAGCCGGCCTTCACCGCAGGATTGTAGAGCGCTGCCGCGGGAAAGAGGAGCGGCACATTCGCCGTGTTCACGACTCCAATGAGCACGCCGCCCTTGATCGACGGGATGGCCCTGAGCCCCTTCGCGAGGTTCTTGTAGTTCGTCGTGAACGCGGTGAGAGAGGTGACGCCGTGCGATATTCCCGGCGCCGCCGGGAGAATTCCCGAGAGCGATGCGTTGAGCACATCGTTATTGCCGATCCACGCGCTCACGAACGTCGGCTGCGCTTCCGCCGTACGCTGCACCTGCGTTTCGCCGCCGAGGATGAGCGTGGTCAGCACGTTCTGGACGAGGGTGTCGAGCCCTGTCACTGCGCCGGTGGGCGACAATGACGTCGCATCGGGGACCGCAACGTTGTTGAATGCGCCAGGCGTCGCCGCAGGCACACGGAACGCGCATGTAGTCGAGGTACCGCCGCCCACGCGATGCTGCGTGTTGAAGTTGTCGATCGGTGGTGGGCATCCCGGCATGTTGAGCAGCGGAATGCGGAAGTCCGTGTGCACCTGCTTCGCGAAGAGTACCGCGTAGCTCTGATGCTGGGTCGAGTCGTTGATGCCAGCGGACTGCCAGCCGGCGGTGATGCTGTTGCCGATGGCCACGTAGGTCTTGAACAGCGGATCGACCGGCTTCACCTGCACGGCACCGTTGTCTCCGCTGCACGCGACGACGGTCACTGCGAGCGCGATCGCGGCCACTCCGCCGGCGAGATATCTGTTACAGAACATCCGAGATCTCCCTGTGGAGTTTAAAAATTGACTTTCAGGCTGACCGAGATGACGTTCGCATTGAGCGTGTAGAAACCGGTATTGAGCTCAGCGGCCGTCTGGGTCTCCTGCGGGGTTCCGACCGAGCGCGCGACGATTCGCCCGCGCCGTCCACCCGTGTCGACGTGCAGGAAGCCCGCGTCGAGCGTGTAGGACGCACCGATGGGAAGACCGATGCCGAGCGTGTAGTTGCGCCGGTTCATGTCGGGGAGGAGCGGCGTCACCGTCACATCCGGCGCCGGGGATCCGATCCAGTCGAAACCGACGCGCCCGCGGAACCCTGCTGCGAATGCATGCTCGGCGCCCAAGCGGACGGAGCTCGAGCTCTTGTAGTTCTCGAGGAGCGTATGGCTGAGTCCCGCGTCGTTCGCCGGTCCTTCGAAGTTGACGTCGAGCGTCTTGAACGACTTGTAGTCGATCCACGCGTAGTCGACCGTGAGCGTCGTGTTCGTAATTCCCGTGTAGCCGATACCGGCCTGCAATTGCGCGGGGTGATCGATCTCGGTGTTGACGTGCTGCCCCGCGCTGAGCGGCGCGCCCGGCGCGAACTCCGGCGTGAGCAGCGCATCAATCGGCGTACCGGCGGGAAAGTGACCCGGGAAAGCCGTGTTCAACGGATTGTTCG
>JBDTYL010000208.1:0-10603 GCA_040005695.1 bacterium | reverse complement strand
GTGACGCGCCTCCGCGAGCGCCTGCTCGACGTCCTTCCCCTCGGCACCGAACGCGCGCTCGCCGAGCATGCGCGAGTGGCGCTGCCCTTCACCGTGAATGCAGAGAGCGCGCTGGCGCGTGCGGTCCGGTTGGTCGAGGCGTGCCCGGTTCGTAGCGCCAGCCGGGAACGCGGGACGACGCCAACGATGCCTGTGGCCATGATCCTGTTCGGCCCGGCGACGTCGACTTCCTGACATGCAACGCGGGGCCAGCCACGAATGGCTGGCCCCGCGTCAGGTCGAAGCGTGTTGCAGATGCTGCGTATTACGGAACCACGATGCTGAATCCGCCCGACCGGATCTTCTCGATCGGCGTCGCCAGCAGCGCGTCACCCGGCTGGCTGTCGTAGAGCACGGCGCCGGTGGCAGTGTTCCAGACCCTGACGCGAACCTCGTCCTTGTCCGTCTGTCCCGGCGGACCCGCCGTCGTGCGACCACCCGCCTGGCTGGCGGAATGCGCGTGATCGATGCCGCGGAGGAGGAAGGTCACCGGCGTGCCATCCGTGAGCGCGCCCGTGCCCTGGAAGGTGGCCGTGGATCCCTCGACGACGAGATAGTCGAACGAGGCCGACGTGAGGTTCGCCGCCGGGTTGCCCTCGATGCTGAACGACCCCGTCGGCGTCATGCTGCCGTCGTAGCGTACGTCAGCGGTGATGTAGGTCTTGCTGCCGCGGGCGCCGAGGAGGAATCCCGACGCCGTCACGCGGCCGGCTGCCGCATCATATGCGATCAGCGTCCGGGTACTCGTGGTCGCGGACGCGCCATCATCATCCGTGACGGTGACGCCCACGGTGTAGAAGCCGGCGTGTGCGTACACGTGTGTCGCGGTCGCCTGCGACGCGAGACCCGCGTCCACCGTGGACGACTGGCCGTCGCCCCAGGTGAAGACGGCGGTGTGCGTGTCGGCCGCGCCGGCATCGGTGAACGACACCGTCGCCTGTGCAGCAGACGCCGCCGCCGTCGGCGCGGCGAACCCGGTGATCACCGGTGCCGCGTTCGTCACCGTCACGGTCGTGGTGTAGGCGGTGGCGCCGCCGTCCTTGTCCATCACCTTCGCGTGCACGGTGAGTGGCGCGTAGTTGTCGGTGGGCGTGCACGTCGCCGACGACGAGGAGGTCGCCGCGCGGTAGCCGGCGCCGTCGCCGCAGTCGAACGCGTACGTGAGCGACGCCATGTCCACCGGCGACGGATCCATCGCACTGGCGAGGCTCAGCGTGAAGGAGCTGCCCTCCACGAGCGTGGTGGGCGACGCCGAGATCACGGCGGTGGGCGCAACGTTCGCGATCGTCACCGTGAGACTCGCCGTGCTGTACACGTCGTGCGTGTCCGTCGCCGTCACCGTCACCGTGTAGGTGCCGTTGTCGGCGAAGGTGTGCGAAGGCGCGACACCGGTGGCGGTGCCACCGTCGCCGAACGTCCACGTGTAGTGGAGCACATCACCCGCGTCGGCATCCGTGGAGCCGCTCGCATCGAAGGCGAGGGTACCACCTTCCATTCCGCTCGTCGGGCCACTCACGGCGGCCACCGGCGGTGTGTCGCCGCTTTCCACCGCGTTCTGGATGTTCGTCGGCAACAGCGCGAACAGGTCGTAGCCGGACAGCGCCTCGACCGCATCGACCGTGGTCTTGTAAACAGTCCAGTCGGGGTTGACGCTCGCGTCGTTCGGCAGGATGGCCGCGACGACCTGCACGTCATTCACCGAGTGCACGTCGGCGAGTCCCTTTCCGTGATCCATGATGAGGGCCACCTTCCACACCGCGCCCGGCATCTCGATCTTGTTCTGTCCCTTGATGAAGCCCTTGCTCGGGAACGCCGCGCTGCTCGAGCCACCGGAGACGACGTACACCTCCTTGCCCTGGTTCTTCGCGAAGTCGCCGAGGTAGTTCTCCATGATCGCCCATGGCCCCTGGTTGTTGGCGGCCGCCTGCGGGAGGACGTTCGAGAAGTAGTATGTCCGCGCATTGTCGAGGCTCGAGGCGGTGCGATCCGCCGAGCGGGTCATGTGGCCGCGGTCGATGCCGAAGCCCGCGAAGCCGCCAGCGCCCGTGTAGTCGGCCGTCGTGTACTTCGGGAAGCCTGCCGCCTCCAGCTCGGGATCAAAGGTGAAGCAGTTGCAGCGATCCTCGGCGCCATAGGTCGTGGCGTCCAGCTTCTCGCTCACCCAGTTCGGGCGGCCGAGCAGGTGATTGAATGACGACGTGTATTCGAGGCGGCGAATGATGAAGTCGTTGCTCGCGTCGTTGTCCACCGGATCGCCGAACTCGGTGTTGCCGCCGTAGGGCGCGGAGCTCTGCACGCCGACGATCGTCGGGAGCGCGTACGTCTCCGTGGCGCCGTCGGTGGCCGTGGCACGCAGCACCGCCGTGCCGGCGCTGAGCGCGCGCAGTACGCCGTTCTGGTCCACGCTGGCGATCGCCGGGGTGTCGGACGTCCAGGTGAACGTGGTGTTCACGGTCGAGCCGCCCACCTTCTCCGTGGCGAAGACCTGCGCCTCGAAGCCGACGGGAAGCGGCGGATCCGCGGTGGGGCTGCGGCCGCTGAACGTGATGCTGCTGGGCGGCGGGCCGCCGCACGCATTGACGTAGCCGAAGTCGGCCGCGGACGGCGCGCTCCATGTGGTGCCGTCGGCGCTACGATGCAGCGACAGGCCGGCGGCGGGCACCGGGTTGTCTTCCATCGCGATGATGTCGCGCGACGTGATGCCGTTGGCCGGACCGTCGGCCGCAGTGAAGGAGCCTTCATAGGACAGGAACTCCACGAGCTGTCCCGAGCCATCCACCAGTGCGAATCCGTCCGGCTGCGAGCCGGCCGTGCCGCCGTTCTGGATGCCGTTCACCGGATACGCAATCTTGATCACGCCACGTGTGCCGCACGCGATCGGCGCGGTCAGCGTCCCGTCTACCGGCGTGGTGCTGTACACCTTGAGGGGAGTCGTCGCGCTGGTCGGGTTGCCCTCATAGAGCGCGATGCTCCAGCCGGCGAGCGTGGTGCCGACCGGACCCTCGATCTCGATCGCCTCGCCCACATCGCTGCCCGAGTTGTCGTAGTGGATCTCGCTGAAGCGGATATTGGGCGGGGTGTATGGCCCGGTGCCGTTCACGTGCAGCGTTGCGGTGCCGGTGACAGTGCCCGACTTGGCGGTGATGTTGGCGTCGCCGCCGGCAACGCCCGTCGCGAGACCCGACGCATTCACGATCGCGATCGTCGGCGCCGACGACGCCCACGTGAAGGTCACGCCGGAGATCGGCTGGTTCGAGGCATCGTAGGCCGTGGCGGTGAACTGCTGCGTCGCGCCCTGATTGACCGTCGCCGGGCTCGGCGTCACCGCAATGCTCGCGATGGGGGTCGCAGGTGCGCTGACGGTGAGCACCGTGCTCGACGAGCCATTGCCGCTGGCCGTGGTGACGGTGACACCGATGGTGGTGGTGCCGGCCGACAGCGTCGAGGCAACGCCGGTGACCGGGTCGATCGTCGCGACAGCAGGTGCACTGCTCGTCCACGTCGCCGCCGTGACCGGCACGCTGGATCCACCCTGCGACGCCGTCACCGTGAAGGTGACGCTCGCGCTGACGGTGACGGTCGGGGCGCTCGGGGCGATCGTGACGGACAGACCCGACACCGGCGTCGCCGTGTTGCGCGGCGTCGGTGCGCCACTCACGAAGTCGGCCGCGTTGTTGTTGGTATCCTGCTGGCCATCGCCCTTCCGGAGGGCCGCAGTGGTATTGGTCAGCGTCGGGCTCGTGGGTCCGGTGCCCTCGAAGCAGTTCGCCGCCGAGCCATATCCGACGAAGTCCACTACCGTGGCGGCGAACGGACAACCGCTCCCGGTGAGTGCCACCGTCGAGCTGACGAGGGCGACCTTCCCCGCTCCGGCGGCCATCGCGATACCACTGCCGGCGCCGGTGGCGTCAGGCGTCGGGAGGTTCGTCGTGCCGCCTGTTCCCGGGGCTTCCTGGATCAGGTAGTAGTGCCCCGCCGCGATCGTACCCACGAGCGCGGTGGTCGCCCAGCTCGTCCCGGCCGATGAGGCGTACTGCACGGACCAGCCGGCGAGCGAGACATCCGCGCTGCCCGCGTTGTACAGCTCGATGAAGTCGTTCTTGTACGTCGCACCAGTGTTGCCTCCGCCGCCGTATACCTGGCTGATGACGATCCCGCTCAATGCGGGCGTTACGTCCGGCGTCGCTGTGCCCACCGGCGCCGGGCGTGTTACTGGAGCACTGATGCGATCGGCGTTACAGGCAACGAGCGCGAGCCCGAACGCTGCGATCCGCAGCATTCGATTCGACGAGAGGCGCATAGTCGTGGATGAGGGGGCCGAAGATCCGAAGCGGCCAGGGGGCCGTTCGAGTGGAGATCTGGCAATCGGGGAAGCTACGCCGTAAGGACACCGGAAGGCAAATGTTTACTCGTCACGGACTTGCCTTGAAGTCGCCGCGCGCCACGCGACCCCGCGGCCCGACAGCATAACCCACCCCTCCACCAAACTGAACGGAGTTGTAGCCCACGGTGTCCGTCTGCACCCAGGTCGCCCCACCATCGGTGGAGACGTCGGTTCCGCTGATGCCCACTGCTACCAGCCGCCGGCCTCCCGTGCCCGGCACGAAGGCCGCCGCCGAGCGAAACCCCGTGGGAGAGGAAGCGCTGTCGGTCGCGGTCCAGGTGCGCCCGCCGTCGTTCGACCGGGCAAAGTTGCGCCCGCCGAGTACCGGTTTCTGGTAGTTGCCACCCACCACCACGCCGTGCGACGCATCCCGGAAGGCCACCGCGAAGATGCCCTCCGCCGCCGCGCCGGCGCGGATGGGCGCGTTGCTCACGGTCCACGACCGCCCGCGGTCGTTTGACCGAAAGACCCGCGCGACTGTCGCGCCGCCGGTCGCAAACCAGGCCGTACCCCGGCCATCCACGGTGAGGCAACTGCCGCTCGCCGCGAAGGCGCCCTCGCCGGCAAGGGCGGCGGGCATGCGATCGCTCGGCGACTCCTGCCAGGTTTTGCCGCCGTCACTGGTGGTGACCACGAGGAAGTGTCCGTCCACCGGATCGCTCACCGCGATGCCGTGCTTCGCATCCCAGAAACGCAGGGCGTCGAAGAACGATCCCTTGCGTACGCTTACGTACCGCAGCGACCACGTGCGCCCACCGTCCGTCGTCCGGAAGATGCGCGAGGAATCGCCGATGCTCATGGCGAATGCCGTGGTCGGCGACGTCGCCGCGATCGAACGGAGGTCGAGCGCGGCGGCGCCCGGGACGGTGTCCACTGTCCACGTGCGCCCGCTGTCGGCGGTATGGATCACCGTGCCATGCTGGCCACTCGCCCACGCGACGCGCGGGGAGACGACGCTGAGCCCGCGCAACTCCACATCGGTGCCGCTGTGCTGCGCGGTCCACTGCGCCGAGGCGGGTGATGCGAGGATGGGCGCGAGGAACAGATGGGACAGGACGGTGCGGATGTGCATGAGACACGGGCTGAGGCGGGAACGTGGGGCGGACAGGGTATGGAGTATGCCTTGGTTGCGCGGTGCACCGCCAGCACGCCCGCAGGTGGCGCACGACGATCACTCCGGAGGGTGGCATGCTGACCGGAAAGGAGCGCGAGTCGTTCGCGCAGCGCATCATGGATGAGGTGCGACGGTGGCCCGGCGTCGAGATGCGTTCGCACGCCAGTTCCGACGAGCCCGGGGGAGCCGACGGGATCGAGTTCCGCCTGGCGGGACGTCAGATCGGGCACGTCCACACTGATTGCGGCGTGCACCTCTCGCTGACGCGCGCGCTTAAGCACAGCATCGTGCACGAGCACCTGGCCGAGCCACTGCCCGTGGCGCCGACGTCCGGCTGGGCGATGTTCAACCCGGTGCACGCGAAGGACGTGGATCACGCGATCTGGCTTCTGCGCCTGAACTACGTGCGGCTCCGCCGCCAGCGCCTCACGCCTGACGCATCGGCGAGTTCGGAGCTGCTGCAGAAGCACGAGGCAGCGCTGGGGTCCATGAGCGCGGATGTCGCCACGGTGCTGCGCCGCACACAGCTGCGCTCCAGGCCCCGGCCGCTGCCGGAGCTCGAAGCGTAGGCTACACGCCCGGGTGGCCCCGGAACACGAAATACACCGCGCCAAGGATGCACAGGGCCGCCCACAGGAAATCGAGGCGTAGCGGCTGCTTCATGTACAACACGGCGAACGGAATGAACACCAGCAGCGTGACGACTTCCTGGATGATCTTGAGCTGGCCGAGGCTCAGCGTGGTGTAGCCGATGCGGTTGGCCGGTACCTGGAGCAGGTACTCGAACAGTGCGATCCCCCAGCTCAGCAGGGCGGCGATGTACCACGGCCTGTCATTCAGGTTCTTCAGGTGTGCGTACCACGCGAACGTCATGAACACGTTCGAGAGGACGAGCAGGCCAACGGTGCGCAGGACGACTGGCATTCGCGTCGTGTGAAGGGTGAGGTGTGGGAAGTGCGCGAGCCGGAAACTTCGACTCGGTGGCGACGTAGGGCCCATGTCGGTCGGGGCGCGGTCCGCGTCGCCCTCGAAGTGGCCTTCCGAGAGGACCCGCACATGTCGCTGATGCTCAAGGCACTGTTCCTCAAGCTCATCGCCGGTCGTACCGTCGCCGGTTTGCTTGGGCGCATGCTCCTGCTGGTGGTCCCCGCCGCCGGCATCCTCAAGTTCATCGGACTGCCGCTCCTCGCGGTCCTCGGCGTCATCGGTACGCCGGTGTTCCTGCTGCTCGGCGCCATCGGGTTGCCGCTGCTCCTCGTGGTGGGCATGGGCGGGATGCTGCTGCTGGCCGTCGGCGTCTTTCTGGTCGTTGGTCTGGTGGCAATCAAGATCGCGCTGCCGATCGTGCTGATCGTGTGGCTCGTCAGGCGGTGGCGTCGGCGATCCGCTCCGCCGACCATCTATCCCGACGCCGAGGCAGGACTGCACGGCATCTAGTGCGCTCGTCAGCTACCTCGGGTCAGGGATTGGCGGCAGGCACAAGCAGATCCCTCGCTTCGCTCGGGATGACAAAAGCAGCTCCCTCGCTACGCTCGGGATGACAGGGTGTGCGCTGCGTCACCCCGGCGCGGGCGGGTCGGGCGGCGCGAGCGGCCTGTTCAGCCGTCGCAAGCGCGTGCGGAGCCAGCGCCAACGTACATATGACATCACGGCGAAGACGAGCACGAGCTCGCCGGCGAGTGGCCAGTCGATCGTCATGCGCCGAACTGCGTGAGGTGGTGGTGGCAGTGCCGGTAGGCCAGTACGCCCCAGTCGCGACGCGACATCGCGCCGAACAGTGGGTGCGGCGGCCAGGGCTCGGCCGGATCGCGCCGCGCAAACCGCTCCATGGCCGCGCCGAACGCCTCTTGCTCGCCGGCGAACGCCTGCGGCACGCGTGCCTGCAGCTCGCGCGCCGTGGGCGACCCCTTGGGCATCGGCAGCACGTAGATGAGCAGCTGCTTCAGTGGCGGAAACCGGACCGGATGTTGCTTGCCCCGCACAACCAGGTCACCCGTCGCCATACGCAGGGCGTCGGTGAGGTGCACGACCATCTGCGGCGCAGTCATCACGCCCCATCGTGGCGCCGTTTCCGGTCGCACGCGACGCATGCGCTCGACGATCATTCTCCGATCGCGTTCGGAATGCAGCGAGGACATGGACGCTCCTAGATGCCGATCAGGACGCCGACCGTGGCGAGGTTGTCGTGCGAATCATCGACCCGCTTGCTGGTGCGTCGCAGGTACCCCATGCGCGCGCCGACGCCGAAGGCGAGCATCAGGTTGCCCTCCACCCCGGCGTACGTCGTGTTCGGGCTCGCGTTCCACGGCTCGCCCGCCGTACGGAGCGCCGCAACGCGCAACGAGAAGCCCGACCCGAACCGACCAAGCATGCGGAAGTAGCCCGTGGAGACCGCGGTGCCTTGCTGGCCCGGCTCGATGACCGCGACGATACCGTCGTTGCGTCGCTCGCTCATGTCCACGAGCATGCCAACCGACGCCGAGATGCGCAGGGGGCTGCCGTAGTGCAGGCCGAGCGCCGGTGACACGTGCGGCGAGGGTTCCGCGGCTCGGGCCTCCTGCGCGTGCGCGTGCAGTGGTGCGAGGAGCGAGCAGGTGGCGAGGAAGGCGAGTTGACGCATGCGTTAATCCTGTACCGGCGACCACCGCGCGTCCAGCGGCGTGTCCGTGATCGCTTCGCCCCTCATGCGTGTCGTTCAGCCATCGGCGTGTCCGGCCACCGAGCGGGCGCGCACTTCCGCCTCCGTGAGACCGTAAAGTGGACGCACGGGCACGCCGCGCAGCCCGAGCATGAGGTAGAGCTGCCCGCGGTGGTGCGCCTCGTGCTCCACCATGGCCCGGAGCCACTTGTATGTGGTGATGGGCGTGCCGGCCGGCGTGACGCACTTTCCCATCATCTGCTCTGGGGTGAGTGCTGCGAACAACGCCACCGATTCCGCATGCTTGCGTTGGTGAAAAGCGCGAACTTCATCCAGCCCGTCGGCGAGGTCGCGGCCGTGCCCCGCGTAGCGGCTCGGCCGACCGCGCACGTTCTCGGCGTACATGTCGCGCTCGATGCCGGCGAGGTGTCGCACGATGTCGCCGACGGTCCAGCGGTCGGGCGCGGGACGCCACTCGAGGTCCTGCGGCCTCACCTGCTCGATGACGCGCCACGTGCGCTCGCGCACGCCCGACCAGTAGGCGACGAACTCGGCAACCGATGCGACGAGCATGCGACTCAGCGCTCCGTGTAGAGGTCGGTCTCGTCTGCGGCGGCCAGCTCCACGAGGAAGTCGGCCACGTGACGCGAGACTTCGCTCGCGTAGCGCTCGCCCTTCTCCGCCGTCGCGAGCGCCGGGTTCCCGACGCCGGTGTCGGCCGAGACCTGCGTCCAGCGACGGGGCGCCCACGCCCATCCCTCGTGCATCGCCCGCATGCGCCAGCGCTTGTCGGCGCCGTCGCCCGCTTCGTGGAGCGGGCGCACGAGGTCCGGCGCGACGTGCATCATCACGCTCGTCTCCAGCTCGCCGGCGTGATCGCCGAGATCGGCGAAGATCGCCTTCGGGTCGCCGACCTTGTACCAGTTCAGCGTGGAGAGGAATACCGGCGTCTTCGCCTGGAGTTCGCGAATCATCTGGCGGAAGTCGTTGCCGCCGTGGCCGTTGAAGATCACCAGCTTGCCGATGCCCTGCCCCTCGATCGCGTGCACCAGGTCCGCGAGCAGCGCGGCCTGCGTGGCGGGATTCATGTTCAGGCACAGCTTGATGTCGAGCTGGCCGGTGTTCACTCCGAACGGCACGCACGGCAGTACCACGACGCGCGCCCCGCGCTCCCATGCCTGTCGCGCCGCTTCCGCGGCGAGCACCTCGCTCTGGATCGTGTCGGTGGCGTAGGGCAGGTGGTAGTTGTGCGCTTCCGTGGCGCCCCACGGCAGCACCGCGACCTCGTACGGCGTGGCGGCAACGGTCTTCCATGTGCTCTCGGCGAGCACCCAGGGTCGTGAGGTCATGACGAACATTCGCCCCGTGGGTTGAAACGCGCTAGCATGCATCAGCGTTCGTCATGGAACCCACCGCGCGTCACTTCCGGACCCAAGACTCCCGACCATGCCGTTCCTCCCCACCCCGCAGTCCACCGAGACCGTCGACGACGGCGTCGCCGGCGCCCTCCACCTGCTCCAGGACCGCGGCGCGCAGGTCCTGAACGCCATCGACGACGGCGTGTTCTTTCTCGACCAGATGGGGCACACGATCTTCATGAACGAAGCCGCCGGCCGCATGATCGGCTTCACGAATCGTGAGGTGCTCGGCAAGTCGATGCACGAACTCACGCATCACCACTACGCCGACGGATCGCCCTTCCCCGCCGAGGAGTGCCCGATCATGTCGTCGGTCACCGACGCCGTGCAGCAGCGCGTCGGCGCTGACATCTTCTGGACCAAGGCGGGCGCGCGGCTGCCGGTGGACTATACGAGCATCCCGATCAAGGAGGGGCGCGCCGTGATCGGTGTCGTGGTGACGTTCCGTGACATCAGCGAGCAGCAACTGGCGGATGCCAGGTCCGCACAGCTCAAGGGCGAGCGGGAAGCGCGCGCCGAAGCGGAACAAGCACGTGAGGCGCTGCGCGCCAGCGAGGTACGCTACCGCTTTCTCGCCGAGGCCATTCCCGTGCAGATCTGGACGGCGCAGCCGGATGGTTCCCTCGACTACGTCTCCCAGCGCGTCGCCGACTATTTCGGCATGACAGCGGCAGAGGTGCTTGGCGAAGGCTGGCAGAACGTGATCCATGCGGACGACCTGCCGTGCGTGGCAGAGCGATGGACGCACTCGCTCACGACCGCCACGCCGTACGAGGTCGAGTTCCGGCTTCGCGCCAAGGACGGGAGCTACCGCTGGTACCTTGGCCGCGCCCTGCCGCAGCTTGGCGTGGACGGCAAGGTGGTGCAGTGGTTCGGCACGAACACGGACATCGACCACCAGAAGAGGAGTTAGCTGACCGCGCCACCGGTCCCATTATCGTCCGCCGCGCGTCAGCGAAAGCGCATGCCGTTCGGTGCGATGGCGCCGGGCTTCGGCATGGTGAACGGCT
>JBDTYL010000207.1:0-2443 GCA_040005695.1 bacterium | reverse complement strand
TGTCGGCCACCGCGCCCTTGGACTCGTCCACCTCGAGCGCCAGGTGCATGCCGCCGGAGAGATCGAGTCCCTTTCGCAGCGGCACGCGTCGCTGCACCGTGTCGAAGAACGTCCCATCGGGACGACGCTGGCGGGTCTTCACGTCGCGCGGAAACAGCGAGTAGACGGAGAGCAGGACGAGGACGCCAATGGTGATGAGGCGCCACTTCAGGTTGGACATGCGACTACGGGGTGGAGGGAGGAAAGTGCATGGAGCCTTTCAACTTACCCGACTCGGCAGGGACCGTCAACGCACGGCGCGCGGCTTCTTCGTCGAGGGCAAGCTGCTGCTTGAGGGCGTCAACACCGTCAAAGCGCCGGGTCTCGCGCAAGCGAGCGACGAACGCCACCTGTACCACGTCACCATAAAAATCACCTGTGATGTCGAACAAGTGTGCCTCGATCATCCGCTGGGCATCATCGAAGGTGGGTCGACCACCGAGGTTCATCATGCCGCCGAAACGGCCACGAGACGTCTCGACCCGTACCGCGTACACACCGTCGGGCGGCAGGAGCTTGCGCGACGACTCGGGCTGCACGTTGAGCGTTGGAAAACCGATCCCCCGCCCACGCGCGTCGCCCGCCACCACCCTGCCCAGCACCGAGTAGGCACGGCCGAGACCCGCCTCCGCCGCGCCAAGGTCTCCCGACCGCACGGCCTGGCGGATACCCGTGCTGCTCACCGGCGTTCCGTCAGCCGACTCCACGGGCGCAACGACGTCCACGGCAAAGCCCCGGCCTGCCCCGAGGGAGCGCAGTGCATCGACGTCGCCGGCCCGGCCGCGCCCGAAGCCGTGGTCATGCCCGATCAGGAGCTCCGTCATGCGGAAGCGCGCACGCAGGATTTCGTCGACGAACTCGGCGGCAGACAAATCGGCCAGCGCGCGCGTGAATGGCAGCACGGCGACGTACTCCAGGCCACTCGATGCGATGGCGGCCAACTTCTCGGAGCGGGACGTGAGCAGCCGCGGCGCCTTCTCCGGCTTCAGGATGTCGAGCGGGTGTGGTTCGAATGTCAGCAGCAGGCTGGTGCGCCCGGTCGACCGCGCGCGCGCCGCGAGCCTGGCGAGCACGTCGAGATGCCCCCGATGCACGCCATCGAACGTGCCCACCGTCACGACCGTCTCGGTGACGTGCGGCGGAAGGGATGCATCGGTCGGATCCAGCAGCACCGGATTCACCCGACCTTCCGCATCACGACGCGCGGTTGCCATGACGCGCCGTCCGCCTCCGCGAATGCGACGAGGGCGCCACTGCGCTCGTCCACCAGGGCAGCAGCGCCGGCGTCGGCGTGGCGCGACACCGTCATGCCCCGAAGCACGCGCTCCGCGTCGTCGCCCGTGAGCGTGACACGCGGGAGGGTCGGCAGCGCATCGAGCGCGGGGCGCAGCACGGTCCTGCCCTCGCGAAGCGCGTCCAGCGAGACCGCGTCTGCCACGTGAAAGGGCCCGCTGCGCTCACGACGCAGCTCGGCGAGGTGCGCCGCGCTGCCGGTGAGGCGGCCGAGATCCCGCGCGAGCGCGCGAATGTAGGTGCCGCCGCCGCAGGCGATGGTGGCATGCAGCCGCGAGCCGTCGCGACGGACGTCCCGCCAGCCGAACACTTCCACGTGCGCCGGCGCCAGGACCAGGTCCTCGCCCGCGCGCGCGGCCTCGTATGCGCGTCGGCCTGCGACGCGCTTGGCGGAGTATGCCGGCGGCGTCTGCTCGAGCGGCCCGGTGAGTCGGGCAATCGCATCGGCGATGGCAGCGTCGTCCGGTGGCGGCGCCTCGCGCACGACGGTTCCGTCCCGGTCGTCGGTGTCGGTTTCGCTGCCGAGCGCGATGATGGCGGCGTAGTCCTTGGGCACGCCGTCGAGGTGCGGCAGCAGGCGCGTGGCGCGCCCGAGCAGCAGGACGAGCAGGCCGGTCGCGAATGGGTCGAGCGTGCCGGCATGCCCAATCCGCGACTCGTGGAACGCGCGGCGGGCCGCGAGCACCACATCGTGCGACGTCACCCCCGCCGGCTTGTCGACGAGGAGCAGCCCGTCAGTCGTCGACTCCCTCATCGGCGGCTCGGGGGGGATTGGTGGGCTCGGCGGATTCCGGAGGCAACTCCTGACGCACCTGTGCCAGCAGCTGCTCGATGTGGGCGGCGTGCGCGATGCTCTCGTCGTTCTTGAAGGAGAACTCGGGTGCCACGCGCAGCCGCAGCGCACGGCCCACGCGACCGCGCAGGTGACCGGCGACCGCATCGAGACCCTCGAACGTGGCGGCGCGCTGCGAATCGGATCCCAGCACACTCACGAACACTTTCGCGTGCCGAAGGTCGCGGGAGACCTCGACCGCCGTGACCGTCACGAGCCCGAGAATGCGCGGGTCCTTGACGTCATTGGCGAGAAAGGTGGCAATCTCCTCACGCATCG
>JBDTYL010000206.1:0-4434 GCA_040005695.1 bacterium | reverse complement strand
AGGACGAGAGGACGAGAGGACGAGAGGACGAGAGGACGAGAGGGCGAGAGGGCGAGAGGGCGAGAGGGCGAGAGGGCGAGAGGGCGAGAGGGTGAGAGGGTGAGAGGGCGAGCGGCTACGCGGGCAGTGAATTGGTGACGCGATGCAACGGCGCACCTCTAGCGTCCAGTGCATGCAGACGCCGCGGAACCTCCAGGTCTGGCATCGAGCACTTGAGCTGGCGATCGAGACGTATCTGCTCACGCAGCTTTTTCCGCGTGAAGAACGCTTTGGGTTGGCATCGCAGATGCGACGGGCCGCCGTCTCGGTCGGTTCGAACATCGCCGAGGGGTGCGGGCGGCGCGGGGATCGAGAACTCATCGTCTTCCTGCACCATGCTCTGGGGTCCCTGAGCGAACTGGAGTTTCAGCTGGAAGTCGCCGTACAGATAAGGCTCGCAGCAGACGAGCCCCTCCAGTCGACGGGCGAACGATTGGTGGAAGTTCGGCGCATGCTCGTTCGACTGATCGCTGCCGTGAACGCCAGAACCACGCGTGTTGCGGGAACAGCCGAAGTGCGAAGTGAGTGAGCGCCCGCTCGCCCTCTCGTCCTCTCGTCCTCTCGCCCTCTCGCCCTCTCGTCCTCCCGTCCTCCCGTCCTCTCGTCCTCTCGTCCTCTCGTCCTCTCGCCCTCTCGCCCTCTCGCCCTCTCGCCCTCTCGCCCTCTCGCCCTCTCGCCCTCTCCTACCCAAACAGCCGCGCCACCAGGTCCTTCACCCCGCTCGCCACGTCGTTGAACGTGGACATCGCGAAGATCAGCAGGATCGCCGCCAGGCCAAACCGCAGGATGTACTCCCGTGTCCGCGCGCTGAACGGGCTGCCCTTTACCGCTTCTGCCACGTTGATCACGATCTGCCCGCCATCCAGGATCGGGATCGGCAGCAGGTTGAGCACGGCGACGTTCACGCTGAGGATGGCGATGAGCAGGAACAGGCTCTCGAGGCCACTCTTCGCGGCCGCCACGGAGGCGCGCGTGATCGCGATGGGGCCGCCCAACTGCCGCACCGACACCTCACGCGTGACGAGGCCGCGGACGACGTCCACGATCTTCGTCGCGGTGAGCCACGTCTGCCGAGCGCCCTCCCGCACCGCATCTCCCGCCGCCAACGGTTGCCGGCTCGTGAAATCGGAAGGCGTCGCGCCGATCTTGCCCACGCTCACCATCGCGTGCGTCACGGGATCCTTCTGCGGCGTCGGCTCGGGTGTCACCGTGAACGTGCGCACACGACCGGCGCGGCGAACCTCGAACGGGATCGCCCGGCCCGCCGCCGGCATGACACGCGCCTGCAGTTGCGCCCAGCTGTCGACGGGCATGCGGTCGATCGTGACGATGGAATCGCCCGACCGCAGGCCGCCACGCACCGCCGCACTCCCGGGCAGGACGTCGCCGAGCACGGCCGGCATGTAGAAGTCGATGGCGCTGCCGACGTCGGCCGCGGACGACTGCCCCGCGCCACCGACGGGGACGGAAACGGTGCCGCGGTTCGTCGCGATCGCCAACGTGCCCGGCGGTGCCCCGTCGATGCGCTCGCGTACGTCGTTCCAGTTCTGCACGGCCACGCCGTTCACGGCCCGGATCGTGTCACCGGCCTGCAGCGCGGCGAGGGCCGGCGCATTTGTCGGCACGTGCACTGCGCCCACGACGCGCGTGGCGACGACGACCTCTCCATACCGGATCCCCAGGCCCGTGAGGACGACGAACGCGAGCAGGATGTTCATCGTCACGCCGGAGATCATGATGAACAGGCGCGACGCGAGGCTCTTGGACTCGAACCAACGCGACTCCGGTACCGGCTTCGGACCGAACGGGATCATCGCCTCAGGATCGTAGCCGGGATCCTCCGGCTTCAGCGCACCGGTTTCCTCGCCTCCCCCCTCGATGAATGCCGTCTCGGCATCATGGCGCGACGCCATGCGGACGTAACCACCCAGGGGCAGCACGGCGAGCACGTATTCCGTCTCGCCACGACGGCGGCGAAAGAGCGCCGGCCCGAAGCCGATCGAGAAACGCGGCGCGTACACGCCCACGAGCTTGGCGGCGATGAAGTGACCAAGCTCGTGCACGAAGATGACGAGGCCGAACACGAGGATCGGCGCGACATAGGCTAGCATCGAGACAACTCCTGCACGTGCCGGCGCGCGTCGGCGTCGGCGATGAGAACGGCATCGAGCGATCCGCCGGCAGCGGTACCAAGGCGGGCCAGTGCGCTCTCCACGGCACGCGCGATGTCACCGAACCGTATCGCTCCCTCGAGGAACAGTGCCACCGCCTGCTCGTTCGCGGCATTGAACACCGCGGGCGCTGCGCCGCCGGCACGTCCGGCGGCAATGCCAAGGTCCAGCATGGGAAACTCCGCGCGACGCACCGGCTCGAACTGCAGTGGCGACAGCGCGACAGGGTCGAATACCGGTACCCCGCTGTCGCATACGCGGTCCGGGTAGGTGAGCGCGTAGAGGATGGGCAGTTCCATGCTGGGTGCGCCCATCTGCGCGAGGACGCTGCCGTCGATGAATTCAACGAACGAGTGCACGACACTCTGCGGATGCACCACCACCTCGATGCGGTCGTACGGCAGGCCGAACAGGAAGTGCGCCTCGATCACCTCGAGGGCCTTGTTGGCGAGCGTGGCGCTGTCCACGGTGATCTTGCGTCCCATCGACCACGTGGGATGCCTGAGTGCATCGGAGAGCGTGGCCGCCTCGATGCGTTCGCGCGTCCACTCGCGGAACGGGCCGCCGGATGCCGTGAGCACGAGTCGGCGCACTTCGCTGGCTGGTCGCCCGGCGATGCACTGAAGGATGGCACTGTGCTCGCTGTCCACGGGCACGAGCTCCCCGCCCCCCTGCCGTGCGGCGTTCAACACGAGCGCACCGCCCATCACGAGCGACTCCTTGTTCGCGAGCGCGACGCGCTTGCCGCTCGCCAGTGCCGCCAGCGTGGCCCGCAAGCCCACCGCGCCGACGACGGCGTTGAGCACGATATCCGCGTCGTCACGCGTGGCCGCCTGGATCAGGCAGCGCTCCCCTGTGCCCTGGCACCAGCCGGCTCGTGGCGCCGCTGGAGCGTCCACAAGGCCCACATAGGCAGGATGGAACTCGCGAGCCTGCTCCTCGAGCCGCGCGGCGTTCGTGAACGCCGTGAGTGCGACCACGCGGAAGCGGTCGCGCTGTCGAGCAATCACGCGCAGTGCCGTCGTCCCGATGGACCCGGTGGAGCCGAGGATCGCGACACCACGAGGGGTCACGAGAAAACAGGAACAGGTAGCCAGCCGAGCAGCAGGTAGGCGACCGGCAGCACGAAGATCAGGCTGTCGAAGCGGTCGAGGATGCCGCCGTGCCCCGGGATGATGTGCGAGCTGTCCTTCACCTTCCCTTCCCGCTTCAGCAGCGACTCGAACAGGTCACCGACCTGCGCCGCGATGCTGATGAGCAGACCAAAGAGGAGCGCACCCCACGGCGTGAAGCCCAGGTGCGCGACCGGGACGAGCACGCCGCGCCCGTAGGCATATGCCACCAGCATGCTGGCCACGAGCCCGCCCACGGCGCCGGAGACTGTCTTGCCGGGGCTCACGGACGGAATGAGCTTTCGCCCGCCGATGGTGCGGCCCACGAAGAACGCGCCGATGTCGGATGCCCACGTGACGAGGAGCGGAAAGATCAGGAGTGCCCCGCCCGGTGGAACAGGCACCGACAAGGCACCGAGCGACAGATGCCACGCCCCAACGGTATCGTAACCGGCGACGATGTCGTGGTACCGGATGGCATAGCCGAATCCGAGCATGCCAGCGGTGTACAGGACGCCGAAGAGCGTGGTCGCAGCGGCGCCGAGCGGAGCACCGGACACGCCGCGCAGCCAGATGGTGGCGCCCATGACGAGCAGCGCCACGAGCGCGAGGAGGGCGGGCGACGCGTGAAAGACGCCGAGGTAGTGGGCGTGCAGGACAAGCGGGCCGAGGCCCGCGAGTGCGATGCCGATGTCGTCGAGCGGACGGGCGCCGGCGCCGCGCGCAATCCGGAAGAACTCCCACGCTCCGACGGCACAGACGATCGCCAGCAGCGCCGCGAGCGGCGCGCCCCCCACGAGCACGATCCAGAGCGCGAGGGGGGCGGCGACGACGGCAACGAGGATTCGCTTGGCGAGTTCGCTCATGCGCGCGGGCTTGAGTGGCGCAACGGTCGCGTCAGACTTCCATGATCTCGGCCTCTTTGGCCTTGATCATCTGGTCGATCTTGCCGATGTAATCGTCGTGGACCTTCTGCAGGTCCTTTTCGGCATGCTTGACGTCGTCCTCGCTCACGCCGGTGAGCTTCTTGAGGGCGTCGCGCGCGTGGGTGCGCGCATGACGCACGGCGATCTTGCCGTCTTCCGCGAGCTTGTGGACGATCTTCACGAGGT
>JBDTYL010000205.1:0-2639 GCA_040005695.1 bacterium | reverse complement strand
AGCCTCCGTTGTCATCCTGAGCGCAGCCTCCGTTGTCATCCTGAGCGCAGCCTCCGTTGTCATCCTGAGCGCAGCCTCCTTTGTCATCCTGAGCGCAGCCTCCTTTGTCATCCTGAGCGCAGCGAAGGATCTGCTTGTGGAGTCACCCCCCGCACACCACCCGCACCGCGTCCTCGAAGCGCTCGCTGTACCCCGACGCACGCAGGTGCCGCGTCGCCTCGTATGACGGCGCCTCGAGGTCGCGCGCCGTGGTCATCATGGTGCCGATGTCGAACGACACCCCCGCGGCGCGGGCGAGGAATTCCTCCACCGCCGTGAGATAGCCCATCATGCCGCCGAGCTCTGTCGGCGCATAGGCCTTCCGCGCGGCGCGCAGCGCTTCGCTGCCCGCACCGTGATCGGGCATCACGAGATTCTCCGAGCCGCACACCACGCGCAGCCGCTCGTTCCCCGCGATGAGCGACACGGCGTGCGGATCGAGCGAACCACCCGCCGCGTTCACCACCACGGCATCCATCGGCCGCTTGAGGAAGTCGTCCTTCTGCGCGGGCGAGAACGTGGGGATGTCCAGCGCCGCGATCATCTCGCGCCGTGCCGCATCGGGCTCGAGCACGAACATCGCCGTGCCGGATTCGTGCAGGCGCTGCAACACGTGCATTCCCACATTGCCGCAGCCGATCAGGCCAACCGTCGCCCGCTCGATCGCGACGTCCATGCCGCGCAGCATCCCGCAGAGCACGTAGAAGTTGCCTTCCCCCGTTGGCTTCGACGTGTCCGCCACGACGCTTCCCTTGAAGCGCGCGTTCAGATAAGCAAGCGAACCGGTGACACCGTCGGACATCATGCCGTGGCCGAGGTCCTGCCCGGTGGTGAGGTGGATTCCGGCGCGCGCCTCCACGTCGCGGAAGCAGGCGATGGCGAAGTCGAGCAACTCGCGGTCGCGCGGCTGTCCCACGCGAGCATCCGGCGTGGGGTGCAGCACGCACTTGCCGCCCACGATGCGTCCCGCGCTCTGCCGCGCCAGTGGACCGGACACCTTCATGATGCGCGACCAGTGGACCTTCTCCTCCATGCCGATCGCGAGCCCGATGGCCTCGCGGTCGCTGTCGAAGCCTGGCGACGCCGTGCGCTCCGGCGGCGCGATGCGGAAGCCGCCGAGCGACAGCTTGCCGGAATCCGGCTCGGCGAAGGTCGCGATGCTCAGCCGCCAGCCGTTGGCCGGATGCGCGTATCGGTAGACCCACACGCCGTGCTGGCCGTGCTGCGCGAGCTCGGGAAACAGTGCGGCGGTGGCGGCCGGCGGCAGTGTCACCGGCTCTGCGACCGGGGCGGCCGTCGTGGACGTCACGGCGTCAGCTCGTGGGTGGATTGAAGGCTTCATGCTGTGCATCGACCCAGCTGCGGTGGTAGGACGGATCCTCGATCTCCAGGGCCTGCTTCGCGACCTGCAGTGGACGGAAGGTATCCATCATCACCGCATACTCATCGGTGCCCTTGGCATGCATCGACGCCTCGGCGCGCCCCGGGTGCGGGCCGTGCGGGATGCCGTCCGGATGGTGCGTGATGGAGCCGAATTCGATGCCCTTGCGGCTCATGAACTCGCTCGAGGCGTAGTAGATCACCTCGTCCGAATCCACGTTGCTGTGGTTGTACGGCGCGGGGACCGCCTCGGGATGGAAGTCGAATGGCCGGGGGCAGAACGAGCACACCACGAAGCCGTCGCCCTGAAAGGTCTGGTGCACCGGAGGCGGCTGGTGCACGCGCCCGACGATGGGTTCGAAGTCCGTGATGTTGAATGCCCAGGGATAGAACTGGCCGTCCCAGCCCACGACGTCGAGCGGATGGTGGTCGAGCAGCACCTCGTTGTAGCCGTCGTACTGCTTCACGATGATGCGGAACTCGCCCTTCTCGTCGTGCGTCTTCAACTCGCGCGGTACGCGGATGTCGCGTTCGGAGTACGGCGCGCCCTCGATGAGCTGGCCGAACTCGTTTCGGTAGCGCTTCGGCGGACGAATGTGCCCCTTGCCCTCCATGATGAGCAGCTTGGGCTGGTCACCCGCGGCGTCGAAGCGGTAGCGGTGCATGATGCCGCGGTGGATGACGACGTAGTCGCCCTCGTGAAAGGGCAGGTCGCCGAACTGGGTCTCGAGCGTGCCCTTGCCCTTGGAGACGTACACGACCTCGTCCGCCTGCGCGTTGCGGTAGAAGTGCTCGTCTTCCGTCGTGGGGGCGACGTAGAGCATCGCGACGTCCGCGTTGAACATCAGCGGCACGCGGTCGAGCGTCGGGCTGCCGCCCGCGGTCATGCGCGACGTGCGGAAGTGGCGGTGCCGGAGGGTCTGGTCGGGATCCGGCTCGATCTTCGCCTCGCCCACGCGCTTCACCGACAGCACCGTGGTAGGCGGGTGCACGTGGTACAGCAGTGCCGACGTTCCCGTGAATCCCTCGTGGCCCACCAGCTGTTCCGCGTACAGCCCGCCGTCCGGCTTGCGGAAGGCGATGTGTCGCTTTTTGGGGATCGTTCCGAGGGTATGGTAGAACGGCATCGTTAGTGTCTCTCCTTTGTCATCCTGAGCGGAGACCCTTGTCATCCTGAGCGCCGCCCCCGTTGTCATCCTGAGCGCCGCCCCCGTTGTCAT
>JBDTYL010000204.1:0-6797 GCA_040005695.1 bacterium | reverse complement strand
CCAGCAGAACGTCACGATGTTCCCGGTGCTGGTCACGCTCGAGAACAACGAGGGCCTGCTGAAGCCCGGCATGAACGGTGAGACGAACGTCGTCGTGGAGCAGCGCAACAACGTGCTCGCCGTGCCGAACGACGCCGTGCGCAATCCGCGTGAGGCGGCGGCGACGGCTCCCATCCTCGGCCTCAACCCGGACTCCGTGCGCGCACAGATCGCGGCGCAGATGGCGGCGCGCGGTGGCCGGCGCGGCGGCGGCCGCAACGGCGCGAGCGGCAGCGCACCAGGCGGCGCGCCCGCGGCGGCGGGCACCTCGCGCGGCGATGTGGCGCTGGATCCGCCGCAGGGCCAGGGTGGGCAGGGCGGCTTCCAGCAGATCGACGTGACCGATGCACAGTGCAAGGCCGTCACGGCGGCGTTCGCGAAAAAGCCGGCCGAGAAGGCGAAGCTCGACGCGCTGCGACAGCAGGTGATGAGTGGCGCGATGGACCGCCAGGCAATGCGAGACGAGAGCGAGAAGATCTATGCGGCGGTGGGCGTGGACGCGCGCGTGGCGGGCGCCTGCCGTCGCAAGGAGATGCAGGCGGCCGGCGGCGCGCCGGTTGGTGGTGCGCCGGCAGGCGGTGCCCCGCAGTCGGGCGCAGCACAGGCAGCACCGGGCGCCGGTGCGCAGGGTGCTGGCAGTCGCGGCACGCGCGGGCAGGCCGGTCAGGGTGGCGCGCCAGGCGCGTCGCTCAATATCGCCGGCGGCAGCGAGGGTGCGCCCACGGGCATGCGGCGCACGCGCGCCGGCCTCGTGTTCGTCAAGAAGGGCACGACTTTCGAGCCGCGCCTGGTGCAGCTCGGCGCCTCGAACTTCGATTACACGGAAGTCGTGAGCGGCGTGAAGGAAGGTGAAGAAGTCGCGCTGCTCGCGGCCGCGGCGCTGCAGGCGCAGCGGCAACAGCAGAATGATCGCATGAAGGCCGCCACTGGCGTGCCGGGCATGCAGCAAGGCGGCGGTGCCGCGCGCGGCGGCGGCCGCGGCGGCTGACGCACCTCGCTGCACCAGCGCCGCGCACCACGCCGGCCAGCACCACTTCGTCACGGTCACGAGAGACACCAATGCTCATCGGCGAGATCCTCAGCGTGGCGCTCGGCGCCCTCCGCGCCAACAAGCTCCGCTCCCTGCTCACGATGCTCGGCATCGTGATCGGGGTCGCGGCCGTCATCGCCGTCGTCGCGCTCGGCGCGGGTGCGCAGGCCGCCGTCAAGGATCGCATCAGCTCCCTCGGCACCACGCTGCTCACGGTGATGCCCGGGCAGCAACGCGGCATGGGCGTGGCGTTCGACCAGAACGCGAAGCTCACGGTGGACGACGCGAAGGCCCTCGCGCAGCGCGCCACGCACCTCAACGCCGTGCAGCCCGAGATCAATTCGCGCGTGCAGGTGCAGTATCTCAACCAGAACGCCAGCACGTCGGCCGTGGGCACAACCTCCAATTACCTGGAGGTGCGCAAGTACGAGTTGCAGGCCGGTCGCATGTTCACCACGCAGGAGGATGAGGGCCGCCAGCGCGTCGTGGTGCTCGGACAGACCGTGGTGACCAACCTCGGCCTCCGCTCGCCCGACGCGATCGTCGGCGAGAACGTGCGCATCAAGGGACTCCAGTTCACCGTCATCGGCGTGCTGAAGTCGAAGGGGCAGTCGTCGCCCTTCGGCGATCCGGACGACCAGGTGCTCATCCCCATCACCACCGGTCGCTTCCGCGTGTTCGGCACGGACCGGCTGCGCTCCATCAGCGTCCTCGCGGAAAGCGAGGACAAGATCCCCGATGCCATGGCCGATGTGCAGCGGGTGCTGCGCCGCGAGCACCGCCTCGCCTCGGGCAAGCCCGACGACTTCCAGATCCGCAGCCAGGCCGACTTCCTCAACACGCTCGGCGAGACGACGGCGGTGTTCACGTACCTCCTCAGCGGTATCGCCGCGGTGTCGCTGCTCGTCGGCGGCATCGGCATCATGAACATCATGCTCGTCTCCGTCACCGAGCGCACCCGCGAGATCGGCATCCGCAAGGCGCTCGGCGCCACGAGCGCGAACATCCTGCTGCAGTTCCTCATCGAGGCCGTCGTGCTGTGCCTCCTCGGGGGCCTCATCGGCGCCGCGGTCGGCAGCGGTGGTGCGCTGGCCATGAGCAAGTTTGCGCAGTGGAACACGCAGATCTCGCCGGCATCCATCGTCATGGCGTTCGTGTTCTCCGCCGTGGTAGGCGTGCTCTTCGGCGTGTGGCCGGCACGGCGCGCGGCGAGCCTCGATCCCATCGTCGCGCTGCGCTACGAGTAACCCGGTTCCATCGCGCGCCTCACGGGCGCCGCAGGTCGGGCACACCACCTGTCGCCCCTGCAGCGATGAGATCCGCTTCGCTCCGTCACCATCCGTCTGATCCGTTTCCCCTTGCGTCGTTGTGGCTCGTGCGGCGAAGCGCCGCTACGGCCGGAGCGCAAAGCTGAACGGCAATTGCACCATCGTGCGTACCTTGCGTCCGCCCGCCTCGCCCGGCGTGAAGCGATACGCGCCGAGCACCGCGGCGACCGCCGCGGCGAAGAGCGGATGCGTCGCTTCCTGCACGGTGAGCCCGTCCATCTCCGCGCGACCCAGGGTGTCGATCACGAAGCGAATGACGACGCGTCCCGCCACGCCGCTCTCGCGGAGTGCGGTCGGATATCTCGGTGGCAGCGCATTTCCCAAGAGGCGCGGCGCCCGCTCCACGTCCGCGACGTCCACCGCGGCGCCGGGGACCATTGCGCCGTTTCCTTCGCTGCCGATGGCCGCGTGCAGCGACGCACCCGGATGCCCGACGAGGAGTTGATCGGGCGGAAGCACCGGAGCGCCGATGTCGAGCGGCGGCAGCGTTGGAGGCACGAACGTGGGCGCGGGAATCGTTGGCAGGCGCGGCGAGAAGACGGGACTCGGGTCCATGTGGCCCGTCGTGGGCACCTGGGGCGCGGCCGGGAGCACCTGCCTGTAGATCACTGTCGGCATCGCGTGTTCGCGCTCGGGCCGCGCCTGCACCGAGCCCGGCATCGTCATCGCGACAGCGACGGCGATGACCGCACCGTGCACGAGGATGCTTGTCGCGGCGCCGCGCGCACTCCGCCGCCGCACGGCGCGGGATTCCACCAGGGTCGTGAACATCGTCTCCTCCGCGTGAGTGTGTGTCCAGCTCTCACGCCGACGATACGATGCGGACGTTGTCCCTTCATGAGCCGGCGATTAACGCTCGGCCAGCACTGCATGACGTCTCGCTGAACGGCAGATGAAGGAATGATGAGATCGGGTGGCACGCGCGCGAATGAAGAGGGGGCGGGAAGGCCATCGCTGGCCTCCCCGCCCCCTCGCCACCGTCCCGCAGGGGTCAGGTGTTGCGGTCGATCTTGGACTCGGCCTCGCCCACCTTGCGCTGGGCCTTGCCCTCCATCTCCTTCGCGGCGCCCTTCAGCTCTTCGCTGTGGTTGCCCGTCATGTCGCCGACGTTCTTGCGGATCTTGCCGCCGACTTCCTTCGCCCCGCCCTTGATCTGGTTCTCAAGGCCATCCGTGCCGAGATCCTTTGCCATGGTCGTATCCTCGCATTTTGCGTGTGATGGTCGTCGTTCGGTTGCCTGCTGTTTAGGCAATGGATGTGCCCCGGGATCGGGCAGCGAGCTTAGCCATCCACGCGTAGTCGCGCGGGGTGGCAGGCACACGTGCATCTTCACCCGACTCCTTCTTCGTTCACGACAGGTGCGATGGACCCCATCGAACTCTCCAACTACGCTGGCCTCGGCGCCATCGGGCTGCTGACCCTCAACATCCTCATCGGGCTGCTCCTCGCGACGAAGTACAATCCCGTGCGTCGCTGGCCGCACCGTCGCATCGACACGGTGCTGATCCATAACTACACGGGATATGCGGCGCTCGTGCTCGTCCTCGTACATCCCGCACTGCTGCTGCTCCCAAACCGCGTGGACTTCCACGTCATCGACCTGTTCTACCCGATGAATGCGCCCAAGCAGCCGTGGATCAACACCACGGGGGCGCTCGCCGCGTACCTGCTCATCGTGGTGGTGGCGACGTCGTACGTTCGATTCCGTATCGGACGGCGGTGGTGGAAGCGGATCCACTTCGCGACGTACGCGCTCTTCCCGCTCTACGCCGTGCATGCCATCCTCACCGATCCCGCGCTCAAGGATCGCAGCATCGACTACCTCGATGGCGAGAAGGTGTACGTCGAGTTGTGCGTGCTGGCGGTGGCCCTGGCGATCGGCATGCGAGTGCGGTGGCATCGGCGGCAGCCGCCGGCGCGGGTGCATCGGCCGAAGGAGGCACGCGCGGCCTGAGCCGCTTGACTCCGATATATCGGCCGATATATCTTACCGTCCCAAGATATATCGCTCGGACGAGCGGAGGACACCATGCGCGACTGCTTCTGGACGTGGGACGCCCGGCCCCAGCCCTCGCACCACGCCCGCGGGAAGTGGGGATGGGACGCCAGCTTCATGAACGGGTTCTTCGGCAGTGAGGGACGCCCACGCGGCCGCTGGCGCGGCGGGCGGATGTTCGAGCAGGGCGACCTGCGCTACGTGGTCCTGCGCCTGCTCGAGGAGAAGCCCCGCCACGGCTACGAGATCATCAAGGCGCTCGAGGAGAAGTTCGGCGGGGCGTACGCGCCAAGCCCGGGCACCGTCTACCCCACGCTCCAGCTGCTCGAGGACCTCGGCTACGCCCGCATCATGCCCGGTCCGGAGGGCAAGAAGGTCTACGAGATCACGGACGCGGGCCGAGCGCACCTGGCGGAAAACCGCGAGACGGTCGACAACATCTTCGACCGCATCGCCAAGCTGGTCGGGCATTTCCTCGACGAACCGATGGCCGAGGTGCACGGCGCCTTCCGGAAGGTCGGCAAGGCGACGTACGGGCGGGCGACGGACGCCGTCCATGATCCCGCGCTGCTCAGGCAGATCGTCGACATCCTCGACCGCGCCGCACGGGAGATCGAGGCGCTCGCCGTCAAGGCGTAGCGGCGCAGGCGGCCTCGTCGGCTGCCGGAATCGTGACATGCGCATATGTTGACTGAGGCCGGGGGCGCATGCGTCCCCGGCCTGCGCCGTTGCACACGACGCCTCCCATATGCCGCTCCCTCAATTCCGCGATGTCGGTAGAAACGGGTTCATATACGTCAGTGCACGAGGTGCCCGTCCGCGTCGCTCCGAGCGGAAAACGGCTCGCCGTGCTGTCCCTCACCGCGCTGGGCGTCGTCTACGGCGATATCGGGACGAGTCCGCTTTACGCGCTTCAGGAGTGCTTCAAGACGGAGTACGGGATTGTTCCCACGCCGGCCAGCGTGATCGGCGTGCTCTCACTCATCCTGTGGTCGCTGATCCTCGTCGTCAGCGTGAAGTACATCGTCTTCATCCTGCGTGCGGACAACCGGGGCGAAGGCGGTATCCTGGCCCTGCTCGCGCTGCTGCTCCAGCAGAAGCGCCGCGCCGACGACACCGGCCGACGGAAATTACTCGTGGCCCTGGGACTGTTCGGTGCGGCCCTCCTCTATGGCGACGGTGTCATCACGCCCGCCATCTCCGTGCTCGGCGCGGTGGAGGGGCTCAAGGTCGGCAGCCCAGCGCTCGCACACATCGTGGTGCCCCTCGCGCTGGTGATCCTGTTCGCGCTGTTCATGGTACAGCGCTTCGGCACGGCGCGCGTCGGCACGGCATTCGGGCCCATCATGCTGATCTGGTTCACGACGATCTCCGTGCTGGGAATCCGCAGCATGGTGGCGACTCCCTCGGTGCTGGCGGCGATCAATCCCTGGTACGCCGCGCTGTTCTTCCGCGACCACGGCATCGCCGGATTCCTCACCCTCGGCGCGGTGGTCCTGTGCATCACCGGCGGCGAGGCGCTCTACGCCGACATGGGGCACTTTGGCAAGCGGCCCATCCGCATCGCGTGGTTCGCCGCGGTGCTGCCGGCACTGCTGGTCAACTACTTCGGGCAGGGCGCACTGCTCCTGCGCGACCCGACTGCGGCGAGCAATCCGTTCTACCTGCTGGCACCTGAGGCGTTCCAGTGGCCGTTGCTGATCATTGCCACGGCGGCAGCCGTCGTCGCATCGCAGGCGCTCATCTCCGGGGCGTTCTCGCTGACGCAGCAGAGCATCCAGCTCGGCTACTCGCCGCGCATGCAGATCATCCACACGTCGGAGCGGGAAGCGGGACAGATCTACATCCCGGAAGTGAACAAGGCGCTGATGGTCGGGTGCCTGATCCTCGTGCTCTGGTTCCAGAACGTGAGCAACCTCAGCGCGGCGTATGGCATCGCGGTCACGGGCACGATGGCGATCACCACGGTCCTGTTCGCCGTCGTGGCCCGGTCGCGCTGGAACTGGTCGATGGCGCACGTCGTCGCGATCACCGCATTCTTCCTCAGCATCGACCTCTCGTTCCTCGCCGCGAACGTCATCAAGATCGAGCACGGCGGGTGGGTGCCGCTCGTGATGGCCGTCGCCGTGTATACGCTCATGAGCACCTGGAAGCGGGGCCGCATGCAGCTCCAGAAAATCCAGGAGGAGGGGCAGCTACCCCTCACGACCTTCCTCACGAGCATCGAGAAGAGCCCGCCGCTGCGCGTCCGCGGCACGGCCATCTTCATGACGTCCAGTCCGGACGGCGTGCCCGTGGTGCTGCTGCACCACCTCAAGCACAACAAGATGCTGCACGAGACAGTGGTGCTGCTCAGCGTGCAGACCCGCGGTATTCCCGAGGTCTCGGGCGACCACATGCTCGC
>JBDTYL010000203.1:0-11081 GCA_040005695.1 bacterium | reverse complement strand
AGTAGATCGTCACGCGCTCGTCGGCGATCTTCTCGCCGAGCTTCGTACCGCCGCCCGGCTTGCTGAAGGTGCCGCGTCCCTCGTCGTTGTTGCGCGCGTTGAAGCTGCCGATGAGCAGCGGCATGATGTCCGCCACGGCCTGCGGCTCGAGCACCACCGTGTAGAGGCCCGGCTCGATGGCCTTCGGGTTGTGGCTGCGCACGGCTTTTTGCGCCGCGGCGCGGCCAAGCGCCGCGGGATCGATGAGGCTCCAGTCACGTGCGCCGGCGCTGGCCCAGCCGGAGCCCGTCGCGTCAGGGGTGCGCACCGTGGTGGAGAGATCGACGTCGCTGTTGCGATGATACGCAAACAGCCCCTTGCTCGTGGCCACGGCATTGGAGCCGGCGTTCGCGCGCAGGAACCCGGCGACGAACATGTTCGGCGTGCCGGCCGCGGCCTTCTCGGCCGCATCGATGGTGCGCTTCGTCGCGACGGCGCGTGTCTCCGGGGTGAGGTTCGCGGTGCCGTCGAAGTAGCCGTTCACGTTGAGATACGACTGCGCGCCCAGCTCGGGCATCGCCTCCGGATCTTCGGGACTGAGCCTCGCGAGCCGCTCGGCCAGGTCCACGGTGCGCTTCAGGCTTTCGTCGTCGAGGATGTTGGTTGTTGACGACGCGCGCCGCTTGCCGATGGTGGACGTGACGGTGATGGTGGTGTTGGTCGAACCGCCGCTCGTGGTGATCTCGTTGCCGGCGAAGCGCGTATTGCCGCTCCATCCGCTCGAGATGTTGACGCGGGTCTCGTCGGCCTTGGCGAACGAGAGGACGCGCTGGGCCAGGGTCTGGGCCTGCTCGCGCGAGAGGAAGTCGGCGTCGGTGAACAGGCTCATTGGGGCAGCCAGAAAAGCAGATCCTTCGCTGCGCTCAGGATGACAAGCTTCGCTGCGCCCAGGATGACAAGCTTCGCTGCGCCCAGGATGACCAAGGTCGGCGCTCATTATTCGCCCCTCCCGGTGCTGACGATGTTCACGTTCCTGAACCGCGCCGGGGGACAGCCGTGACTCACGGAGTTGCTCTGCGCGGGCTCACCCTTGCCATCGCCGAAGGAGCCGCCGAGCCAGTAGGAATTCTTTCCGCCAATCATGTCCATCGAGTTCCAGAAGACAGGGGTGTTCGCCTGGTAGGCGACGTCCTTCAGCATGCCGGTGACCTTGCCGCCCTTCACCTCGTAGAACACCTGGCCGGAGAACTGGAAGTTGTAGCGCTGATGGTCGATCGACCACGAGCCGCGGTTCTTGATCACGATGCCGCGGTCGGTGGCCGCGATGATGTCGTTGAGGCCGATGTCCTTGTCGCCGGGCAGCAGCGAGACATTCGGCATCCGCTGGAATTGCACGGAGTCCCACGAGTCTGCGAACGAGCAGCCGTGCGACTTCCTTACGCCCGTAAGCTTCGAGATCCACGCGACCTGCTCGCGAGTCGTCTGGTAATCCTTGAAGATTCCCTTCTGAATGATGAGCCACGTGTCGGCGGCGACGCCCTCGTCATCCCATGCGCAGCGCGCGAGCGACCCCTCCTGCGTGCGGTCGCCCTGAATGTTCATGATGGGCGTGCCGTACTTGAGCTTGCCGATCTGCTTTTCCGGCGGCGCGACGAAGCTCGTTCCCGCATAGTTGGCCTCATACCCCATGGCGCGATCGAGCTCGGTGGGATGACCGATGGACTCATGGATGGTGAGCCAGAGGTTGGTGGGATCGAGGATGAGGTCGTAGCGACCGGGCTCCACGGTCCTGGCGCCGAGCTTCTCGACGGCGAGCGCGCCCCACTTCGCCGCATTGCCGGGCATGTCGAGCGACGTGATGTACTCCCAGCCCGAGCCGCGCGGCGCGAGCTCCTCGGTGTACTGCTGGAATCCGCCCTGGCCGATGGCCGTGGCGGAGAACGACGGCCCGACGCGGATGAACGTCTGCGTCGTCTCGGTGCCCTCGGAATTGACGTACGTCTTGATCTCGCGGAGCAGCTGCAGTCCGGTGTTCACGAAGCGAACGCCCGGCACCTTGAGTGCCGCCTCGTTCGCGGCGAACAGCAGCGCGACCTTCTCCTCGATGGGCACCTCGAGCGGGTCGCGCGTGACGGGCGTCATCCAGGTGCCCTTCACCACGGGAGCCGGCGCCAGTTCCACTGGACGGCGCTGGACGGTGCGCGCCGCGCGGGCAATGCGCGCGGCCTCGCGTGCGACCTTCACGACGCCGTCCTTCGTCATGTTGTTCGTAGCCGCGAAGCCCCACGATCCATTGACGAGCGTGCGGACGCCGATGCCATACGACTCGGAGTCGGCAACGCCGGTGATACGGCGCTCGCGGGTGCTGACGGATTGGCGACGGTAGCGGCCGATGCGCACGTCGGCATACGACGCCCCCGCATCCTTCGCGGCCCCGAGCGCCTCGGCCGCCAGGTCGAGCGCATACGTCTCGGCTTCTGGCGCGGCGACGAATGGCGAGTGGAACGGCTCGGCGGCGGAGAGCAGGCGCGGGCCGACGAGCGTGGCAGCGGCGGCAACGGCGCCCGATCTGAGGAAGTCGCGGCGGGTGGTGGACATGGCTCCTGCGGTGGATGCGGCGGTGGGCGGCGAGCGATGACGACTCTCCATTGCTACGCATGCGGGGTGCGTGGCGCTGAACCCCTGTCATCCTGAGCGGAGCGAAGGATCTGCTTGTCAAGTGCGTGGAAACAGATCCTTCGCTCCGCTCAGGATGACAAGAGGGAGACTACAACCAGCGGCGCACCTCGCGGCAATACGCGGCATACTCGGCGCCGAAGGCGTCGGCGAGATACCGCTCTTCACGCCGGATCACACGGACCAGGATAGTCGCGATGACGATCGGCAGGAGGAGCAGCGGCCACGCGCTGCCGATCAGGCCCGTGGCACCGAGATAGGCAATCGTCATCCCGGTGTACATGGGATTGCGCGTGAAGCGGTACGGGCCGACGATGACGAGGTGGCTCGCGCCCCGATGCGGAATGATCGCCGTGCGCGCGCGCTTGAAGGTCGTGATGCCCCACAGCGCGAGTCCCACCCCGATCCCCACGAGCAGGCCGGCAAGGAACGTGACTGCCGTCGCGTGTACGCCGGGCAGGCGCAGCGCGACCACGTAGCGATCCAGCAGCCAGCCCCCCACCAGGCCACCGAAATAATAGAACGGCGGCGGGAAGTACACGCCGGCATTGGTGAGGGGTGCCACGGGCTCGTTGTTCATGTAGGGAGCTACGCTAACGCGACGCAGGTGGCAAGGCAGCGAGCAGGCGGGCGAGCATCTCCGGCATGGCGTGCAGTTGGTCGATGTGATCCGGGCCGGCGTTGCCGGCGAAGCCGAGGAGTTCGAACCTGCCGGCGTGGGCCTCGCTCAGTTGCTGCATGCCGTGCGGTCCCCACTTCAGTACCGGCGTGCGACGCAGGCCGAGCGCGTGGAGCAGCCAGTCCGCGGTTTCCGTCGTGCTGGCGAAGGTGCCCGGAAAGATCTCGGAGTGCGTGACGAGAAAGCGCTTCTCGCCGCGCATCGCTGCACGCGCGAAATCCGCGAAGGCCGTGAGGTTGGTGGTGTCGAGCGTGGCGCCGGAGGCGAGCTGTCCGCCTTCCGGCACGTACGACGTATGCATCCCGTCGAGCAGCAGCACCGCATCGACGCGCGCGAAGTGCCGCGGCTCGCGCAAGATGATGCGCACCGCACCGTGTCCGGCCGAGAAGCCGACGAGCGTCAGCCGTGCGATGCGCGCCGGCCGCCCCGTCGCCGACGCGACTTCGGCCACGATGTCGGCGAGGAGCGAGTCGAACGCGGCGGGATCGGTGAACGGCCGCTGAAACGTACCCGAACCGGCGCCGAGGTTGACGACGGCAGCCACCGTGGAACCGCCGAGCGCTGCGACGGCCTGCTCGGGCAGCCATGCGGCGCCGAGGAAGTGCACGACGAGGTCGAATGCGGCAGCGGTGCGGGCGCCGTCGGAGATCCAGAGATCCACGGGCCTGTCGGCAGGCCCGTGGAATGACCGTGTGATGCCGCCGAGCGACTTCGCGACGAGGCGTTCGTGCGCGCGTGTCGTTTCCGTCATCGGAGACGGATTCTGCGATGCGGGTGCCGGTGCGGGTGCCTGGCCGTCGGCACGCAATGTCACGGCGAATATCGCCATCAGTACGGCGCAGATGCCAGCGTGCCAGGGGCTGCGGGGCTGTGCCGTCGGACGTGAGGACATGCGCTTCCTCAGCGTAGCCCCGTTGTCATCCTGGGCGCAGCGAAGGATCTGCTTTTCAGCCAGCGCCGCAAGCAGATCCTTCACTGTGCTCAGGATGACGACGGCGGGCCCAGGATCGCAGTGGGTTGACATAGGGTAGGGGGGTATTTACGTTTATACCCAGAGGGGGTATAACCTCCGTCACGATTACCAGGAGTTCATGATGACACACGCACACGCAGAGAGCCACACCGTCGGCCTCGCCATCAGCGGAATGAGCTGCGGCCATTGCGTCGCACGGGTACGGAAGGCCCTTGACGGTATCCACGGGATCGACCACGCTGACGTCACCGTCGGAAATGCGACGCTCACGCTGGGGGCAGGCGATCGCGCGACAGTCCTCGACGAGGTCACCCGTGCACTCGCCGCCTCGGGCTATCCGGCTCGCGTGACGCCTGGGAGCGAAGCGACGCCATGAACGCTACCGACTGGCTGGTGATCGCGGCCGGACTCGGCGCCGTCGCCTGGATCAACTGGTACTTCTTCCTTGCACAGCGCGGGACGCCAGCGGCCGTCGCCACCGCAACCGGCGGCGCACGGCCCGAAGTCCACATCACCGTGCACGGCGGCTACGAGCCGGCCACCATCCGCGTGGCCGCCGGCCAGCCGGTGCGTCTGCTCTTCGACCGGCAGGAAACCGCCAGCTGCTCGGAGGAGGTCGTGTTTCCTTCGTTCGGCCTCCGCACGTTCCTGCCTGCGTTCAAGACCACCACGGTGGACGTCACGCCGCCAGCGGCGGGCACGTACGAGTTCACCTGCGGCATGGGCATGCTGCACGGCAAGCTGGTGGCGGAATGACGGCCACCGCGAGCGAGAAGATCGTCATCCCCGTGTCGGGCATGACGTGCGCAGCCTGTCAGGGCCACGTCCAGCGCTCACTCAGCCAGCTGCCGGGTGTCGAGGACGCAACGGTGAACCTCATGATGGGCAACGCGACGATCGCCTACGACCCGGCGGCCACCGGACCCGATGCGCTCGTGGAGACGATCCGGTCGACCGGCTATGGCGCCGAGTTGCCGGTGCCGAACCGCAGTGCGTTCGAGGAGCAGGCGGCGCGTGATGAAGCCACGTCCGCGGAGTTCTCGGATTTGCGTCGCAAGGCAATCATCTCCGGCATCATTGGCGCGGTTGCGATGGTGATCTCGATGCCCGCAATGGGCGGCATGAACCGCGGCGTGTCCGCGTGGATCCTCCTCGTCCTCTCGCTCGGCGTCATGTCGTGGGCCGGCCGCCACTTCTACGTGCGCGCCTGGTCCGCCTTCCTGCACCACTCGGCCAGCATGGACACGCTCGTGGCGGTGGGTACCGGTGCGGCATTCGTCTATTCCGTCATCGCCACCGTCACGCCGGGTTTCTTCCTGCGTGGCGGTGTCGCGCCCGATGTGTACTTCGAGGCGGTGATCATCATCATCGCACTCATCCTCACCGGCAACGCGTTCGAGGCGCGCGCGAAGCGCCAGACATCGACTGCACTGCGCAAGCTCGCGCAACTCCAGCCGAAGACGGCGCGCATCGCACGTGACAACGCGGAAGTGGACGTGGCCATCGAGGACGTGAAGGCGAGCGACATCGTCGTCGTCCGGCCCGGTGAACGCATTCCGGTGGACGGCGAGATCGTGTCCGGCTCCAGCGCGCTGGATGAATCCATGCTGACGGGCGAGTCGCTGCCCGTGAAGAAGGAGACGGGCGACCGCGTCATCGGCGGCACCATCAACGGCACCGGCGCATTCCGTTACCGCGCGACGACACTCGGCGCAGACAGCGTGCTCGCGCAGATCGTGAAGGTCATGCGCGACGCGCAGGGTTCGCGCGCGCCCATCCAGGCGCTGGCCGACCGCGTGAGCGCGGTGTTCGTGCCCGTGGTGATGAGCCTGGCCGTCACGACGTTCGTCACCTGGTTCCTCGTCGTGCATGCCACGGGCGGCATGGCGGGCGCGGCATCGGTACGTGCGTTCGCTGTCGCCGTCGCGGTGCTCATCATCGCGTGTCCCTGTGCGATGGGACTCGCCGTGCCAACCGCCGTCATGGTGGCCACGGGCCGAGGTGCCGAGCTGGGAGTGCTCATCAAGGGCGGCGAGGCGTTGCAGCGTGCGGGCGACATCACCACCGTCGTGCTCGACAAGACCGGGACGATCACGGAAGGCAAGCCTACCATCACCGACCTCGTCCCCGCTGCGGGCACGCCACACGCAGTAGACGACATGCTGGCGCTCGTCGCCGCGGTGGAGGGATCGAGCGAGCATCCGCTGGCGGATGCCGTCGTGCGGTATGCGAAGGCGAAGGGTGTCGTCGTTCACGCGGCCGCGCAGTTCGAGTCGCTCACCGGGCGGGGCGTGACGGCGGTCGTTGACGAGCGCGTCGTGCTGGTCGGCAACGAGCGGCTCATGGCGGAGCGGCACGTGGAGGTGGCACCAATGCGTGCGGAGGCGGACCGGCTGTCGGCGGAGGCGAAGACCGCGATGTACGTCGCCGTGGACGGGCAGCTTGCGGGCGTGTTCGCTGTGGCCGACCCGGTGCGCGCGAGCTCGCGGGACGCCGTCGCGCGACTGCATGCGATGGGACTGCGCGTCGTGATGCTCACGGGAGACAACCAGCGCACCGCTGACGCGATCGCGAAGGCGGCAGGCGTGCATCACGTGGTGGCGGGCGTGCTGCCGGAGGGCAAGGTCGCCGAGCTCCGTCGGCTGCAGGCGGAGGGGCGCGTGGTGGCGATGGTGGGTGACGGGATCAATGACGGCCCCGCGCTCGTGGCGGCCGACGTCGGCATCGCGATCGGCACGGGCACCGACGTCGCCGTCGAGGCCGCGGACATCGCCCTCATGCGTGGCGACCTGCAGGGTGTCGCTCAGGCCATCGAGCTGTCGCGGCGGACGATGCGCACGATGAAGCAGAACCTGTTCTGGGCGTTCATCTACAATGTCATCGGCATTCCCATCGCGGCCGGCGTGTTGTACCCTGCATTCGGCCTGCTGTTGAGCCCTGTTCTTGCCAGTGCGGCGATGGCCTTCAGCTCGGTGAGCGTGGTGTCGAACAGCCTGCGCCTGCGTCACGTGAGGATTGCATGATGAACAGGACATCGACGGTCACTGTCACGCCGCAAGCGCGGGGAGCGCGCGACTGATGCCAGCACGGACGACGAAGGTGCCGTACGAGGAAGCACCGGCGGTCGCCACCATCGAGTGTGGCTGCGCGGTACCTGGCGAGGGCGACGGTGGACGCAAGGCCGTTTCCGTCGATCCGGAAGCGAAGGAGCGCAACATCAAGCGGCTGCGCCGCATCGAGGGACAGGTGCGCGGGCTGCAGAAGATGGTGGACGAGGATCGCTACTGCGCCGACATCATGACCCAGATCTCGTCTGTGCACGAGGCACTGCGGTCGGTGGGGCGCGAGCTCATGCGCAATCATCTCAGGCATTGCGCGACGTCGGCCATCAAGGCCGGCCCGCAGCAGGCCGAGGTCATGTACGACGAGCTGGTGGACCTGATGTACAAGCACAGTCGCTGACGCCACGATGCTCCGCCGACTCACCGCTGCGTTGATGAGCCTCGCCATGCTGCACCTTTCGGTGACGGCCGCGCTTGGCGTGTGCGGTGGGCACGGTGCAATGCCGGCGCCGGACCACGCCAGCATGCACCTCGTACCGGCCGCTCATGGCGCGTCCGCGCATCATGGCGGCGCGATGCATGCGGCCGCCATGACACGCGCGGCAATGATGGACGCTTCCACGCTCCCGTGCAACACGCCAGCCGTGCCGCGGTGCTGCGAGGCCGTTGCCGGCTGTTCACTGGCGTGGACCCTCGAGGCGAACGTTCAACAGATCGCGTCGCGTCCGGACGGCGCGCGTGTGGACGTCGTACCGGGGACGACATCATCGTCGTTCGCGCCGGCACCCGAGCCGCCTCCACCGAAGGCCTAGCCGAACTCCAGATCACTGGTGTTCGACCCCCTCGCCCCCGGCGAGCGGTGGTAACGACGATGCGACCGTCGCATCGTCGAGCCTGCCTTCCCGAATTCCACAGAGGTTGTACAGTGCCATCCCCACAGGTCAGCGAGTGCCGCGATGCACGGAGCGCGCGTCGCGCGCGCCACGTCTTACGCAGGATGACACGTCCTGTCATCCTGAGCGCAACGACGGTTCTGCTTCTCCCTTTCGTCGCGGTCATCGCCTTGCTCGCCGTATCGACGAGCGCGGCGGCGCAGCAGGACACGACGAAGCGTCCCATGCCAGGCATGCCCGGGATGCACATGCCTGCGCCGGCGGCGGGCGCGAAAAACACGCCGGCGACCCGCACGAAGAAGAAGCCGTCGACTGGCGCGAAGAGGCAGCCGGCGACCGGCGCGAAGTCGGCGACGGCGGCGAAGACCGCGACGAACCCGGATACAGGTGCAATGGCGGGAATGCACATGCCGTCGAAGGCGGCAACAATGCCGGACACAGGCGCGATGAAGGGCATGCAGATGCCTGCGACGTCGCCGGCTGCCACGGCGAAGGACACCGGACACGCCGACATGCCCGGCATGCCCGACATGCCCGGCATGTCCGGCATGGCCGCCACGGACACCACGCCCATGCAGGGTATGGGCACCATGCAGATGATCGACGGCCCGCTCGGCATCCCGATGGAGCGGACCGGATCGGGCACCAGCTGGCTGCCCGACGACTCGCCGATGCACGCAGATCACATCATGGCCGGCGCGTGGGAGTTGATGCTGCACGGCGTCGCGTTCGCGATGTACGACAAGCAGGGCAGCCTGCGCGGCGACGAACAGTTCTCGAGCGTGAACTGGGGCATGCTCATGGCGACGCGCGAGGCTGGCGGTGGACGCCTCCAGCTGCGTGCCATGCTGAGTGCGGAGCCGTGGACCGTGGGTGGCAAGGGCTATCCGCTGCTCCTCCAGACCGGCGAGACCTTCCAGGGCCAGTCGCTGCACGACCGCCAGCATCCGCACGACCTCTTCATGGAGCTCGCGGGCCTGTACGAGCATGCGATCTCTGATCGCGTCGGCGCGTCGATCTACATCGCGCCCGTCGGCGAGCCAGCCGTGGGACCGGTGGCGTTCCCGCACCGCCCCTCGGCGATGAACGATGCCTTCGCGCCCATCTCGCATCACTGGCAGGACGCCACGCACATCAGCTTTGGCGTGCTCACGGCCGGCATCTTCACCCATTCGCTGCGGCTCGAGGGCTCCATCTTCAACGGCCGCGAGCCGGACGAGAACCGCACCAACTTCGACTACGCGGGCCGGAGCCTCGACTCGTACGCGGGCCGCCTCTCGTGGAATCCCTCCGCACACTGGAGCCTCTCGACGTCGTACGCCTACCTGAAGAGTCCCGAGTCACTGCAGCCCGACGAGTCGGTGCATCGGATCAACGCGTCGATCATGAACGGTCGCACCTTTGGCCAGCATGGCGAGCTCGCGACGACGTTCGTGTACGGCGCGAATCGCCATGCCGGGTCCTCGCACCTGGAGCCGAGCTACCTGCTCGAGTCGAATCTCGAGGTGGGCGGTGCGCACAGCGTGTTCGGTCGTGCCGAGTTCGTACAGAAGGGTGCCGCCGACCTCTCGCTCGCGCCGGGCGTGTCGGGCGAGTTCGACATCACGGCACTCGCCGGAGGCTACGTGTTCGAGTTCGATCGCGCGGGTGCGGTGCGCACGGGCATCGGCGTGCGCGCGTCGGTGGACATCATTCCGTCCGCGCTGCGCGCGACCTACGGCACGACGACACCGGCCGGGTTCGCGGTGTATGTGCGCTTCCGGCCGCAGCGCATGTCGGAGGGCCACGAGGTGCGGATGGGTGGATCTCATTGACGCCTGTCATCCTGAGCGCGCTCCTGTCATCCTGAGCGCGCTCCTGTCATCCTGATCGCGCTCCTGTCATCCTGATCGCGCTCCTGTCATCCTGAGCGCAGCGAAGGATCTGCTTCTCACCGGCTGACGGCTCGCTCGCTGACGCTCGCTTGACGGGGGGGGGACGGCATGGCCGCAACCAACGCTGCCGGCCGTCCATCGTCACGCTCTGGCGTCCCGTTCCGTCGTGCCTCAATGTGATGCCATGCGCTACCATCGCCTCGGTCCGTCGGTCCCGCTGCTCCTCGTCGCGCTCGCCACGCCCGTCGTTCGCGCGCAGTCCCCGGCGGCCGGTAGAATCGAGGGGATCGTCACCGACAGCGTCCATGGGAGGCCTGCCGCTGGCGCGACGGTCCTCCTCACACGGCTCTCCGAGCCGACCGGGTTCCAGGGCGCTGTCGCCGACCGCGACGGGCACTATCGCTTCGACAGTCTCGCCGCCGGGCGCTACTCCATCGCCTTCGCCACCCCGTACCTCGACTCGCTCACCGTCACCATGTCGCCGCGCGAGGTGATCCTCGGCGAGGCACGCAATGCGCGCGTGGACTTCGCCACACCGTCCGGAGCGACGCTTCGCGCGACCGTGTGCCCGGGGATCGCCCTCGGTCGCGATCACGGCGCCGTGATCGGCCAGGTCACGGACGCGGACACCGACCGACCGCTCGCGACGGCGCGCGTCGTCGTGAGCTGGAACGAACTCGCGGTGGACAGCGCCACGCTGCAGCCTGTCGCCACGCCGCAACGAGGGATCGTGCCGGTCGACTCGCTCGGCCACTATCGCCTCTGCGGCGTGCCAACCGAGACGTACCTCATGGTGCAGGTGCAGGACAGCGGACATGCCGGCAGCGTGCTGACGCTCACCGTAGACCACGAGGGCGGCGTCCTCGTGCGCGACCTCTCGCTCAGTGTGGCGGCGTCGGCGAGCATCGCCACCCTGGATTCCGCTGCGGCTGCCGGCGTCGCCCC
>JBDTYL010000202.1:0-5475 GCA_040005695.1 bacterium | reverse complement strand
CTGGCGCTCAGGATGACAAAGGGGCTGGCGCTCAGGATGACAAAGGGGCTGGCGCTCAGGATGACAAAGGGGCTGGCGCCCAGGATGACAAAGGGGCTGGCGCTCAGGATGACAAAGGGGGGTGTCATCCTGAGCGAAGCGAAGGATCTGCTTTTCCGCCAACCCCATGCATGCGATTCGACATCAGCCCAGGACGGCGCTACCTTCGCGACACGACAGGCGCGGTGACGGCGCTGCGCCAACGAACACGCTGCAGCCGGACAACCCGCAGGTGCGGCAGATGCTCCAGCGGCTCGGCGCCACTCCCTGATCGGAAGGCGGGGCAGAAAACCGCCGGGATCGACTCGCATCCGATAGGGTATCACTCGTTCGTAGTGTCGAATATCCGGAGGCCTGTCCCGATGCAGGCGTCCGAGCGAACGCGACCATGCACCCGGCCGCGGAGTCGCACCGACCGCCACGTCGAGTGAGACCAATGCATCAGTCGTCGCGGCTCAGCCGCGCTTCCATAGCAGGCCTGGGCCTCGTTGCCGCCGCGTGCTCCGACGCGGGCACTCCCACGAACCCCGTCGTCACCCCGGTGGTCGCGCCGACCACGTGCACCACGCCGCAAACCCTCGCGGTCGGCGGTGTCTCGGCGGGAATGACGGGCACGAGCGCCTGTATCGGCGGCATCCCTGCCGCGGCCGAGTACGCGCTCGTCGCGTTCAATGGTGCGACCGTCACGGGCACGTCGTCGTTCACCGTCACGGCCACGGGCGCCACCGCGCCAGGCGCACAGACCGACCTGCTGTCTGCGGCGGGCTCTTCCGCGGCGCTGTCGGTGCTCGCCACGCCGGCCACCACGTTCCAGCGATCCCGCTCGTTCGAGCTCGGCTTGCGCGCGCGCGAGCGCGCGGCGCTCACGCCGCTCATCCCCAGTGCGCGATCGTGGGTCGCGTCGCGGTCCGGAAGCCGCCCGTCGTTCGACGTCATTCCGTCCAGCGTGACGGTGGGCCAGATCCTCCGGTTGAACGCCAACTCGAGCGTGGCCTGCGCCTCGCCGACGTATCGTGGCGGACGCGTCGTCGCGGTGACGAACAAGGCCATCGTGGTGGCGGACACCCTCAATCCCACGGGCGGCTACACGGACGCGGAGTATGCGTCCCTTGGCGCCACATTCGACACGCTCGTGGATCCGCTCGATCGATCGGCCTTCGGCGCACCGACGGACATCGACGGCAATGGTCGCGTCCTCATGTTCTTCACGAAGACGGTGAACGACCTCACCCCGACCACGAGCGCGTCCTACGTCGGGGGCTTCTTCTTCGCGCGCGACCTCTTCCCGCAGGTGGCCACGCCGAACTATCAGGCGTGCGACGGCAGCAACATGGGCGAGATGTTCTACATCATGGTGCCCGACCCGACGCGCGGCGGCGCGTTCACGAAGACCAGCGTCGCCACCGAAGTGACGGGCACGCTGGCGCACGAGTACCAGCACCTCATCAACGCGTCACGCCGCATGTACGTGAACAACGCAAAGGACTTCGAGGAGTCGTGGCTCGACGAGGGCCTCGCCCACGAAGCCGAGGAGCTGCTCTTCTACCGCGTGTCGGGGCTGGCACCGCGGCAGGACATCGATGCCACCGCCATTCGCGCCACGTCGACCACCGTCTCGGCGTTCAACAACTACGAGTCGAGCAACTTCGGCCGCTTCGGGGACTACTTGGGCAAGCCGTCGGACTACTCGCCGTATGCCGACAACGATTCCCTGGCGACGCGCGGTGCATCGTGGGCCTTCCTGCGTTATGCGGCGGATCATCGCGGCACATCGGACGGCACCACCTGGTACGAGCTGGTGAATTCGGTCAACTCCGGCTTCGCCAATCTCGCGGCCGTCTTCGGGTCGGGCGTCACCAGCGAGCTGCGCGACTGGGGCGTGTCCGTCATCGCCGACGACCTTGCCGGCGTCGGCACGGCATACCAGCAGCCGAGCTGGAACTTCCGGTCTATGTACGCGGCGCTCCTGAACAACAGCGTGTTTCCCCTCGTGGAGCCGTCGCTCGGGTCGGGCAGCCATGCGGTGAGCCTGGTGCGCGGCGCCAACGCCTACCTGCGCTTCGCGGTTGCCGCCGGTGGCTCGGCCACGGTGAGCTGGACGGGCGCTCCTCCGGCGGTGCAATTCTCCCTGGTACGGCTGAGGTAGGCGCGGCCGGAGGCGGGCGCTTGGACGCGGGCGCGATGCGGGCCATCTTTCCACGATGACCGACGCATCGCGCCCGCGCGCACATCCGCCCGAGACGACCGAAGGCTGGTACGTCTTTCATCAGGTGCTGAAGTGGAACCGCCCCGCGCTCCGCGCGCTGCGTGCTGGCGGCCTCGCCGCCGCACGCAACGAGGCGGAAACCACCTTTGCGGCACTGGCGACGCCGCCGACGGGTGGCTGGAGCGCCGTGGTGCCACTCGTCGGCTCGCGCGCCGACGTGATGGTCGTCCACTTCCGAGTGACGCTCGACGACATCGCCGTGGCGCAGCGCGCGGTGTCGGCGCTCGCGCTCGCCGACCGGCTCGAGACGGTGTACACGTTCCTCAGCGTCACCGAGGCGGGGCTCTATCATGCCAGCGCGACGCTGGCCGCCGAGGCGGCGGCGCGCGGCGGCGCGGTGGGCGATGATGCTTATCGTGCGGCGATGGACGCGCGCGTGGAGAAGGAGCGCGCGAGCGCGCACGTGCAGCGCCGGCTGTTCCCTACGCAGCCCGCCGACATGCCGTGGATGTGCTTCTATCCGATGTCGAAGCGGCGCGCCGTGGGACAGAACTGGTACGCGCTGTCACTCGAGGAGCGCAGTCGTCTCATGATGGCACACGGCACCACGGGTCGCGGCTACGCGGGCCGCGTGAGCCAGGTCATCAGCGGCGCCATCGGCTTCGATGCCTGGGAGTGGGGGGTCACGCTCTTCGCCGGCGATCCGCTCGCCTTCAAGAAGATCGTCACCGACATGCGCTTCGACGAAGTGAGTGCGGAGTACGCCGAGTTCGGCGAGTTCTTCGTCGGCCGCACGACCAGCGCGGCGGAGTGGCTCGATACCTTGTCATCCTGAGCGGAGCGAAGGATCTGCTTTTTACGCCAGCCCGCGACAAGCAGATCCTTCGCTCCGCTCAGGATGACAAAAGGGGGTGTGACGGGCGGCCCCGGAAGCGGGTTGGGCTTCATGTCTTCCACCGTGATCTCATGCGTCTGCCATTTCGCACCCTCGTCGTCGCCGCGCTGGCCAGCATCGCGGCCTGCAGTGCCACCACGGCGCCCATCGGGCCCGCGCTGGCCGGCGATCTGCAGGGCCAGTGGGCCGCCAAGCAGACGTTCCCCGGCAACTCCCTGGTCTTCGCACTCCATGCCGCCGACTCCACCGTTGCGGGCACCGGCACCTTCTCCGGCGAAGCTGGCCCCTCGGGCACCGTGTTCGTCGACGGCTCGGTGAGCGGTGGGACCGTGACGCTGCACTTTGCCTACACGGCCACGGTGCCCGTGCTCAGCAACTCCACCGCGCGGTTCATCGGCACGCTCGACGCGGATGGTCGGCTCGTGGGCAGCATGAAGTACGGCCCCGACGCCGGCATGCAGCCCGAGTCCACCATCGAGTTCGCGCGGATCGACGTTCTCCATCCTTGACGCGACGCGCGCTCAGTGTCATCTGAGCGCGCGCCTGCCCTGAGCGCAGCCGAAGGGAAGGATCTGCTTGCGCCGCACCTCAGCGACGTCAGCGGTCCGTCGGCGTCTCCGGCGCCAGCTCGCCGCTCTCCAGCGCACGCTCCGCGATCGCGGTGAGTCGGCCGTCCTGATTGTTCCTGAGCGCACGCACGTTCCGTCGCGCACGGCGCATCGCGGCGGGAATGAACACTCGCGCACAGTCCAGTTCTGCTGCCGCCGCGTCCACGCTGCCCGCCCGCTCGATCTCCCACGTCGTGCGCGACAGCACCGCGACGGCCATGAAGATGTCGATGGCGGCGTTGGCCAGACGGAGCTGGAGAAACTGTCGCTCGATCACTTCCTTGCCATGCTTGAGCAGCAGGCCCTCCACGGCGAGCGCGAGGTCGTGCACCATCTCCGCCACCGCGCCGGCTTCCTCGGACAGTGCCTCGTGCACCTTCGAGAACGACGGCTTGTTCACCTGACGTTTCGCGCGGCCCGCCACGTACGAGCCGATGGCGCCGAGCGAGTGGAGTGGGTCCTTGAACGCCTTGCCGAGTGCCTTGAGGCGCTCGCCCGGCTGCTGGAGCGCGGTGAGCGCGATGAGCGCACGGAGGATCTCGTTCGTGCCCTCGAAGATCAGGTTGATCCGCGAGTCGCGCACCGATTGCTCGTACGGGTACTCCTTCGAGTAGCCGATCCCGCCGGCAATCTGCAGCGCGTCGTTGGACGCGCGGAACGCCAACTCGCTCGCGAAGATCTTGCACACCGCCGTCTCGAGCGAGTAGTCGATGCCGCCGCGGTCCACCATGCCCGCCGTCAGCATCCACGCCGAATCGGCCGCGTACGTCTCCGCCGCATTCACGGCGAACTTCTGCTGGAGCATCTCGAACGAGCCGATCGGCCGCCCGAACTGCTCGCGCTGCTTCGCGTAGACGAGCGCCTCGTGCATGATGCGCCGCGCCCCGCGCGCCGAACCGGCCGCGAGGCCGAGCCGCCCGGAGTTCAGGATCTCCAGCGCGAACTTGAAGCCCTGGCCCACCTCGCCCAGCCGGTCTTCCACCGGGACGCGCACGTTCTCGAACGTCACGGTCCGTGTGTCGCTCGCCTTGATGCCCATCTTCTGCTCGGGCTGGCCGAGCGTGATGCCGTCCGCCCGGGCATCGACGATGAACGCGGTGACCTTCTGCTTCACCGTGCCGCCGGGCTCCTTTACCGGGACCTTCGCGAACACCGTGAACAACCCTGCATAGCCCGCGTTCGAGATCCAGATCTTCGTACCGCTCAGCGTGTAGGCGCGGCCGTCGTCGCTCAGGACGGCGCGCGTCGTCATCGCCTGCGCGTCCGACCCGGAGCCAGGCTCCGTAAGGCAGAACGCCGCCACCGTGGTGCCCGCCGCGCAGCCGGGCAGCCAGCGCTGCTTCTGGTCCTCCGTGCCGAAGAGGGTGATGCCCTTGCAGCCGATGGACTGGTGCGCGCCGAAGTACACCGCGAGCGCGGGATCCGTGGCGCCCACTTCGCCGAACACGCGCGAGAACACCTGCGCGTTCGCGCCGAAGCCGCCGTACGCCTCGGGAATGTTGACGCCCATCATCCCCAGCTCGCCCATGCCTGTGCGGACGCTCTCGGGAAACTTGCCGTCGTGGTCGAGCTGCTTCGAGTCCACATTCTCCGCCGCCCAGTCGCGGAACGTGCCGAGAATCATCCGGAGCGATTCGCGATCCTCGTCGCTCGGCGCCGGGAAGGGGAACACGAGGTCTTCGCGGATCTCACCCAGGAACACGCCCTTGGTGAACGACGGGTAGAGG
>JBDTYL010000201.1:0-22065 GCA_040005695.1 bacterium | reverse complement strand
CCCGCGGCTACTTCATCCGCACCAGGATGACGCCGCCGCTTCCGGTGATGGTCCCGAACCGCTGTGTCGCCTCGATGGCACCGAGGTATCGGATCTCGAGGATCTGGTTGGGTCGCAGCTGGCGCAGGTTGTCCACCGAGATGGGCACTGCGCCATCCACGGAAAGGCTCACACCGGGTGCTTCCTGCCGGAAGCTCGTCTTTCCGCGCGTGATGAGGAACGCCGGGCGCAGGCGCTGCACGGCCTCCAGCGCATCGCCGGTGATCACGGAGGGATCTTCCAGCTCCTCCTCGGTGATCAGGTCCGACGCGCGTGCAGTGGGCGTGGGCGCGGCAGCGAGCTGCGGCGCCAGCGTCGCGGGAGCACTTCCACCAGCGCACGCTGCGGTGAAACAGCAGAGCAGAGCAAGGACCGGCAATCGGGTGGGCATACGATCTCCCTGCCAGGGATACGGCGAATGTACCGCGCCAGCGCGCGCGGCCGCTAGCAGCCTGGCGCGGGGCTCACCGTAAACCCGTCGGGATGACGCGTGCGCAGCTTTTCCTGGTTGCGCTGCGCGACTTCCGAGAGCGGTACGTCGAGCAGGCGCGCGACCATGGCCACGCACCAGAGCGCGTCACCCAGTTCCTCGACGACCGCATCCCGGTCGAGCGCGCGCTGCTGCAAGACGTGCTTCCGCACATGGCCCAGTACTTCGCCCGCTTCCTCCGCAAGGCCGGCGGCCGCGTCGAGCAGTCGCGACGCCGAATCGAGCGCGGGATTGGCGGTGCGTGCCGCGGCGTCCTGGTACGCGTCGAGCGCGGAGATGCCGCTCAACTGTAGCTCACGCGTGGATCGGCCTTCGCGTAGGCCACGTCGGTGATGAGGTTCACCAGCACGAACACCGCGCTCAGGAACAGCACTGAGCCCTGGATGGCCGGCAGGTCGCGGCGCGCAATGGCGTTCACGACGTAACGTCCCAGCCCGGGCCACGAGAAGATGGTCTCGGTGAGGATGCTGCCGGTGAGGTACGCACCGAAGTCGAGGCCGAGGACGGTGATGATGGGAATCATCGCGTTGCGGAGTGCGTGCCGGCCCACGACGAGGAACTCGCTCAGGCCCTTCGCGCGCGCCGTGCGCACGTAATCCGCGCCGAGCGCATCGAGCATGGCCGAACGGGTCATGCGCGCGAGGAAGGCGATGGAGCGCATGCCGAGTGCGAGCGCGGGCAGGATGAGGTAGCGCAGGCCTCCGAACCCGGACGGCGGCAGCCAGTGGAGCGTGACGGCAAAGAGCAGGATGAGCAGCAGGCCCACCCAGTACACGGGGAAGCTGATGCCGAGGTACGCGATGGCCAGGCCGACGCGGTCGATGAGGCTGCCCGGACGTCGGCCGCTCAGCACGCCGAGCGTGACCCCGAGCACCGTGGCGAGCAGCATCGCGGCGCCCGCGAGCTGGAGCGTCTTGGGGAACCGCTCGATGATGTCCTTCCTGATGGGGCGGTTCGTGATGTACGAGCGACCGAGATCTCCCTTCGCGATGCCGGCGACGTAATGGCCGAACTGGACGGGGAGCGGATCGTCGAGGCGCAGCTCGGCGCGCAGCCGTGCGATGGTCGCCTCGTCGGCCCGCTCGCCGACCATGGCCATGACCGGGTCGCCGGGCGCCACGTACAGCAGCAGGAACGCGACGATGAGGACGCCGAACAGCGTCGGGATCGACAGCAGCAGGCGACGGATGATGAAGGCCGTCATGCTACTTCCCCGCCGAGGTCTTGGTCACTGTCGTCCACGACTGGCCGTTGAAGATGACGGGTGGCACGAACCCCTTGATCCAGGGCTGCACGGCGTTCAGCTCGTTGTAGAAGTAGAGGAAGATCATGGGCGCCTGCTCGAAGGCCAGCTGGTCGGCCTGTGTATAGAGTGCGATGCGACGCGGTTCGTCCTGCTCGCGGCGCGCGGCGGTGACGAGGCTGTCGAATTGCGCGTTGGCGAAGTATGAGACGTTGCCACCGACGCCCTTGTTCGCACTGTGCAGCAATGGGTAGAGAAAATTCTCCGCGTCGGGATAGTCCGCGTACCAGTCCTTCACGAAGAGGTCGGCCTGTCCCTTTCGGGCGGCCTCGCGCGCGGCGGCGCTTTCGCGCTGCACGATCCTGGCGCGAATGCCGGACAGCTGGAAGTACCCCTGGAGCGTTTCCGCGATGCGGACGTAGATCGGGTTGGTGGAGGTCCAGAGATCGACGTCGATGCCATTGGGGTAGCCCGCCTCGCGCAGCAGCTGCTTCGCCTGAAGCGTGTCGAACGTGTAGCCGACGCGCGTCTTCACGCTGCCGGGCAGCGATGGCGGGATGACACCGGCAGCGAGGTCGCCACGGCCGGCGATGAGGTTGCGTACCAGCACGCGGCGGTCGATGGCCATGTTGAGCGCCTGGCGGACACGCACGTCACGCAGCGGTCCGCGCGTGGTGTTGATGGCCACGTACACCAGCTCGAGCGACGGCGTGGAGTGCAGCAGCTTCTGGCGCTCCGTGTCTTCCTGCCAGTTCTGGATGTCGCCCTGCGGGATCTGCAGCACGTCCACGTTCCCGCTCTCGAACTCCGCCACGGCCGTACTCGGCTCGGCGATGATGCGGGCCTTGAGCGAGTCAGCTTTCGGTGCGCCGCCCCAGTACTTCGTATTGGGCGCGAAGAGGAGGTAGTCGTCGTGCTTCCACTCCACGAGCTTCCACGGTCCGGTGCCCACGGGTGCCTCGCCGAAGTTGGCGGGGATGTGGTCCGGCGCGATGGCGGCGACGGGCATGGCGAGCAGCTTCGGGAAGATCGCGAACGGCTCCTTGAGCGTGACGACGACGGTGGAGTCGTCGCGCACGGAAACGCCTTCGATCCTGGTGGCCTTGCCGTCAGCGAACTCCTTGGCGCCCCTGATGGGATAGAGCGGCCAACCGCGGCCGCCCTTCACCTTCGGGTCGAGCACGCGCTGCCAGCTCGTCGCCACCTGTCGCGCCACGAAGGGTGTGCCGTCGGTAAAGGTGACGCCGCGGCGGAGGTGGAAGGTGTAGGCGCTTCCGTCCGGGGACACGTCCCAGCTCGTGGCCAGGCCCGGTATCACCTTCGCCTCCGGGGTGAACCGGGTGAGGCCGTCGAACAGGTATCCGACTGCGCGACCGGTGGGCACGTCCGTGGAGAGAGCGGGGTCGAGTGAGCGCGGATCGTAGTTGTCGCGCGAGTCGATCAGGGTGCGGCGGCTGGCGCCGTCACCACCGCCGCCACAGGCGGTCGCGAGCGTTACCAGAAACAGGGCGGTCCAACGGCGCATGATGTTCTGGCGTAAGCAGTTGACAGGGGTGCAAAGGCGCGAGAACTTACCCGCGACAGGGAGCAGCGTCAATCAAAACACGCGCCCGCCGGATGAATGCCGTGCGGGCGCCTCGTGTCTCCAGCTGCAAGTTACGTCCCTTCCTCACTCCCCGGGTCAAACGAGCCGCATGCCAGCACCCACGGAAGGATCCCAGCGCCAGAGTACGCGCCTCGACGGCTACGTCTACCGGCGCGCGCTCGAACCGCGCGAACTGATCCCCGCGATCGGGGCGGGCATCGTCACGGGACTGGCGGCGTTCTACGTCGCACGGCTCTTCCTGCAGCGCACGCCGCTGCTTCCCGAGGATCGGCGGCTCGGCAAGCATCACGCGTCAGGACGAGCGACGGGATGACTGATGGGAGGGAGCGCGGAGCTGCGTGGCGATGCGTCGCGCTCACCGCCGCCTTCCTCGCCCTCGTGCCGACGGCCGCGCGCGCGCAGAACGTGGATTGCGACGCGGGAGAGCGGGAGGTCCGGTCGATGGAGTTCCGCGGCAACACCGTCTTCCGCGCGAGCGACCTCGCGCTGCGCGTGGCGACGACGCCGTCGGAGCTCGTGCGCCGCATCATCCGCATCGGCGGTGCGAAGCACTGTCTCGACAGCGACGAGCTCCGCCTCGACGTGGGACGGCTGCGGGTCTTCTATCGCCGGCACGGCTACTTCTCCACCACGGTGGACACCGTCGTTGCCCCCGTGCGCGACGGCTACGGCGGCGTGAACGTGACGTTCGTGCTGCGTGAAGGCACGCCCGTGCTGGTGGACACACTGCGGATCTCCGGGTTGAACCGCGTCATCGCGCCCATCGTGGACACGGCATCCCTGCGGCTGCGTCCCGGCATGGTCTTCGACGTCACGCGCATCCAGTCGTCGATCGACTCGATCAAGACGCGGCTGCGCAACACGGGCTACCCGCGCGGCGACGTGAATGCCGGCTACGCGGTGGACACCCTGCGCCGGCGCGCGGTGGTGACGCTCGACGTGCTGCCGGGGACGCGTGCGCACATCGGGACCATCCGCGTGCGGGACGACCCGCTGCCGGGCACGTCGCGCCGCCTCGGCGACCGCACGATCCTCCAGCTGCTCGGCGTGCGGCAGGGCGACCTCTATCGCGAGCGCGACCTCATCGACGCACAGCGTGGTCTCTACCAGACCGACCTGTTCCGCCATGTTGAAGTGGTGCTCCAGGGCGACAGCACGCGTGCCGGCAGTGACTCCGTCGTCGCGCTCGACGTGATCGTGGCCGAGAACTACCTCCGGCAGGTGGATACGGAAGAGGGGTGGGCCGTGCTCGACTGCTTCAAGGCGCGCGTGCAGCTCATCGACAAGAACTTTCTCGGCGAAGCGCGCCGGCTCGACGTCTCGGCGCAGCTGTCGAAGATCGGCTACGGCGTGCCGACGCGGTTCGCGAGCGGCGGGTTGTGTGCGCCGGCCATCCGCGCCGACACGTTCAGCGCGAAGCTCAACTACTTCACCGGTGCGACGCTGCGGCTGCCCACGCTGTTCGGCACGCGGGCGTCGCCGAGCTTCTCGCTGTACAGCGAGCGGCGCGGGGAGTACCAGGCCTTCCTGCGCACCACGCTCGTGGGCGGCGAGGCCTCGGTGACGCGCGACGTCGCGCGCGACATCCCGCTGCGGCTCGCGTACTCGCTCGAGTACGGGCGCACGGAGGCGCAGCCCGCCCTGTTGTGCGCCGTCTTCAACCGGTGCGACGCGGAGTCACGCGCGTTGATCACGGACCGCAACCGTCCGCTCGCGGTGGCCAGCTCGCACGTGGAGCGGGTGCGCACAGACAACCCGATCAACCCGCGTACCGGCAGCGCGATCCGCGCGGATCTCCGCGGCGCGGCGAAGGAGATCGGCTCCGATCCGGAGATCCAGTTCCTCAAGGGGTTGCTCGATGCGTCCCTGTACCGGCCGGTGGGCGCGGACGTGACCTTTGCCGCGCGCGTGCGGCTTGGCACGGTACTGGGGCGCACGCTGTCGTTCGGCGACCCGGTGGGCTTCATCCCGCCGCAGGAGCGCCTGTATGCGGGCGGCGCGGCGAGCGTGCGCGGATACCAGCAGAACGAGCTGGGCGACCTGATCTACATCGCCGAGAACGTCCCCGTGCTGCATCCGGGCAGTACGGCGGACACCACCTACATCGACGTGCCGGATACGGCCCGCGTGCGCCGCGTGGTACCGGTCGGCGGCAACTCGCTCATCGTGGCGAACTTCGAGGCACGGCTGCGCAGTCCGTTCTATCCGGAGCTGGTCCAGTTTACGCTCTTCGCGGACGCGGGTGACGTGTGGCAGCGTGGCCGCGCCCTGGGGGGAACGGACCACAAGGCCTCCGCCCTGTGGCTGAATGGATTGCGATGGACGCCCGGCATCGGGGTGCGCGTGTTCACGCCGGTGGGGCCCTTCCAGGCGAACGTGGGGTACAACCCGTTCGTGCGGCCGGCCGGCGCGATCTATTATGACCAGGCGCCCAACGCGCAGGGGTTTGCACCGCTCTACTGCGTGAGTCCCGGCAACCGGATTCCCGCCGTACAGAACGCGAACGGGGATCTCGAGCAGCTTTCCGGCGCCACCTGTCCGGCCACCTTCCAGCCTCCGCAGTCGCACACGTTCCTCAGCCGCCTCACCGTCACCTTCTCGATCGGCCCGGACTTCTGAGCCGCCCACGCGCCGCATGACTCGCCGGAACCTCATCGCCCTGATCAGCCTGTGCGTGCTCGCTGCGCTCGGGGCCCTCGTGGTGGGTGTGGCGCTGTTTGCGACGCAATCGGACTACGGGCAGACGGCCATGCGCGACGCGATCCAGAGCCGCGTGAAGGCGTCGATCAACGGCAAGGTGTACATCGGCCGCATCAGCGGCAGCTTCCTCACGGGCGTGACGATCGACTCGCTCGAGCTGCGCGACGACGAGGATTCGCTGTTCGTGGCCACGGGGGCGATCACGCTGCGCTACGATCCGCGCGACCTGGTGGACCGCCGACTGTACTTCCGCGACGTGGACGTGGAGCACCCGATCGTGGTGCTGCGCCAGCACGAGAACTGGCAGTGGAACTACCGCCGGCTGTTCCGCATCCGGCCGAGTGTCCCGAAGAAGAAGGGTCCGGAGCGGGGCTTCGGCGACTTCGTGGTGCTCGACTCCGTGCACATCCGGCACGGTGGCAGCTTTCGGCTCACCATTCCATGGCATGCCGACGATTCGCTGCACGGTGCCCGTCGGGACAGCGCCATCCGCGTGAACGTGGCGCGCAAGGATCACGAGATCCGGCGCACGCGCGAGGGGATCACGCAGAACTACCGGTGGACCGGGGCGTACGCGGCGTTGTCGCACATCCGCATTGCGGACCCGGATACGGCGGGCCAGCGGTTCGTGATCGACACGCTGCACGTGGATGAGTCGATGCCGCCGTTCAAGTGGCGCAACATCCGCGGCGTGGCGCGCGTGCTCGGCGACAGCGCGTGGTTCACGGCCCCGCACTGGGACCTGCCGCACTCCACCGGCTCCGCGAACGGCAAGGTGGTGTGGGGCAGCGACCTGCCCGTGCGCTACGCGGTGCACGTGGTTGGCGACTCCGTGTCGCTCGCGGACGTCGCGTGGGTGTATCCCACGCTGCCGACGACGGGCAGCGGCCGCATGACGCTCGACATCGTGAACGAGCGCGACCTGCAGCGGCTGGACTACGCCATCACGGACATGGACGTGCGATCCACGAAGTCGCGGGTGCGCGGCTCGATGACGTTCGAGACGGGCGGACCGGTGCTCGCGGTGCACGACGTGAAGCTCCAGGCGGATCCCGTGGACTTCGACCTGCTGCGCACGCTCAACGGAAAGCCGTTCCCCGCCGACTGGCAGGGCACGCTCACCGGCACGGTGACGGCGCGCGGTGGCCCGCTCACGCATTTCTTCGTGGACGCCTCAGACATCACGTTCCGCGATGCGCACGTGAGGGGCGCGGTGTCGCACCTGCAGGGCCGCGGCGAGCTGGACATCCTGTTCCCGGCGTTCACGGCGTTCCATCACTTCAGCGCGCAGACCAGCGGGTTCGACTTGCGTACGCTCGTCGCCATCTATCCGGCGTTCCCGCGCATCACCGGCATCGTGAGTGGGCGCGCCGTGCTCGATTCCTCGTGGCTCGACGTACGCGTGTCGGATGCGGACCTCACGCACACGGACGGACCCGCCGAGCCGACCCATGCGACGGGCAGTGGCCGCATCACGTACGGCGTGCAGTTCATGCGGTACGACCTCGCGCTCCAGGCGTCGCCGCTCTCGCTCACGACGCTCGCCCGCTCGTACCCGAAGCTCCCGCTGCGCGGCATGTTCGACGGGCCGGTGCGCGTGCGGGGCATCGCGCCGGACCTCGACGTGGAGGCGGACCTCACGGGGCCAGCGGGGCACGTCACCTACGTTGGCAAGGTGGACGCGGATTCCCTGGGCGGGTATGGCGCGCGCGGCAGCGGCAGCTTCGACGCCATCAACGCCGCGCTGCTCGTGGGTCGCACGAGCCCACCGTCGCGATTGACCGGCAGCTACGACGTGGACCTCACGGGCGATTCGCTCGCGAACCTCGTGGGCGCGCTGGGCGTGCGGCTGTCCGCGTCCGACGCGGATGGCCTGCGCGTGACGCACGGCGTCGCCGGCGCGCGGTTCGACCGTGGCGTCGTGCACGTGGATACGCTCGCGGTGACGGGGGGCGCGGGCACGCTGCGCGCGCACGGCGTGCTGGGACTGACGCGCGCGCCCGGACCCGACTCGCTCGCCTTCAGCCTCGACGTCGATTCGCTCGGTGGGTTGCGGCGCTATCTGGGTCGCGTGGCCCCGCCGGCCGCCGCGGACTCGCTTGCCGGCGCCCTCGCGCTGCGTGGGAGCGTCCATGGCTGGCTCGACTCGTTGCTCGTGCGCGGCACGCTGAATGGCCGCGGGCTCAGCCTGCGTGGCGACGGTGCGCGGCACGTTGACGGCGCGCTGGCGGTGCAGTCGCTGTTCGGCCACACCTCCGGTACGGTGGACTTGCGCGCCGACACGGTCGTGGCCGCGGGCGTGCGGCTGGACACGCTGCACTTCGCCGCACGCATCCTCGACGCCGGCCGTGCGCAGTTCGCCGCCAGTGCGCTGGCCGATAACGGCGCGACCCTGCGCACGTCGGGGGAGTGGCGCGGCGCACAAGACAGCACCGCCGTGCGGCTCGATACCCTGGCGCTTGCCATCGGGGCATCGCACTGGGCCCTTGGGCGGCCGTCGCAGTTCCTCCGCACCGCCACGACCCTCACGATCGACACCATCGTGGTCACCAATGGCGCCGGCGCACGCATCACCGGGGCGGTGAACGCGCCCGCCGGCGCACCCGTGCACCTGCGGCTGCGCGGGGACTCGCTGCCCCTCGGCGATGCCGGCCTGCTCGCGCGCCTGCCGGCCGACCTCGCGGGACGCGTGTCGTTCGACATGAATGTGGCCGGTACGCGCGAGCAGCCGACGATGACGCTCGCCGCCGCGGCGCATGGCTTCACGTACTCGGGACTCACAGCGGAAGTGGTGTCGCTCCAGGGCGGCTATGATGCCAGGCGCGTGGGGTTCGAGGCCAACGTGATCCGCGGCGGCCGCTCGGTGCTCGACGGCACGCTGAGCTATCCCGTGGCGCTCACGCTCTTCTCGGCGCAGGCGACCGAGGATTCCCTGCGCGGTCGTGTGCATGCGGACAGTGTGGACCTCGCGCTGATCGAGGCCCTCTCGACGAAGCTGCACAACTCGACCGGCCGCCTCGCGCTCGACCTGTCGCTGAGCGGCAAGCCCGATCACCCGCACGTGGGCGGCACGGTGGCCGTGCGCAATGGCGGCGTGGAAATTCCGGACGCCGGCATCCACTTCGCGAACATCGACGGCACAATCAAGGTGGACCCGGCGCGCGACTCGCTCTCGATCGAGCACCTGCGCCTCACGACGCCGACGAGCGGCGGGAGCGCATCGCTGCAGGGCTCCGTGGTGTTCCGCGACCTGCGCGATCCACGGCTCGATCTCCGGCTCGATGCGCAACACCTGCGCGCGATCGACAAGCGCGGGCTCGCGCGCCTGGACGTCTCCACCGGCGACGCGGGGCTCACCTTGTCCGGCACGCCGGATGCGGCGACGCTGTCCGGCGCGGTGAACGTGGATCGCGGCACCATCTACATCCCCGAGCTGATCCGGAAGCAGGTGGTGGACCTCACGCCGGAGGATTTCGCGCAGCTGTTCGACACGACCGACGTGCGCAATCGGTCGCTGATGCCGCAGCCACCGGGCGCGCTGGTGGAGCACCTGCGGCTCGACGGCGTGTCGGTGCGGCTCGGCGACGATGTCTGGCTCCGTTCGCGCGAGGCGAGCATCAAGCTGGGCGGCTCGCTGAACGTCACGCGGGCACTGGACGCGCGCGAGACGGCGCGGTCCACGCTGTCGCGCGGCGCGCGCGGCGACTCCGCGCGTTACAAGCTCGCGCTGAGCGGAAGCCTGAGTGCCGACCGCGGGACGTACACGCTCGACCTCACGGCCGTGCAACGCGAATTCCAGGTGCAGACCGGACGCATCACCTTCTTCGGCACGCCGGACTTCAACCCGGAAATCGACGTCACGGCGCTCTATAACGTGAAGCAGGGTGGCCGCGCCGACATCGGCATCGCGGCACGCATCCACGGCAACTTCTATCCGCAGCCGGCGCTCGAGCTCTCGAGCACGGACGCGTACCTCTCACCGTCCGACCTGGTGAGCTACCTCGTCACGGGGCGGCCGAGCTTCGAGCAGGGCGGCCTCGACGTCGCCGCGTCGCAGCGCGCGGTGGAGTTCCTCCTGCCCACGGTGAATGCGTCGGTGAGCCGCGCGCTGCGTGACCAGCTCGGCGGCTTCGTGGACCTGATCCAGATCCAGTCCGGCGCGGCCATCGACCCGCTCAGCGTCGCGGACGGCACGGCGTCGAGCCCGTTCCGCAGTTTCCTCTACAGCACGCGCCTCGGCGGGGAGAAGCAGATCAAGGATCGCCTCTTCCTGAGCTTCAGCACGGGGCTGTGCCAGCTGCGCGGCAGCGACGATACGGCGCAGCAGGGACTGAACGGATTCGTGAACGCGATCGAGGGCAAGCTCGAGTACCGCTTTCCCTTGCCGGCGCCGGACCGTCTGGCGCTTCGCGCGGGACGCGAGCCGGCGGCGAGCGCGCTGCGCTGCGGCGCGGACCGGGTGCGCGGATTCGTCGCCACGCCGCAGCAGTGGGGGTTCTCCCTGTTCCGGTCGTGGGCATTCTGAAGCGCATCCTGCTCATCGCGAATCCCGCCTCGCGGCGCGGCGGCGGCCTCGTCGAGGACACGCGGCGGGCGATCGTCGCCACGGGTGCGATGTGTGACGTCATGCTCACGGAGCGCTCGGGGCACGCGCACGAAATCGGCGTCGCCGTCGCGCCCCGCTACGATGTGGTGTTCACCCTCGGCGGCGACGGCACGGCGATGGAGGTGGCCGGCGCGCTCGCGGGCTCCGGCGTGCCCATCGGCGTGCTGCAGGGCGGCACGGGCAACCTGCTCGCGCGTGCGCTCGGCATCCCGCGCAGTGTGGGCCGCGCGGTACCGGCGCTGCTGAACGGCAGCTCGCGGCGCATCGACCTCGGCATGGTGCTCGGCCACCGCTTTGCGGTCGCTGCCGGCGTGGGCATCGATGCCACCATGGTGGCGGAGACGCCGGCGTGGATGAAGCGGCGCCTGGGCGTGCTGGCGTACACGATCATCGCGACCCGCGCCGCGCTTCGCGCCGTCCTCTTTCACCGCTACTTCGACGTGCGCATCGAGGTGGAGGGCGAGGTGATCGAGCGGCGCGCGGCAGCGGTGCTCTTCGCCAACTTCGGCGCCATCCTGGAAGACCGCCTGTCGTTCGGCCCCGACATCGCCGTCGACGACGGGGTCCTCGACTGCTGCATCTTCTCCCCGACCTCGCTGCGCGACGCGCTGCGTATCATGTGGCGCGTGACGCGCCGCGACTTCCGCCCGGACCGCGCGCTACTATACAGGAAGGGGACGCGATTCCGGATCGAGACGGTCCCCGTACTCCCGCTGCAGGCCGACGGCGAGCTGCTTGGCGTCACGCCGGCCGAAGTCACTGTCGAGCCCCTGGCCGCCCACCTGCTGGTGCCCGGACCGTATCGTCGGGCCTGACCGCTATCGCACCCGATGAGGACTGACCGGTTTCCGAGCGTCCTGGCCACTCCGCCCGACGGGAGCGGCAGCAGTGCCGCACTCGCGGGGGGCGTGCCGCTCGAGGCCGTGCGCCAGCTGCAACAGGAGCGCGACCACCTGCTGCTCCTGCACGAGGCCCTCGGCGACGTGCACCGTGCGCCGTCGCTCGATGCGCGGCTTCGCGTCTTCGTCGAGGCCATCCGGCGGGTGGGCTTCGACCGCGTCACCATCACGTTGCGCGACGCCGACCTCAATGCGACGACGATCGTCACGGCGGGCGTGAGTGCCGACGATGCGGCGCGGCTGCGCGATGATCCGCCATCCGGCGCGGTCTGGCGCCGCCGCATGGCGGCGATCGAGCGATTCCGCATCAGCAGCTCGTACTACCTCGACGGCCGCGACCCGTGGGTGATCGCGGAGTTCGGCGATGGCCTGGCGAGCGCCCTCGAGCCGGGCGACGATCCCCATTGGTCGGCGCGCGATACGCTCCTCGTGCCGTTACGCAGCGCGGACGATGCCATCATCGCGACGCTGGTGCTCGACGAGCCGGTCGACCGCCGTCGGCCGACGTTGACGCGCATCCGGACCGTGGAGTTGTTCGCGCAGCAGGTCGCGTCGATGCTCGAGCACGCGATGCTGATGGACGTGGCCGAACGACGGGCGCGACGGCTGCAGATCCTGCATGAGGCGGGCACACAGCTCACGCGGTCGCTCGACGAGCCGACGATTCTCCATGCGCTGGCGGAGTGCATCTCGGAGGTCGAGACGGTGGAGACCGTGGTGGTGTTCACGACGGATGCCGCGGGCGCGCCGTGGCCGCGCATACTGCGCGGGGGCGGCGACGTGGACGACGAGATCTTCACGCCGATGGCGCTCCGCCGGCTCGCAGAGCGGGCCGCTGCGCGGCAGCAGCCCGTGCATGGGGGCGCTGTCCTGGCAATCCCCTCCGTGCTCGGGGGTGCCACCGTTGGCGTACTGGTGGTGGAAGGAAAGGGCGGCGTGCCGCTCGACGCAGCGGACACGGACCTGCTGCTCACGATCGGCGCGCAGGCATCGGCGGCGCTGAGCAACGCGCGCCTCTACGGTGAAAGCCAGCGGCAGCGGCGACAGACGGAGGCGCTCGCCGACGTGGTGCGCGTGGTGGGCGAGTCGCTGCGCCTCGATCACGTCCTGCCGTTGATCCTCCGCCACGCGACGGCACTGCTGCGCACGGACGGCGCAACGATCGCGCTGCTGCGCGGCGATTCGCTCGAGATCACCGCCGGCGTGGGAGTGGGCAGCCCGTTGGTGGGGACGCGCATGCCGCTGCACGGCAGCATGAGTGGGCGCGCCGTGCGCGCCGCCACGAGCATCATCCGGGATGACGTGCACGCCGATGCCGACGCGTTCCTGCCCGGTACCGCCGGGGCGCGGGTGCGCAACGCCATCATCGTGCCCCTGCTCTCGGTACAGGGACCGGTGGGCGCCCTCTCGGTCTTCAACCGCCGCGAGCCCTTTGGCGACGCGGACGCCGAGTTCCTCCAGCGGCTCGCCGACCAGGTGTCCGTCGCCGTGGTGAACGCGCGGCTCTTCGAGGAGCTGGGCGAGGCCACGCGGGAGTGGGCCGTGGCCTTCGACGCGATCGGCAGCGGCATGGTGCTGCTCGACCGGCGTGGCCGCATCCAGCGTACGAACGTCCGCGCCCGCGTGCTCTTCGGCGTGGATGCCGAGCAGGACGTGCTTGGCCGCGACTTCCATGCGGCGCTGGTCGGACGCGAGGAGGCATGCGAGCAGTGCCTGCACGTCGCGGCGATGACGTCGGGCGTGGTGCAGCGCGGGGAGCACGACGACCGGGCGCGCGGGCGCGTCTTCAACGTGACCGCGTCGCCGCACCCGTTCGGTGGCGCCGTGGTCACGTTCGACGACGTCACCGAGCATCGCGCGCTGGCGGAGCGGCACCGGCTCGTGGTGGAGACGTCGCGCGACGCGATCGTCATCACGGACCGTCAGCGCAAGATCATCTTCGGCAATCCCGCGGCGCACGAACTGCTCGGACGCGCCGAAGACCTCATCGGCCTGCCGGTGGATCGCGCCGTGCCAGAGGAAGAGCATGCGACGGTCCGTGAACACGAGGACCGTGCATTGGCGGGCGAACCGCAGAACTACGAGGGCGTGGTCGTCCGTCCCGACGGCGACCGTCGCATCGTCGCCATCGCCACCGCGCCGCTGCACGAATTCGGACTCGTGACGAGCATCGTGGCGAATTTCCGCGACGTGACGGACGAACGTCGTGCGCGCGATGCCGTGGTGCAGTCGGAGAGCCGGTACCGCAACCTGTTCGAGTCGGCCAGCGACGCGATCTTCACGCTCGATGCGCACGGGGCCTTCACGTCCGCCAACGAGGCCACCTGCGCACTCACTGGACGGACCCGCGATGCCCTCCTCGGCCAGAGCGCTCGACGAATGCTCGACGAGGAAGATGCGCACCGCATGCAGGAGCACCTCGCGGAGGCGCTCACCGGCCACGCGGTGCGCTTCGAGTGCAGCCTTCGCCGACCGGATGGCGAGCGGCGCATGGTGTCCGTGACGAACACGCCCATTCGCCGCGGCGAGGACATCATCGGCGTGCTCGGCGTCGCGCGCGACGTGACGGACGAGCGCGCACGCGCGATCGCGCTCGAGCGATCCGAGGCACGCTACACGCGCCTGGTGGAGTCGGCCTCGGACGCGATCTTCACCGTGGACCGCGACGGCCGCTTCACGGCGGTGAACCGGTCGCTCGAGCAGGCGCTCGGCCGTGCGCGCGATGGCCTGCTGGGCGCGCGCTTCGCGGAGTTCGTGGACGCGGCCGACCTCGCCGTGGCGGAGCACCTCCTGCGGGACACCTTTGCCGGCGAGCGGTCGCGCGGCGCGGTGCGCTATCGCGGCGTGCACGGAGACGTGCGCCATGGCTCGCTGATCGCGTCGCCCGTGCTCGAGGGCGAGCGGATCGTCGGCGTACTCGGCATCCTCCGCGACGTCACCGACGAGCAGCGCCTCGCCGAGCAGCTGCTGCAGCAGGAGAAGCTGGTGGCGGTGGGGCAGCTCGTGAGCGGCGTCGCGCACGAGCTGAACAACCCGCTGGCGGGGGTGATGGCCTTTGCGCAACTGCTGCTCGCTTCACCCGTGCCACTGGCCGACGAGCCGAGGCACGCGGTGGAGACCATCCATCGCGAGGCGGGCCGTGCGGCGAAGATCGTGTCCAGCCTGCTCACCTTCGCCCGCCAGCAGCCCGCCGAGCGATCGGCGACCCGGCTGAACGACATCGTGACGGACACGCTCGAGCTGCGCCGCTATGCGCTGCGCACCGCCGGTATCGTCGTCACGCTGGAGCTGGACGGCGCGCTGCCTGTCACGTGGGCGGATCCGTTCCAGCTCCAGCAGGTGGTGCTCAACCTCGTCGTGAACGCGGAGCAGGCGCTCACCGGCACGGGCGCCGAGGGCCGCATCACGGTGCGCACCGCGCGCGCCGGAGGTGGCACCACCCTCGTGCTCTCCATCGCGGACAACGGGCCGGGTATTGCCCGCGACCAGCTGGCCCGCATCTTCAACCCGTTCTTCACCACCAAGCCAGTGGGCGAGGGCACGGGCCTCGGACTTTCCATCTCCGACGGGATCGTGCACGAGCATGGCGGCCGGTTCCGGGTGGATTCCACGCCGGGTGCGGGCGCCACGTTCATCGTCGAGTTGCCGTTCGTCCCGCCGCCAGGCGGTGCCGAGGCGCCGGCGCTTCCAAACGTCGCTGGCGTGCCGGACCAGCCGCGGCGGATGCTCGTGGTGGACGACGAACCGGCGATGCGCGCGGCGGTGTCGGGCTTCCTCCAGTCGCTCGGGCATCACGTCGCGGTCGCGCCGAATACGCACGAGGCACGCGCGCTTCTGGCGGCAAGCGAGTATGATGTGGTGCTGCTCGACCTGCGCATGCCGGAGCCGGGTGGCGAAGCATTCTATCGCGAATTGCGGCAGCACGATGACGTGCACGCCGGCCGGGTGGTGTTCATGACCGGCGACCTGCAGAGCGAAGCCGCGCAGCGGTTTCTCACCGAGGCCGGACGTCCCGTGATCGGGAAACCTTTTCAGCTGGATGACCTCGCCGCCATGCTCGCGAGCGTGACGACCTGATGGCCAAGATCCTCATCGTCGATGACGAGCCGGACATCCTGTCGGCGCTCAGCCGCTTTTTCGCGCGCTCGGGGCACGACGTGCTGCGCGCCGCCACCGGCGAGGAGGCGGTGCTGCTCGTGCAGGCCGAGCGTCCCGCAGTGGTGCTGCTCGACCTGTTCCTCCCGGATATCTCCGGCTTCGAGGTGCTCGAGCGCACGCGCGAGGAGCGTCCCGTGATCATCATGATCACGGGGCACGGCGACATCCCCGCGGCAGTGCACGCCCTGCAGGCGGGCGCCGAGGGATTCCTCACGAAGCCGGTGGAGCTGACACACCTGGGCGCCGTGGTGGACCGCGCCCTCGAGAAGGCACAGCTGCGCGAGCTGAGTCGCGCGGCGCTCGCGCGCTCGGCGCGCACGGCCGCCGACATGATGCTGGGCTCGTCCCCCCCGATGCGCGAGCTGGCGTCGCAGATCGAGCTCCTCGCGCGGAGCGAGCGCACGGTGGCGCTGCTCGTGGGCGAGAACGGCGTCGGCAAGGCGCGCGTGGCGCGCGCCATCCACGCGCTCAGTCCGCGCGCGGGCCGTCCCTTCCACGAACTCGTCTGCGGCCTTCGTCCCGTGGAGCTGCTCGACACGGAACTCTTCGGCGTCGAGGCGGGGCAGGGCGGTCCGCTACCGGGATTGTTCGAGGCCGCCGAGGGCGGCACGCTGTACCTCGAGGAGATCGCGGACCTTCCGCCCACGCTCCAGCCGCCGCTGTTGCGCGCGCTCGAGGCGCGCCGCGTCCGCCGCAGCGGCGGCACGCGCGAGATGCCGATCGACGTGCGCCTCATTGCCGCAACGGTGCGCGACTTGGCGACCGAGGTCACGGAGCACCGCTTCCGCGAGGATCTCTACTACCGGCTTGGCGTGATGCCGCTGCACCTGCCGCCGCTGCGTGCGCGCGCGCCGGAAGACCTGCGCGAGACGGTGCTGGCGCTGGTGACGGAGCTCCGTCATGGCCTGCCCGACTCGCCGGAGCGCCTGGACGACGAGGCGCTCGACCTCATTGGCAGCTATCCGTGGCCTGGCAACATCCGCGAGCTGCGGAACGTGCTCGAGCGCGCGCTCATCCTGGCCCGCGGTGAAGCGACCGTCTCGGCGATGCACCTGCCGGCGGAGGTGCGCGGACTCGGGCACGAGTCGGCTGGCCCGCACGTGCCGCGATCGCTGAACGAAGTGGAACGCGTCCACATCGAGCGCACCCTGCGCGTGCACTCCGCCAATCGCACCCGTGCGGCGCGGGAGCTCGGCATTTCGCGCGCGACGCTCATCAAGAAGATCCGGGAGTACGGGCTGGGCGACCGCACCAGCGCGGGCATTCCCGTCCAGGAGGAGCCATGACGGAGCTGCAGGAGCGGGACGCGATGGTGTGCCGGTTCTGCGGCAACGAGGAACGCGCCTCGGAGGGCTATCCTTGCGTGAAGTGCGGCACCTTCCTCTGCGTGATCTGCAACCTCCGCGGCGTGGTGAAGTGTCGCACGTGCACCGCTGCCGAGATCCCGATGCCCAAGTGGCTCGAGTAGCGACGGCGGACGCCACGTGACGTCGTTCGGCGCGTGCGGCCTCGCCGTCGGTCATGCCACCGACAGCGAGGGAGCCACCGGCTGCACCGTGCTCCGCGGCGTCGACGCACCCTTCCGCTGCGGTGCGCACGTGGTGGGGCGCGCCACCGGCACGCGCGAGCTCGCACTCCTGCACCCGGGTCACCTCGTGGACCGGGTGGACGCGATCTTCCTCTCCGGCGGCTCGGCGTACGGCCTCGACGCGGCAGCGGGCGTGATGCGCTGGATGGAAGAGCGCGGCCGCGGCTTCGCTGTCGGCGCGGGCGTCGTGCCGATCGTGCCGTCCGCCGTCATCTTCGACCTCGCACCGCTTGGGCGCTTCGACGCGCGGCCCACCGCGGCGATGGCCTATGACGCCTGTGACCGCGCCACCGCCGGAGACGTCGCCGAAGGATCAGTGGGCGCCGGCACCGGCGCGACGGTGGGCAAGATCGCCGGACCCGCGCAGGCCATGAAGGGCGGCTGCGGCGTCGGATCCGCGCAGGCGGGTGCCATCGAGGTGCGCGCCCTCGCGGTGGTGAACGCCCTCGGCGACGTGCGCGATGCGGCGGGCGCGATCGTCGCCGGTGCGCGCGACGTGAACGGCCGCTGGATCGACAGCGCGCGATGGATCGCGCAGGGTGACGACGGGCCGCCGCGATTCGACGCGCTCGCCGGCCGCAGCACCACCCTCTGCATCGTGAGCACGAACGCCGCGCTCGACCGCGTGGCCGTCGATGTCCTGGCGCGCGCCGCGAGCGCGGCGCTCTATCGCCGCATCACGCCCGTGGGCACCGCGTTCGACGGCGACATCGTCTTCGCGACCGCACCGGTGTCGGGCGGCGTGACGGCCACGTCGGCCCGCGTGGAAGCGCTCGCCGTGATCGCGCTGGAAGAGGCCATCGAGCGCGCCGTCAGCCCCCATGCGTCGACCGGCAGCCCGGCCCGATGACGAACGACCTCCGCGTGATCGTCCGCTCACCGATCGCCACCCTCTTCGCTGAGCCACGCGTCGCCAGCGCACCCATCTCGCAGCTGCTCGCGGGGCGCGTCGCGGACGTGCTGGAGGACCGCGACGACTGGTTCCGCGTGCGCGGTCCGGACGACTACGAGGGTTGGATCCATCGCGGCTACATCGCTTCGCTCGACGACGGTGACGCGGTGCCCGACCGCCTCTCACTCGGCGCCATCACGCGCACGCCCTCCGGCGCGAGCCGGCGCATGCCGCTCGGCGCCCTGCTGCTGCCCAGCGAGCAGGTGGAGCGCGGGGAGTCGCTGCCCGTGGGCGAGCAGGCCAGTCGCTTCCCCACCACCGCCGCAGCCATCACGCGCAGTGCGCAGGAGTACTTCGCCGGCGCGAGCTACATCTGGGGCGGTGTCACGCCGTGGGGGTGCGACTGCTCCGGCCTGGTGCAGAGCGTGTTCTGGCTGCACGGCGTGCAGCTGCGGCGCGATGCATGGCAGCAGGCGGGGCAGGGGGACGAGGGCGAGGGCGTGCTCACCGACGCACGACTGGCCGACCTGCTGTTCTTCTCCGATCGCGTGGACCAGCACATCACCCACGTCGCGATCTCGCTGGGCGGCTCACGCCTGGTGCACCTCGCGCTCGGCCGAGGCGGATATGCCGTCGAGTGCCTCGATGATGCCGGCGATCCCTACGTGCAGAAGCTGCACGAGCGATTCGTGATGGCGCGCCGCATCCTGCCCATCCCGTCCGCGGGCTGACCTCAGCTCATCAGCATGGGGGCCCGCGGCGCGGGCGCCGACGCGGCCTGCCGCACCTGCAGCGGCACCTCCGCGTGCGTGTTGCCGTCCAGTCCCACGCGCATCACGTAGCGACCGCCGACGTCCAGCGGCAGGTCGAGCTGTGCGATGAGGGGGAAGTCCATCTCCACCACGCCGGCGGGTGGCGGCACCACGCCCAGCTCGCCGTCGCTGCTCCAGAGCTCCGTGCCGCTCGGGCTCAGCCACTGGAGCGTGACGCGATGCGCGCCGGCGTCGGAGGGTGATCCCTTCAGGTGGACCACGAGCGTGGCGCGGGGATGCAGCGAAGGCAGCGTGCCGACCTGGAGCGCGTCGAACACGCCCAGGATGTTGAGCTTTCCTTCCTGCGACACGTTCGCGGCGTCGGCGAACAGGGCAAAGGTCATGTGCATCGTGAATAGTAGAAGCGGGCGCCGGCGTATGAAACACCCCGCCAGCCGTCTAGGTTTCTCGAATGGCCTCCACCGTTTTCGTGACCACGCCACCGGAGCGGACGCAACGCGTCCCGTCGGGCCTGTCCGTCACCGATCTTCTGCTGCTCTTCATGGCCCTCATCTGGGGCCTGAACTTCATCGTCGTCAAGTTCGCGACCGGGGTGTTTGCCCCGCTGGCGTTCACCACTGTCCGCATCGTCGTCGCCGTCGTCACGCTGTGGGCCATCGTGCTCGTTCGCCGGCTGGCGCTGCCCTCGCGCCGTGACGTACTGGCCATGCTCGCCCTCGGCATGCTCGGTAACGGCCTTTATCAGATCCTCTGGGTGGAAGGGCTGGCGCGCACTCGTGCGAGCGACGCGGCGTTGCTCGTCGCGGCGTCGCCGGCGTTCATCGAGTTGGTCAGCTGGGTGCGCGGTCACGAGCGCGCCGGCGCGCGCGGCATCGGCGGCATCGCGCTCTCGCTCGTCGGCATCGGGCTCGTGCCGGGCGCCGCCGGTGGCGCGGGGCCGTCCACGCTGCTCGGCAACGCGCTCATCCTGGGCTCCGTGCTGTGCTGGTCGCTCTACGCGGTGCTGCTCAAGCCCCATACGGAGCGCATCGATGGGCTCACGCTGTCGGCCGTCACGATGACCGGCGGACTGCTGCCCGTGCTCATCGCCGGCACGCCATCGCTGCTCGGCACGCGGTGGAGCGCGGTGCCGGCGAGTGGATGGATGGCCGTCGCGTACAGCGGGCTGCTCGCCCTCGTCGTCGCGTACCTGTTCTGGTATCGCGGCGTACGCGTGCTGGGACCCGTCCGCGCATCGATGTACTCCAATCTCCAGCCGCTGGTCGCGATGATCGCGGCGTGGGCGCTCCTCAACGAGGCGCCGCGACTCATGCAGCTCGCCGGGGCGACGTGCATCGTCGCGGGCCTCCTGCTCACGCGCATGCCGGCTCGCCGCGCGCTCGCGGTGCACGAATGAAGGTCGTCCTCTTCGACATCGACGGTACCCTGCTCTGGACCGACGGCGCCGGACGACGCGCCGTGCACCAGGCGCTCGAGGATGTGTTCGGCGCCGCGCCGCCCGACGGGCACGAGTTCGATGGAAAGACCGACCCCCAGATCGTGCGGGAGCTCATGCGCCTCGTGGGTGTGGCGGACTCGGACATCGACGTGCGGCTGCCGGAGGCGCTGCGCCGCTACGTGGAGCTGCTGGACCATGAGCTGTCGCGCGGCGACCATGCGGGGCAGACCTTTCCCGGTGTGGCCGCGCTGCTCGATGCGCTCGAGGCGCGCGACGACGTGCTGATCGGCCTCCTCACCGGGAACGTGCATCAGGGCGCCGCGGCAAAGCTCGCGGCCGTGGGTCTCGCGCGCGACCGGTTCAAGGTGGGCGCGTTCGGGTCCGACCACGCCCTCCGCGCCGAGTTGCCGGCGGTGGCCCGCGGGCGCGCCGAGACGCTCGTGGGGCGCGTGATCGACGGCGCGGACGTCGTGGTCATCGGCGACACGCCCGCGGACATGCACTGCGGCACCGGCATCGGCGCGCGCGCCATTGGCGTCGCGACCGGGCGATACTCGGTTGCCGACCTCGAAGCCTGCGGGCCTGCCGCGGTGTTTCCCGACCTCGCTGATACCGCCGCCGTCATGCGCGCCATCTTCGAAGGCTCGCCGTGATCGAGGTGGAGCTGAAGAGCATGGTGGACGACCTGCCGCGGCGCCGCGCGGCGGCGGAAGCGGCTGGCGCCGTGCTCACGTTCGACGGCCGCATGGAAGACCGGCGCTACGACCTGGCCGACCGCTCGCTCACGGCGCGCGACCACGTGCTCCGCCTCCGCATCTATCGCGACCCGCACGGCACGCGCGCGGAGCTCGACTTCAAGGGGCCCACGCGCCGCGAGGCCGGGTTCAAGCTGCGCGAGGAGATCGGCACCGCGTGCTCCGATCCCGATGCTCTCGCCATCATCCTCGAGCGCCTCGGGTACGTCGTCACCATCGTCATCGACCGCGAGATCGCGCAATACGAGTTCGACGGGGCGACCATCCGCTTCGAGAAGTATCCGCGCATGGACGACCTGGTCGAAGTCGAGGGAGCGCCCGACCGCATCGAGCGCGCGATCGACGCCCTCGGCATGCCGCGCGACGGTTTCGTCGCCGATCGCCTGCCGGACTTCGCGCGCCGCTTCGAGGAGCGCACCGGCACCGTTGCTGCCGTGTCGCACGCCGCACTGGCCGGCAACGAGCGCTACGACGTGGCCAATGGCTGACGCGCCGCAGTTGCCCGAGCTCGCGCGCTCGCTCCGCACCTTGGGCGCCGCGGCTGACGCCAACGGCGAGGCGGCGCAACAGGCGGTGTTCCTCCCGCTGCTCGAAGCGCGCACGCGCGCCTCTGGCGCACCGGTGGATGCGGTGCTCGCGGCGCTGCGCGGCGACGCGCTCGCCGCCCGGATCGCCGCGCAGGCCGCCGATGCCGCGGTGCAGGGCATCGAGCAGCCTGCCCTCATCCGCGCGCGCGCGGCACAAGCGGCGGAACTGGTCGAGCCACTGCGCGTCGAACTGCTGGCACTCGACGACCTCGTGCCTGGCGCGCGCGACGGCGGCGAGGGATGCGAGCGCTGGGTGGCGCAGCTGCGGCGCGCCTTCACCGCCGCCGACGT
>JBDTYL010000200.1:0-2305 GCA_040005695.1 bacterium | reverse complement strand
GGCGTGAGTGAGGGTGCGCGTACAACTGCCCGTTACAGTGGCGGGGCCGCGCCGGTATTGCACCGGCTTCCGTATCCCCGTTCGCGTTGAATTGTCCGGGAAAGCTAGACGGCGCCAGCCTCGGCGGCAAGCGCGGCGGCCAGTTGCGACTTGAGCGCGGCGCGATTCTCGGCATACGACAGTGCGTCCAGCGTGGGATCGCCCCGCTCGCTGCGCCCGTCGAGCGCCGCGATTTCCGCAAGCAGCAACTCGGACGGGCGCCCACTCGCGATCACGCGCCGACGCACCACCTGCCCGCGACCGGCGAGTGCGCGCACGAGCGCCGCGACCATGGCGAGGCCAAGGGCCAGCGCGATTCCCACGAGCACCGTTGTGCGCGTGGCATCCGTCGTGGTGGGCACGGCGATGCGCACGCGCGAACCGGCGGGAACGTCCTGGGTGAGGAAGCGCTTGAAGGTGCGGCCGCCGGTGGTCGCGGCATCCATGGCGTGCAGCGTGGCGCCGGACACCTGCGCGCCCGGCTCTTCAGCCAGCACCTCGAGCACCACCGTCGGCCGTTCGAGTGGGAGGCTGAGCGGAAACGCGCTCGGCGGAAGGCTGTAGGAATAGCTCAGCTGCTTCACGCCGGGACCGAAGGGCGCGAGCAGCGCGACGCGTGCGCCCCGCGCCACCAGCGCGCTCGCCGAGACGTCGCCCTGTCCCGCCTGGAAGTCCGTCGCGCCGTCCGGCAATGTCGCCGTCCAGACCGGCGAGAGAGAATCGCGTCCGATGATGGTGACCGTCGTGTCGTTGGAGAGCTCCCACACCTCCACGATGTTGCGCGCGCCGTCGGGACGCGGCGCGCTCACGACAACGTGGTGACCGCGCACGTTGAGGTCCACGGCGCGCGTGGTCGTGTCGAACACCGTGATCGCGCCGTCCTCGCCACGCACGCGCAACGCCTGCAGCGGCGCCGAGAAGTACGCGATGCCACGATACACGGCGGCGGCGAAGTACACGGCGTCTTCCGATCCGAAGCGACGGTAGCGGATCGTGTACGCGCCACGCTTGTCGGTGCGGATGGAATCCACCGGGCCGGAACTGTCCGGGCCGACGCGGTGGAGCGTGACCATCACCCCGGGCACGGGCGCGTCGACCTTCAGGCCAGGCGACGTCACGCGACCCGAGACCACTGCCGCGGTGGGCTGCGACGCGGGGGCCGGCACCTGCGCAGCGGCGCTGCCTGCCGTGCCGGCGAGCAGCACGAGCATGGACGCGACGCCCGCGCGTCGGCTACGGATTGAACTTCCCAAAATCCTCGGGGCGCAGCGTTTCGAGATAGCGCTTCAGCTGCTCCGCGGTGAGCTCGGCGTCGGGGGACGACGGCGCGTCGTCCGCCTCGTCCGCCGGCAGGAAGTCCGGGGCCTCGTCGTCATCGTCCTCATCATCGGCGACCGAAGCATCGCCGGGATCCACCAGCAACTCCTCGGACGCATAGATGGGCGCGCCGAGCCGAAGCGCGATGGCGATGCTGTCGGAGGGACGCGCGTCGATGTTCACGAGCGCGGCATCGTGCTGGAGCCGCAGCTCCGCATAGTACGTGCGGTCTTCCACGCGCGTGATGTTGACGTGCAGCAGCCGCGCGCCCATGCCGACGATGAGGCTCCGCACGAGATCATGCGTGAGGGGCCTCGCGCGCTTCACGTTGTGCATGTGGAGGACGATCGACTCCGCCTCGGGCTGCCCGATCCAGATGGGCAGCAGCCGCGCCCCTTCCTTCTCCTGAAGGACGACCACGTAGGAATTCGACGCGCTGTCGAGGCCGAGGCGTGACACGAAGACTTCGATCATGCTGCAATCTACCCCCATCCGGGCGCGAAGGTCACCGCGCCCGGAGGTGGGCAGGCGCCTAGCTGGCGCGGGCGGACTTCCTGAGGGCGGCTGCCTTGTCCGTGCGCTCCCACGTGAACAGCGTGCCCTTCGAGCGGCCGCTGCCGACCTTCTCGGGAGTCCGGCCGAAGTGGCCATACGCCGCCGTGGCGCTGTAGATCGGCTTGCGGAGGTCGAGCGCGTTGGAAATGCCCTTGGGCGTGAGGTCGAAGTTTTCCTGCACCGCCGCGAGGATGCGTGCCTCGGGCACGGTGTCCGTGCCGAACGTGTCCACGCGCACGGAGACGGGCTCCGCAACGCCGATGGCGTATGCGAGCTGGACCTCGCAGCGCTTGGCCAGCTTGGCCGCGACGATGTTCTTCGCGACCCAGCGCGCCGCGTAGCACGCGGAGCGGTCCACCTTCGAGGGATCCTTGCCGCTGAATGCGCCGCCGCC
>JBDTYL010000199.1:0-2882 GCA_040005695.1 bacterium | reverse complement strand
TGCGACCGGGGTCGCGGCGCGCTCGTCGCCGAAGAGCGAGCGCGCGAGGGTGCGGACGTGCAGCACCAGTTCCTCCACGGCAAGGGAGAGAATCGCGTTCGCACGCAGGTCACCGGCGTCGGCCACGCTCGACACCACCGGCGCGAGCGACGCGAAGAGCGCGGGAGTCGCCTGCGCGGCCCACGCAATGAGCTCCTGCGGCTCGTTCACCTGCGCGGCCGTGAGAATCGCCCCGACGAGCGCGGTCTCCGGCTCGCGACCGTCTGCCGATGCGGTCACGACGCTCAGCGCGCGCCGACCGATCCACGCGCCGCTGCCTTCGTCGCCGAACACGGGACCCCACCCGCCGCACCGCGCGGTATTGCCCGACGGACTCCGCCCGAACGCCGCGGAGCCGGTGCCGGAAATCAGCAGCACGCCCGGCCCTTCGCCGAAGGCGTCGTCGAGTGCGATGGCGTAGTCGGGATGGATCACGACTTCTTCGGCGAGGTCGCGGCCGGCGAGCGCCTGCCACAGGTCCTGTCGCTCCGGATCGCGCGCGGCGCCCGCGACGCCGACGCACAGCACCTTCGGCACGACGTGCGTCATCTCGCACGACGCGAGCGCGTCGGCGAGCGCGTCGGCGATCACCTCCGCAGAATGCTCCGCCTTCCCGGGGCGTACGGCACTGCCGGGTCCCACGACCTCCGCGAGCTGGGTGCCACGCTCGTCCGCGATGAGGACGCGCGTCTTGGTGCCGCCGCCATCGACGCCGGCGACGATATACGTCATGCCGTGGCCGGCTGGCGCGCCGGCATGGGATGCGTGAAGGACGAGAGGATGCCGACGACCATGGTGAGGGAGGTGCCGATGAGGACGTACCACGGCCACGCGATGTTGCTGAACGGCGCGAGCGTGGACGCGAGCGAAGGATAGGCGGCCGAGATGGGCTTGGCAAAGACGATGAAGGCCATGGTCGCGATGGCGATCGACATGCCGAGGATGGCGTCACGCTGGATGGCGCGGCGCCAGTAGATGCCGAGGAAGAATCCCCCGAGGAGCCCGCCCGACGTGAACGACGCGATGCTGAGCGCGACGACGACAACCGGCGTCTTGGTATCCTGTGGGAAGAGCAGCGCACCCAGGGTCAGGGCGAGGCCCCAGCCCAGCGCGAAGAAGCGGCCCATGCGCAGCGTCTGCGGATCGTCCACGGAGCGCTTCGTGATGGGCAGGTAGATGTCGAGCGTGGTGGCGCCGGCGAGTGAATTGATCGCGCCGGAGTGCGTGCTCATCGTCGCCGCGACGATGGCGGCGACGATGAGCCCCACGAGGCCCGGCGGCATGTGCTCGAGGATGAACGTGGGGAAGATGAGGTCGGTGGTGGGGAAGAGCCGGGCGTGGTAGAACGCCCACAGCCCCAGGCCGATGGTGAGGAAGAGGAAGAACTGCACGAACACGACGAACCCCGAGCCGATGATCGCCTTCTGCGCATCGCGGAGCGAGCGCGAGGACATCAGGCGCTGCACGATGAGCTGGTCCGTGCCGTGTGAGGCCATGGCGAGGAAGGCGCCGCCGATGAGGCCGGCCCACACGGTGTGCGGCTTCGAGAGCGTGAACGAGAAGTCGAGCACGCGCGTCTTGTGCGCTGCACCTGCCGTGCTCCAGATGGCCGACCAGCCGCCCGGCACGAGGTGGCCGAGGATGAGGATGGCCGCGATGGCGCCGCTGATGTAGATGCTGGCCTGCACGAGCTCGGTCCACACCACCGCCTTCATTCCCCCCTTGTACGTGTAGAGCACCGTGAGCAAGCCGAGGATCAGCACGGCCGTGGGCATGACGTACTTCTGGTTGGTCATCGAGGGCGCGATGATCAGCGCCACCGGAATGGCCGTCGCGAAGACGCGGACGGAATCGGCCACCGCGCGCGTGACCATGAACACGATCGAGGTGAAGCGCCGCGTCGTGAGGCCGAACCGCGTCTCGAGCAGTGCGTACGCCGTCACGAGGTTGCCCGCGAAGTAGCGTGGCAGCAACACCCCGGCAACGACGAAGCGGCCGATGATGTAGCCGGCCACCACCTCCAGGAAGCCGAGGTCGCCGGTGCCGGTGGCCGCGCCGTACGAAAGTCCCGGAATGCTGATGAAGGTGAGCGCGCTCGTCTCGCTCGCCACGATGGAGAACATCACGGCCCACCACGGGATCGCGCCGTCGGCGACGAAGTAATCCTTGGCGTCCTTCTGCTTCCGTCCAACGTACAGGCCGAGGCTCGTCGTGCCCGCGAGGTAGGCGACGAGAACGATGGCATCCAGCGTGGTGAAGCGCGTCACGGGCTACTCCTGTTCGACGACGTAGGCTTCCATGGCGAAGTATTCGGCGAGGCCCAGGCGGTCGAGCAGCGCCGCCGTATCCTTGTTGCGTGCATCGACGCGCTGCCAGAACTCGCGGTCGTCCTGGCCGGGAAACGGCGCCGAGTCCTTCTGCGACTGGTGCTTGAAGATCGCCTGGATCTTGAGGCGAAGTTCCTCCTGCGACATCGGGACGAGCCACGTGGCTTCCGTGACGCTCCACTCCTGCCACGCGCCGCGGTAGAGCCACACTTCGGGCCGCGGCACGTCGATCTCGCGTAGCGCGCCGTCGATGGCTTCCTTGCACATGCGGTGCGTGCCATGCGGATCCGACAGGTCGCCGGCGACGAAGATGATCTCCGGGCGGAACTCCTGCATCAGCTCGCGCACGATCGCGATGTCCGCGGGTCCAATGGGATCCTTGCGCACCTGGCCGGTCTGGTAGAAGGGCAGGTCGAGGAAGCGGGCATTGCGTCGCGTGAGCCCCATCACCTCGATGCCCGCCACGGCCTCGCTCTCGCGGATGATGCGCTTGATGTCCTGCACCTCGGCGATGTC
>JBDTYL010000198.1:0-1942 GCA_040005695.1 bacterium | reverse complement strand
GATGCAGCGCCAGCCGCAGCCATCCGCTCTCCAGCTCCGGCAGGTGCACGAAGCGACGACCACCCGCGCTGCCATGCACTTCGCGAATGGTCGTCCAGTGTGCGCCGTCGTCGGACTGCTGGATATCGTAGTCCGTCGCCCAGTCCGCAGCGTCCCAGTCGAGCACCAGCCCACTGAGCTCGCGCGGTCCACCAAAATCGAACGTGATCTGCTGGTCGCTGTCGCCGCTGCTGCGCCAGCCGCTTGCGGGGGTGGGCGCCACACGCCCAGGCGCGCGCGCGAAGTCGACGGGAAGGAGCGACTCGGGAGTGGCGCCACTTGCCACTGACGACACCGTTACGCGCGGTCGTACGCTCTCCGCCACGGGAAGCGGCAGCGGCACCAGCGTCAGGTCATCAAGGTCGATCCATCCCGCTCCCCCGGCGCCTGCCGTGATCGCGATCTCGATGGACGCGAGGCCGTGCGGTGCGCCTCCGCCCAAGGGACCCCACGCGAACGAGAGATCGGATGTACGGAAGCGGATCGTCTGCCACTCGCTCGTCACCGTGAGCGGCACCTTGCGCATCCACCACACGTTCTGTCCCGATGCGTCGATGAACTTGAGCTCGAGGGTATTCGGCAGCGCCGCGCCGCGCACGCGCAGTGTCATCGCCCAGTGTGGCGGCAGTGGCGGCGGCGTGAAGGCGTGTCGCGCGACGGCATAGCCCGCGTGGCCCTGAAAGTCGAACTCGAAGCGTGTCGCCCGGCCGCCGATGCCCGAATCGGGACGTAGTGCGAGGCGGACGCCGTCAGACGGCGCCGCGGTCCACGCATCGGGGTCGTCGAAGGAGACGAGTGTCGTCGGGGCGGCGGATGCGCGGCGCGCTTGTGCTCCCGCCGATGATGGCGCCAGCAACAGTTGCACGGCGAGCGGCACCGCGAGGACAGTCGGCGTCGACACCCATCCCTTCACACCACTGGTCACTTGACGCTGCCTTCCGTGACGCCCTCGACGTAGTACCGCTGCAGGAACAGGAACAGCGTGAGCACCGGCAGCACCGTGATCACGGCGCCCGCCATCATGAGCTCGACGTCCTGCGCGTGCTCGCCCACGAGGCCGGCCAGGGCCACCGGTAGCGTGTACTTGCGGTCGTCGCTGAGCACGATGAGCGGCCACATGAAGTCGTTCCACGTGGCCAGGAACGTCCAGAGCGCGAGCGTGGCCAGCACCGGCCGGATCGTCGGCAGCACCACCGAGCGGAACACGCGAAACTCGCTCGCGCCGTCGATGCGCGCGGCGTCGAGCAGGTCGTCGGGAATGGAAAGCGCGTACTGCCGCACGAGGAAGATGCCGAAGATGCTCGCCAACCCGGGGATGATCACACCGCCGTAGTTGTTCACGAGGCCGAGCGCTTTCACGAGCAGGAAGAGCGGCAGCATCGCGACCTGTACGGGAATCGCGAGCCCGGCAGCCAGAATGCGGAAGGTCCGGTCGCGTCCGCGAAAGCGCAGCTTGGCGAACGCATAGCCGGCCGAGGCGTTGATGCCCAGCGCGGCGATGGTCGTGACAGTGGCGACGAAGGCGCTGTTGAGCGCATACCGTCCGAGGGCGAGCCGGCCGAAGAGGTCGCGATAGTGCGCGAGCGTCGGGTGATGCGGCACGAGCGCCGGTGGAAAGCTCGAAGCCTCTCCTGTCGCCATGAACGAGGCGCTCAGCATCCAGAGCAGCGGCATCAGCGACAGCGTGCCGAAGACGATGAGCGCAAGGTTGAGCGCCACCTGTGCAGTCCGGTCACGCTGCCGCCGCGTCTGGCTCACGTGCCCGACCTCGGTGAGAGGCGGCGCTGGAGGATCGTGAAGAGCACGATCACCAGGAACAGCAGAAATGCGATCGCGGCGGCAACGCCCAGCCGCCACCAGCGGAAGCCTTCCTCGTACATGTACAGCACGAGGCTCGTCGTCG
>JBDTYL010000197.1:0-13803 GCA_040005695.1 bacterium | reverse complement strand
ATGGCGCGCATCGAGTTCATGCCGGAGGGCAAGTAACATGGCCATCCAGCGCAATCGCTGCTTTCACTGCGACAAGGGCGTCGCCTTCGGCAACAGTGTGTCCCACGCGAACAACAAGACGCGCCGGACCTGGAAGCCGAACCTGCAGGTCGTGCGCACGCTCATCGACGGCAAGATCACGAAGGTGAAGGTCTGCACCCGTTGCCTCAACGCCGGCAAGGTTCCGCGCGCGCCGCGTGGCGTGCAGGTGGCGTGACGGAGCCGACCCACCGGTCCAGCACGCGAAAGGGAGCTCCCGTGGGCTCCCTTTTTCGCACCCTCCACTAACCTTCACGCATGCCTACGGCGCTCATCACCGGTATCACCGGCCAGGACGGCTCGTACCTCGCGGAATTCCTGCTCGCGAAGGGCTATCGGGTCGTCGGCGTCGTCCGGCGCAGCTCCACCACACCCTACGAGCGCATCTCGCACCTGATCGACCGCGTCGAGCTCGTCTCCGCCGACCTGCTCGACCAGACGTCGCTCACCGATGCGGTGCACGAGACGGAGCCGGACGAGATCTACAACCTCGCGGCGCAGAGTTTCGTGCAGACCTCGTGGTCGCAACCCGTGCTCACCGGCGAGTTCACCGCGCTCGGTGTGACCCGGATGCTCGAAGCAATGAAGAAGGCCGCGCCGAAGTCGCGCTTCTACCAAGCCAGCTCGAGCGAAATGTTCGGCAAGGTCGTGGAAGTACCGCAGCGGGAAAGCACCCCGTTCTATCCGCGCAGTCCGTATGGCGTGGCCAAGGTCTACGGTCACTGGATCACGCTGAACTATCGCGAGAGCTTCGGACTGTACGCGACGTCGGGCATCCTCTTCAACCACGAGAGCCCGCGCCGCGGACTCGAGTTCGTCACGCGGAAGGTCACGGATGGCGCCGCGCGCATCAAGCTCGGCATGTCCAAGGACCTCAAGCTCGGCAATATGGAGTCGCGGCGCGACTGGGGCTTCGCGGGAGATTACGTCGACGCGATGTGGCGCATGCTGCAGCAGGACGAGCCGGACGACTACGTCGTGGCCACCGGGGAGACGTGGTCGGTGCGGCAGCTGTGCGAGTTTGCGTTCGAGGCCGTGGATCTCGACTACCGTGACCACGTGAAGCACGACGCGCGCTACGATCGGCCCGCAGAAGTGGACCTGCTCGTGGGCGACCCATCGATGGCGCGCGAGCGACTGGGGTGGGAGCCGACGGTGCGCTTCCGGGAGCTGGTCAGCATGATGGTGACCGCGGACCTGGCCCGCCACGCGGCGACGAGGTAATGACGCGCGCACTGGTCACCGGCGGCAATGGCTTCGTGGCGCAGTGGGCGATGCGCGCCATGCTGGAGCGCGGGTGGTCGGTGACTGCCGCAGGAATCGGGGAAGTACCGACGACGGCAGTGCTCACCCCCGAGGAGCACGCCCAGGTGGCGTGGCGCCAGATGGACATCACCGTTCAGGCGGAGGTCGCCTCGGCGGTGGACAAATCTCTTCCGGATGTCGTACTGCACCTGGCGGCGGTGAGCCACGTACCCGCCGCAACGGCCAACCCTGGCTACGCCTACGAGGTGAATGCGGTGGGCACCGTGCGCCTCCTGGCAGAAGTGCGCCGGCATCGCGCGGCGGGAACAAGCGACCCCGTGGTCGTTGTTGTTGGCTCGGCGGAGCAGTACGGGAAGCATGACCTGAGCGAAATGCCGCTTCACGAGGACATTCCGCAGCGCCCCTTGTCGCTTTACGCGGCGTCGAAAGTCGCCCAGGAAGTCGCGGCGCTCCAGGCGTTTCGAAGCGATGGCGTGCGTGTGGTCTGCACACGGAGCTTCAATCATTCCGGCGTGGGGCACGGGTCGCACTTCCTGCTGCCGAGCATCGTGCGGCGAGCGATGACCCTGCCGGCCAGCGGCGGCACGCTCACCATCGGCAACGGCGATACCGTCCGGGATTTCCTCCACGTATCGGACGTGGTCGATGCGTATCTTCTCCTGTCGGAACGAGGTGCCACGGGCGAGGCATACAACGTGTGCAGCAGCGTGGGCACAAGCGTGCGCGCGCTCTCCCTTGCCGTCCTGCAGCGCCTCGGCATCGCCGCCGACATCGGATCCGATCCCGCGCTCACGCGGGCAGCCGACGTGCCTGTCCTGGTTGGCAGCAGCAGCAAGCTCCGTCGCGCCACCGGTTGGGCTCCCCGCCGGACACGCGACGACATCATCGATGACCTGATACATGCCGCGACGCGCTGATATCCACCGCATTCTCGTCATTGGCTCCGGCCCGATCGTGATCGGGCAGGCCGCCGAGTTCGACTACTCGGGCACGCAGGCGACAAAGGCGCTGCGCGAGGAGGGGTACGAGGTGATCCTGATCAACTCGAACCCGGCGACCATCATGACCGACCCGGAAATCGCCGACCGGACCTACATCGAGCCGGTGACGGCGGAGTTCGTCGAGCTCATCATCGCGCGCGAGCGTCCGGATGCGCTGCTCCCCACCATGGGCGGCCAGACGGCGCTCAACGTCGCGATGGAGCTGGCCGAGAATGGCGTGCTGGAGAAGTATGGCGTCGAACTCATTGGCGCCTCGGCGCGGGCAATCGCGATCGCGGAAGACCGCAAGCAATTCGGCGAGGCCATGGAGCGCATCGGGCTGGACTGCGCCACCGGCGGCATCGCCAACACGTTCGACGAGGCGGTCGCGCTGCTCGACATCACCGGCTTCCCGGCCATCGTGCGTCCCTCGTTCACGCTCGGCGGCACGGGGGGCGGCATTGCCTACAATCGCGACGAGTTCGAGGAGATCGTGCGCCGCGGGCTGGATCTCTCGCCCACCAGCCAGATCCTCGTCGAGCGCTCGCTGATCGGCTGGAAGGAGTTCGAGCTCGAGGTGATGCGCGACCGGTTCGACAACGTCGTGATCGTCTGCTCCATCGAGAACCTCGACCCGATGGGCGTGCACACGGGGGACTCCATCACGGTCGCGCCCGCGATGACGCTCACGGATCGCGAATACCAGACGATGCGCGACGCGGCGGTCGACATCATCCGCGAGGTGGGCGTGGATGCCGGCGGCTGCAACATCCAGTTCGCCATCAACCCGCGCGACGGCGAGATGGTGGTGATCGAGATGAATCCGCGCGTGTCGCGCTCGTCGGCGCTCGCCTCGAAGGCCACGGGCTTCCCCATCGCGCGCATCGGCGCGAAGCTCGCCGTGGGCTACCGGCTGGACGAGATCCCCAACGACATCACGAAGACGACGCCCGCGTCGTTCGAGCCGGTGCTCGACTACGTGGTGGTGAAGGTGCCGCGCTTCGCGTTCGAGAAGTTCCCCTCGGCGAGCCCGCTGCTCACGACGCAGATGAAGAGCGTGGGCGAGTCGATGTCGATCGGCCGCACTTTCAAGGAGGCGTTCCAGAAGTCCCTGCGGGCGCTCGAGAACGGCCGGTCGGGCTGGGAGGTCGGCAAGCGGCTCCTCGACGACCGCCTCAACGACGAGTCGATCGAGACGTTGCGCGGCGCGCTGCGTCAGCCGACCCCGGAGCGCATCTACCAGGTCAAGCACGGCTTCCTGGCCGGCATGACGGTGGACGAGCTGTTCGAGCTCACGGCGATCGACCCGTGGTTCCTCTCGCAGATGGCGGAGCTGATCGAGGCGGAGCGGGGCTGGGTCGCGCTGGCCGACGTGGACGCGGCGGCGATGCGTCGCATGAAGCAGCTCGGTTTCTCGGACCGCCAGCTCGCCGACCTGCGCGGCGCGCAGGAGAGTGACATGCGGGCGCTGCGCTGGGCGCTGGGCGTGCGGCCGGCATACAAGATGGTCGATACCTGCGCGGGCGAATTCCCGTCGGCGACGCCGTACCTGTACGGCAGTTACGACGAGGAAAGCGAGGCGCCGCGCAGCGGCCGCAAGTCGGTCGTCATCCTTGGCAGCGGCCCGAACCGGATCGGGCAGGGAGTGGAGTTCGACTACTGCTGCGTGCGCGCCGTGATGGCGCTGCGCGACCAGGGCTACGAGACGATCATGATCAACTCGAACCCGGAGACTGTCTCCACCGACTTCGACACGTCGGACAAGCTGTACTTCGAGCCGCTGACGCTGGAGGACGTGCTCGAGATCGTCGAGCGCGAGCAGCCGATGGGTGTGATCGTGCAGCTTGGCGGACAGACGCCCCTGAAACTCACGCGCGGTCTCGAAGCCGCCGGCGTGCGCATCCTCGGCACGTCGCCGGACTCCATCGACGCGGCGGAGGATCGCCGGCGTTTCGAGGAGATCGCGCGCGAAGTCGGGTTGACGCAACCGCCCAACGGCACCGCCACGAGCGTGGAGGAGGCCCTCGCGGCGGCGGAGCGCATCGGGTATCCCGTGCTCGTGCGCCCGAGCTATGTGCTGGGTGGCCGTGCGATGCAGATCGTGTACGACGCGCCGTCGCTGCAGGATTACTTCGCCACGGCCGCGCGCGTGTCGGAAGACCGGCCCGTGCTCATCGACCGGTTCCTGGAGGACGCGTACGAGGTGGATGTCGATGCGCTCTCCGATGGCCAGCAAGTCGTGATTGGCGGCGTGATGCAGCACATCGAGGATGCGGGCATCCACTCCGGCGACTCCGCGTGCGTGCTGCCGCCCTACCTCATCGGCGAAAAGGACCTGCAGACGATGCGCGAGCAGACCGTCGCGATGGCGAAGGCGTTCAAGGTCGTCGGCCTGATCAACGTGCAGTTCGCCATCAAGAACGGCATCGTGTACGTGCTGGAGGTCAACCCCCGCGCCAGCCGCACGATTCCCTTCGTATCGAAGGCCATCGGCGTGCCGCTCGCGTCGCATGCCGCCCGCGTGATGTGCGGTGAGACCCTCGCCCAGATCGGCTTCACCGAGGAGATCATCCCGCCGTTCGTGTCGGTCAAGGAGGCGGTGTTCCCGTTCAACAAGTTCGCCGGCACCGATCCCGTGCTCGGGCCCGAAATGCGCTCGACGGGTGAGGTCATGGGCATCTCCGACTCGTTCGGCAGCGCGTTCGCGAAGGCGCAACTCGCCGCGGGGAACGGGCTGCCGCTCGAGGGGACCATCCTCATCACGGTGAACGACAACGACAAGGCGACGGTGACGCCGATCGCGCGTCGCTTCCACGAGATGGGCTTTGCGCTCATGGCCACGGCCGGCACGGCGCGCTACCTGCGCGCGCGAGGCATTCCGGCGACGGGCGTCCTGAAGGTCCACGAAGGGCGGCCGAACTGCCAGGACATGATCCTCAACGGCGACGTGCAACTGCTGGTGAACACGCCGCTCGGCAAGCATGCGCAGTGGGACGACTACACGCTGCGCCAGGCGGCCATCCGCAACCGCGTCGCCTACACGACGACGCTCTCGGCGGCGAGTGCCGCGAGCGATGCCATCCTCTCGCTGCGGTCGCGGAAGTTGGCCGTGCGCTCGCTGCAGGAATGGCAACAGGACATCCTCGACGCCGCGGGATCGCAATCATGAGTGTGCATGCGGACGCTTTCGTCCACGAGTCGGCGTATGTCGACGACGGTGCGCAGGTGGGCGCCGGCACGAAGGTGTGGCATTTCTGCCACGTGCTCAGTGGCGCCGTCATCGGCGAACGGTGCTCCCTCGGACAGAACGTCGTCGTGATGGGCGGCACGCGGATCGGCACGAACGTGAAGATCCAGAACAACGTGTCGATCTACGAAGGCGTCGAGCTCGAGGACGACGTCTTCTGCGGCCCCTCGATGGTGTTCACCAACGTGATGAATCCGCGCAGCCACGTCTCGCGGAAGAACGAGTACCGGCGAACACTCGTGCAGCGGGGCGTCGCGATCGGCGCGAACGCCACGATCGTCTGCGGGTCCACGCTCGGCGAGTATGCGTTCGTCGGGGCGGGCGCCGTCGTCACCGCGGACGTACCTGCGTTCGCGCTGATGGTCGGCGTGCCCGCGCGTCGCGTCGGCTGGATGTGCCAGTGCGGCGAGCGCCTGGCGGCCGGCGGTACCGGCACGTGTGCCGCATGCGGGTCCACCTACGAGGCGACGCACGGCGTCGTGCGTCAGCTCACCGGCCCGAACCTGGAGCAGCATTCATGACAGGAAGTCTCCCGTCGTCCACGGCCCGCATCCGAGTCGCCCTCGTGGGCTGCGGGCGCATCAGCCACAATCACCTCGAGGCCATCGCGAAGGTGCCCGAGCTGCAGCTCGTCGCCGTCGCCGACAGCAACATGGCGCGCGCGAAGGAAACCGGCGCAGGGCAGGCGGTGCCAGCCTTCGCGTCGCTGGACGAAATGCTGGCCGCGGTGCCGAGCGACCTCGTGACGATCTGTACGCCGTCGGGCCTGCATCCCCAGCACGGCATTGCAGCCGCCAGGGCCGGACGGCACGTACTCACCGAAAAGCCCATGGCCATCTCGCTCGCGGCGGCCGATGAGCTGGTGAACTCGTGCGATGCAGCCGGCGTCTATCTGTTCGTCGTCAAGCAGAACCGGCTCAACCCGCCCATTCAGCTGCTCAAGCGCGCCGTGGACAAGGGCCGCTTCGGTCGGATCTACATGGCCAACACGACCGTCCGCTGGACGCGGCCACAGGAATATTACGACCAGGAGTCATGGCGCGGCACGTGGGAGTTCGATGGCGGCGCCATGATGAACCAGGCGAGTCATTACGTGGACCTGATGCAGTGGCTCGTGGGGCCGGTCGAGAGCGTGCTGGCGAAGACGGCCACGCAGGCCCGTCACATCGAGGCCGAAGATTCCGGCGTCGCGGTCCTGAAGTTCCGCTCCGGTGCGCTCGGCGTCATCGAGGTGAACGTGCTGACCTATCCTCGCAACCTCGAGGGATCCATCACCATCCTTGGCGAGAAGGGAGCGGTGAAGGTCGGCGGCACGGCCGTGAATCGCGTGGAGCACTGGCAGTTCGAGAACTACGACGACGACGACAAGCTCGTCGACGCCGCGAGCACGAGCCCGCCGACCGTGTACGGCTACGGCCACGAGGGCTATTACCGCAACCTGCTGCCCGTCCTCAAGGGCGATGCGAAAGCGGATACGGACGGCCGCGCCGGCCGGAAGTCGCTCGAGCTCATCCTCGGCATCTACGAGTCGGCCAAGACCGGCCGCGAAGTCCCGATTCCCCTCCGCACGCGGCTATAATTACTGCGGCAACCTGCTCGTTCCTTCCTACGTTGACCCGTTACATGTCCGTCCCTCTCCTCGATCTCAAGGCGCAGCACGCGACGATCCGCGACGAGGTCGTCGCCGCGATGATGCAGGTCGTCGATGCGCAGACTTTCATCCTTGGCGATGCGGTCGTCGCGCTGGAGTCCGCCGTCGCCACCCTGTCGCATACGAAGCACGCCATCGGCTGCGCGAACGGGACCGACGCAATCCTGCTCGCGATGCGCGCGCTCGACATCGGTCGCGGTGACGAGGTCATCACCGCGCCGTTCACGTTCTTCGCGACCGCGGGCACCATTCACAACGTCGGCGCCACCCCCGTGTTCGTCGACATCGAACCGAAGACGTTCAACATCCGCCCGGACGCCGTCGCTGCGGCGCGGACGTCGCGCACGAAGGCCGTCATCCCCGTCGACCTGTTCGGCCAGATGGCGGAGATCGAGAACGTGGCGCTCGCGGTGCCGGGCCTGCCGATCATCGAGGACGCGGCGCAGACCATCGGCGCGCGCCGCTCCGTGGACGGCGAGTCGCGGATGGCCGGCGAACTCGCGACGATCGGCACGTTCAGCTTCTTCCCCTCGAAGAACCTTGGCGGCTACGGCGATGGTGGCATGATCGTGACCCAGAACGACGCGATCGCCGAGCGGCTCAGGCGCCTGCGCGTGCACGGTGGCGCGAAGCAGTACTTCCACGACGAAGTCGGCTACAACAGCCGGCTCGACGCGCTGCAGGCCGCCATTCTCTCGGCGAAGCTTCCGCATCTCGCCGCGTGGAGTGCCAGGCGCCGTGAGAACGCGGCGTATTACGACGCCGCGCTGGCGCACCTCGCCCAGGCGGGCGCGCTCGCCACGCCGTTCGTCGCGGCGGAAAACGAGTCGATCTTCAACCAGTACACGCTCCGCATCGCGGATGGAAAGCGCGATGCGCTCCAGGCCTTCCTCAAGAATCGCGGAGTCGGCACGTCGGTCTACTACCCGCTGCCGCTGCACCTGCAGCCCTGCTTCGCCTACCTCGGCTACAAGCGTGGCCAGTGTCCGGAGAGCGAGCGCGCCTCGTCCGAGGTCCTGTCCATCCCGATCTTTCCGGAGCTGACGCGCGCGCAGCTCGACGAAGTCGTGGCAGGCGTCACCGCGTTCTTCGGGAAGTGAGATGAACATCACGGTCGTTGGTTCCGGGTATGTCGGTCTCGTCGTCGGCGGCTGCCTCGCCGAGACCGGTAATGCGGTGACCTGCGCGGATGTGGATGCGGCGAAGATCGAGGGGTTGCAGAACAACGTGCTCCCGATCTACGAGCCGGGCCTCGACAGTTATATCGAACGCAACCAGAAGCAGGGAAGGCTCTCGTTCACGACGGACATCCCCGCGGCCATCGCCACGGCGGACGTCGTCTTCATCGCGGTGGGCACCCCGCCCGACGAGGATGGCTCTGCCGACCTGCGGCACGTGCTCGCCGTGGCCGAGCAGATCGGGCAGCACATGGCGCGCGAGCTCGTGGTGGTGACCAAGTCCACCGTGCCGGTGGGAACCGCCGAGAAGGTCGCCACCGCGGTGCGGAAGCATGCGCGCCTCCCCTTCCACATGTGCTCCAACCCGGAGTTCCTGAAGGAAGGCGCGGCGATCGACGACTTCATGAAGCCGGATCGCGTCGTGATCGGCGTGGAGACGGACACCGCGCGCAGCGTGATGGCCGAGCTCTACGCGCCATTCGTGCGCACCGGCAAGCCGATCCTGTTCATGGACCTGCCGTCCGCGGAGATGACGAAGTACGCCGCCAACGCGATGCTCGCCACGCGCATCTCGTTCATGAACGAGATCGCGAACCTCTGCGAGGTCGTGGGCGCCGACGTGGACCAGGTGCGCAAGGGCATCGGCTCGGACGGCCGCATCGGGCCGGCGTTCCTCTTTCCCGGTCCCGGCTACGGCGGCTCCTGCTTCCCGAAGGACGTCAAGGCGCTCGTGCGGACCGCGCGTGCGTACCAGGTGCCGCTACGCGTGCTCGATGCCGTGGAACACGCGAACGACGCGCAGAAGCACGTGCTCTTCACGAAGCTCGCGCGCTGCCTCGGGAGCGTGTCGGGCAAGCGGATCGCGGTGTGGGGGCTCGCCTTCAAGCCGAACACGGACGACATGCGGGAAGCGCCCGCGCTCGTGCTCATCGCCGAGCTGCTGGCGGCGGGTGCGGTGGTCGTCGCGCACGATCCGGTGGCGATGCACGAGGCGCAGCGGCGCATCGGCGACACGGTGTCGTACGCGGCGTCGAACTACGAGGCGCTCGAGGGTGCGGATGCGCTCGTCGTCGTCACCGACTGGAACGAGTACCGCCATCCCGACTTCGAGCGCATGCGCGACACGCTGCGGACGCCGGTCGTCGTGGACGGACGCAACCTCTACGATGCGCGGAAGATGCGGAAGCTCGGCTTCACGTACGAATCCATCGGCCGGAGCCTCGAATCATGAGAGTTCTCATCACCGGCGCCGCGGGGTTCCTCGGCTCCCACCTGTGCGATCGATTCCTCGCGGAAGGGCACGCGGTGGTGGGGCTCGACAACTTCGTCACCGGACATCCGGACAACATCGCGCACCTGATGGGGGATCGACGATTCGAGTTCATCCGGCACGACATTTCGACGTTCACGCACGTCGCCGGGGGGCTGGACGGTGTCCTGCATTTCGCGTCGCCTGCGAGCCCGATCGATTACCTCGAGCTGCCGATCCAGACGCTCAAGGTCGGCTCCCTTGGCACGCACAACGCGCTCGGGCTCGCGAAAGCGAAATCGGCCCGCTTTTTCCTCGCGTCCACGTCCGAAGTGTACGGCGATCCGCTCGTCCATCCGCAGACGGAGGATTACTGGGGCAACGTAAACCCGGTCGGGCCGCGCGGTGTCTATGATGAGGCGAAGCGATTCGCCGAGGCGATCACCATGGCCTATCACACGTACCATGGAATGGACACGCGCATCATCCGGATCTTCAACACCTACGGCCCGCGCATGCGTCCCCGCGACGGACGCGTGGTGTCGAACTTCATTGTGCAGGCGTTGTCCGGCGAGCCGCTCACCATCTATGGCGACGGGTCGCAGACGCGCAGCTTCTGCTACGTGTCGGACGAGGTGGACGGCATCTACCGGCTGTTCATGGGAGGCGACGCCAACCCGACGAACATCGGCAACCCGGACGAGTACACGGTGCGGCAGCTCGCCGAACTGGTCGTCGAGCTCACGGGCACCTCGGCGCCGATCGTGTACGAGCCGTTGCCGCGCGATGATCCCAAGGTGCGCAAGCCCGACATCACGCGGGCCCGTACGATGCTGGGCTGGGAGCCCACCGTTCACGTGCGGGACGGATTGCAGCGCACGATCGAGTACTTCCGCCAGCAGCTTGGCACGCCGATGATGGCGCCGCGCGTTCCGCGAGTCAGAGCCCAGGCAGCAACGGCGCCCTGATCGGCATCCGACACGCGAATCGGCGTCGTCGGGTGGGCCGGCGGGGTCAGCCGGTGTATCTTCCACAGGTTCGTCCCGAACCGTAGGCTCTCTTGCGGGTACAGTTCTCCGATATGCCTTCACATCGCCGGGCGCTGCTCGTCCTGCTGCTGCTTGCAGCGGCGGCCTGCCACCCCGACTTCCAGATTACGCAGTTCCCCACCAACGAGGCGCTCTACCGCGCCGCGCAGACGGAGTTCGCCGCGAAGCGGTGGGACAACGCGGTGGCCGCGTTCGACAAGCTGACGACGGACCTGCCGGCCCGCGACACACTGCTCCCGCGCGCGTACTGGTTCCTCGCGCGCGCGCACGACGAGCACGGCGAGCACATTCTCGCGGCCACGAGCTATTCGCGCCTCGTGGAAAGCTTCCCGGACGACTCGCTGGCAGACGATGCCGCGCTCGCGGCCGCGCGGTCCTACCGGTCGATGTGGCGGAAGCCGTCGCTGGACCCATCCTATGGCGAGACGGCGCTCTCGACGTACAACACCCTCCTCAGCCTGTATCCCACGTCGCCGCTCGTGCCGGTCGGCAAGCAGGAGCTGGCTGAGCTCGAGGACCAGTTTGCGCAGAAGGACTACCTGTCCGGGATGTACTACCTGCGACGGAAGGCGTACGACTCGGGAATCATCTACTTCAAGGATATCCTCGCGAAGTACCCGACCACCCCCACGATGCGCCTCGCGCAATTGCGCCTCGTCGAATCCTACCAGGCGATCCACTACCGCGAGGATGCCGCCGACGCGTGTGCCGCGTTGCGCGTGAGCTACCCGGATGACGCGGAAGTGCGCGAGAGCTGCAAGGGAGTGAGCGCGCCCGTGCTGGCCACCCCGGCCGTGCCGGCGAATTCCCCGCCCTCGACGACCGGCCCGCCCGTGACGATCCCGCCGGCCGGTTCGCCCGCGTCCTGAGGCGTGCGCCTCGGGATCTTCGGTGGGTCATTCGACCCTCCGCACCTCGGGCACCTGCTCCCCGTCATCGATGCCGCCGAGTCGCTCGGGCTCGATGCCGTGCGGTTTCTGCCGGCGCGCGAGCAGCCCTTCAAGGCAGGCGGGGCGATTGCGGCACCGGAAGCACGCTTCCAGATGACCGAGCGGCTCGTCGCCGGAATCCCCGGCTTCTCGGCGGACCGGTCGGAAATCGACCGGGTGGGGTTATCTTACACGGTTGACACGGTGGCGCAGTTCGCAGCAGCGAGCCCGACGGCCGAGATCGTCCTGCTGCTGGGTGCCGATGCATATGCGCTGTTCGAGCAGTGGCGGGAGCCGGATCGAATCCGGGCGTTGGCGTCGGTCGCGGTGCTCCTTCGGGGGGGCGACGCGCCGCCCTCGCCGGAGGGACTTCCGGTGCAGGTGCTGCAGACGCGGCGGGTGGACATCTCGTCCACCGAGCTGCGCGCTCGGATCGCCATCGGGCGCACCATTCGCGGTTTCGTGCCGGGTGCCGTCGCAGACTACATCGCGGAGCATCGGCTGTATCGATAAGAGGACTGCATGCTAAAGCGCGTACTGAGTGCATTCATGGGGACCCGCCACGAGCGGGACCGCAAGAAGATCCAGCCGATCCTCGATGCCGTTCACGAGCACGAGATCCGGTTGGCGACACTGTCCGACGACGACATCCGCGGCCAGACGGCGAAGTTCCGCGCCGTGCTGTTCGAGCGGTCCGGCGCGCTCGAGACCCGGGCGACCGAGCTGCGCGAGCTCAAGCGGGCGGCCACCGACGCCGTCGAGCGCGAACGGCTCGACACCGAGCTGAGTGGGATCGACGGCACCGGTGGTGTGGAGGCAGAACTCCGGCGCACCGTCGCGGACACGCTCGACGAGATCCTGCCGGAGGCGTTCGCCACGATGCGCGAGGCCTGCCGTCGTCTCCTCGGCACCGCGGTGGGCGTGACCGGACACGACATCGAATGGAACATGGTGCCGTACGACGTCCAGCTGATGGGTGGCATCCAGCTGCATTTCGGGAAGATCGCCGAGATGGCGACGGGCGAGGGCAAGACCCTGGTCGCCACGCTGCCGCTGTACCTGAACGCGCTGCCGGGGAAGGGATCGCACCTGGTGACGGTCAACTCGTACCTCGCCCGCCGCGACGCGCAGTGGATGGGTCACCTGTACACGTGGCTGGGCCTCACGGTCGGCTGCCTCGATGACACCGAGGCCGGTACCCCCGAACGCCGCGCCGCGTACCTCGCCGACATCACCTACGGGACGAACAACGAGTTCGGCTTCGACTACCTGCGCGACAACATGGTGACGTCGCTCGACCAGCGCGTGCAGCGCAGCCATGTCTTCGCGCTGGTGGACGAAGTGGATTCCGTGCTCATCGATGAGGCGCGGACGCCGCTCATCATCTCCGGCCCCGTGGGCAACGAGGGCGACGCGCAGTACTTCGAGCACAATACGGGCATCGCGCGGCTGGCGCGCAAGCAGATGGAGCTCGTGAACGTGCTCGTCGCCGACGCGGAGCGCGAGCTCGAGGCCGGCCGCAAGCAGGACGCCGCCGTCAAGATGTACCAGGCGCAGCTCGGCCACCCGAAGAACCGCAAGCTCGTGAAGATGCTGAACGAGCAGGGCAACAAGCAGCTCGTGCTCACGGTGGAGCTCGAACACCTCGCCGACCGCAAGCTGCCAGCGGCCAAGCAGGTCTACCGGGACGTGGAGGAAGACCTGCTGTTCGTGCTCGACGAGCGTGGGCACTCCGTGCACCTCACGGATCGCGGCATCGACTACATGGCGCCCGACGATCACGACGCCTACATCCTGCCCGACCTGAGCGAGGCCGTGCACCGCATCGACCACTCGACGGAACTCACGCCGGAGGAGAAGATCGCCGAGCGTCGCACCCTCGAGATCGACTATGCGGGCAAGAGCGAGCGCTTGAACATCGTGCACCAGCTCCTGCGCGCGCACGCCCTGTACGAGAAGGACGTCAACTACGTCGTGCAGGACGGCGAGGTGCTCATCGTCGACGAGTACACGGGCCGCACGATGCCGGGCCGTCGCTGGAGCGAGGGGCTGCACCAGGCGATCGAGGCCAAGGAAGGCGTCCGCGTGAAGGGCGAGACGCAGACGATGGCGACGATCACCATCCAGAACTACTTCCGCATGTACGAGAAGCTGGCCGGCATGACCGGTACGGCCG
>JBDTYL010000196.1:0-7545 GCA_040005695.1 bacterium | reverse complement strand
GGCACAGAGCCGGGGGACATGGCGGCGCCCGATGACTGGACGCCGGAGCGGTCGCGTGGCATGGTGCGCTCCGACATCCGTGACGAAGAGGGCCGCCTCTACCGGCTGGCCAGCGAAGAGGGCATCGACACGTACCTTGATCTCACGACCGGCGAGCAGATTCAGAGCCTCTCCGGCGACTACGTTCCCCCGGCAGACATATCTTCTATCCCAATGATCGAGGCGATTCGCGCCGCATTCGCGGGTGTCGGCTGGACGAGCTTCCGCGAGGATGACAACACTGTCGAACTCGAGCTGCTCGGCACCGAGGCGCTGTACAGCTGTCGCTACGTCATCGCGCAACCGCAGCAGACACTCGTCTGCCGCACGCGGTCGCCGCTCCTGGTGCCGAAGCGCGAGCGGCGGAAGGTGATGGAGTTCATCACCCGCGCCAACTTCGGGCTGCTGTTTGGCGCCTTCGAGCTCTCGCTCGACGACGGGCGCCTCTTCTTCCGCACCGCGTGCGACGTTGAAGACGGCTCACTCAGCGGCCCGATGGTCTGTAATCTCGCTGGAGCCGGAGCCGCCATGTTCGACAGGTACCTGCCATCCATGAATCAGGTCATCTACGGGAAGATGTCCGTCGTGGACGCCATCGCGGCTGCGGAGGCGGTGTGGGCACGGACAACTCCGAATGGCGTCGTGCGCATTCTGCTGCGAGTCAGGAATGCCGGAACCGTGGACTTCCCGGCTGGCACTGAAGCCGCTGCTGGATCGCTACGCCGAGCTCCTGTTTCAGCTCTCCGTTGGCGGTCCGCCGCGGGGCAGCACTCAGCCCGTTACGCGATGAGCAGGTCGGCCGGGATCCCGAGGTGATCGCGCAGCGCCCGGACCTGTTCCATCGACAACCGGCGCTTCCCGGAGAAGAACTCGGACACACGCGCCTTGCCCCCCATCAGCGGCACGAGATCGGTGCGTGAGAGTCCCTTCTGCTCCAGCATGAAGGCGACCGCGCTCTGGGGCGTGCCGCTCTTGTCGCGGGGGTAGTGCTCCTCCTCGTACGCCTCGACGAGCAGGGCCAGGAACTCGAGCCGCTCCTCGCCTTCTCGCGTACGGTCGTCGGCACCGGCGTCAACGAGTCGGTCGATTTCGGCCACGGCCGCCTTGTACTCGCGGTTGTTCCGGAGGACGTGCGGCTTCGTGAAGTCGAGCAGTGCAGTGGCCATCTTCCCACTCCGTTCGGGGTGACGTGCGGCTCACATCCGCTTCCGAGCCATCACGCGATCATACTCGGCATGCGTGACCACATGACGGATGAGGGCGAGCCCTCGCCCGCGCAGGTTCATCTCGACGACGAGACGGTACTTGTTGCCGACGATGTTGAAGACCGCGATCCCCTGCCCGATGAAATCGACCGAGGGAAAGTCCGCCTTCACCTCCGCCGTGTTCGCAAATCGCTTGTGCGCGACGATGCGGTCCCATTCCAGCAGCTGCTCCCTGGCCTCCGGATACCGGCCAGCGAAATCCAGCAACCGCTTCCTCGAAATGACGTGCATGCCCCGTTCTCGCGTCCCGCCGGTATGGTTACCAATATGGGAACACAGCCTCGCCGTGTCAAGCCGCGGTGCCGATGAAGTCGACGTGCGCGAAAGTTGCTTTCCCGCCTTGTGCCTGCCCTCTGGTGCAGCTCGGGCTCGCCGCAGCCATGAGTCCCGCGTTTCGCGCAATGGGTATGCGCGGCGCATCAGGTCCCGTCATCGCGGCCGCCTCGGCGTTTGACCACAAAGAAATAAGCAATTTTCGCATCAAGGCTCGATGCTTGCCCCACTGGGATTGACGTCACCCACTCTCGCCGTCAGACCCTCCTCCGGATCAATCATGCGACTCACCAACAAGGTCCTCATTGCGTTCAGCCTGGTCACCCTGACGTCAGTTGCCGCTCAGGCACAGGGCACCGTCACCTGCAAGGACGGCGCGAAGTCGAAGAGCGGCCAGGGTGCCTGCTCGCGCCACGGTGGCATCGCGCCGGCCGGTGAGACGAAGCAGGAGATGAAGGCCACGAAGAAGGAGGAAAGGAAGGAGATGAGGGCTGAGGCGAAGAAGGATGCCAGGGCCGATGCGAAGATGGACGCCAAGGTCGATGAGAAGAAGGAGTCGAAGACCGAAAGGAAGCGGGAAGCGAAGATGGCCAGTGCGATGGACGAAAAGAAGGAAATGGCGGCCGCGGACGAGGCAAAGGAGGCCAAGGGTGCCTCCGCCGAGTGCAAGGATCACACGTACAGCCACGCCAGGACGCACAAGGGCGCATGCTCCACGCACGGTGGCGTACTGAAGTTCCTGGACGGAAAGTAGTAACGCACTTCGGAACATCCCGCACGACTTCTTCAATCGTTCCATCGTTCGACTGTCTGTGTGTGCGTCACCATCGCGTTCTGCTCGTCGTGCTTCACTCGCCGGCTCCGGTGTGAGCGATGCGGCACGACGGCAGCAACGCGCGGTGCGAGCCGCCGGATCACTCGGCGGTAATGTCGCCGGCAAGACGTGGTTGTTACGACAGACGCCGCGACTCGTGTGAATAACAGGGACCGTCGCGGCGCGGGTTTGCGCGCAGGTCATCCCTGACTGACACTCTGGTGTTCGGTCACCTGCGCCCGCGGACGTTCGACGGTCGCAAGTTCATCCTGCTGTGCTCGGTGGCGAGTGTTGATGCTGAACCATCTCGCCCTCAGTGGCTATATCGCCGACACCATCCGCGAGCCATTGGTGGTCCTCGACGCGCAGTTCTGCGTCGTGGCGGCCAATCACGCGTTCTTCACGAACTTCCAGACGACGCCGGACGACACGATCGAACGCGGCCTGTTCGCCCTGGGAAACGGGCAGTGGGACATCCCCGAACTGCGCCGCCTCCTGCTCGACGTGCTGCCGCAGCATCGCACGATTGAGAACTTCCCCGTTGAACACGCATTTCCGCGGCTCGGGCTCCGGAGCATGCTGCTCAACGTGACGGAGATCCTGCGACCGGACGAACACGAATACCTCATCCTGCTCGCGATCGACGACGTGACGGATCGCCGGACGGCGGAGCGTGCGCTCGCCGTCCGGTCGGTGGAGCTGGAGCGGTCGAACAAGGAGCTGGAGCAGTTCGCGGCGATCGCGGCGCACGACCTCCACGAGCCGCTGCGCAAGATCCGCACGTACGGCGACATGCTCCAGAAGAGTCCCGATGCACTGCCCACCGAGGCGGGGCGCGATCACGTGCAGCGCATGGTGCACGCTGCGACGCGCATGCAGGCGCTGATCAACGACCTCCTCGCACTGGCGCGCGTGTCGGCGCCCCAGCACATGATCACGCTTGATGCCCGCGCGATCGTGCGGGATGTCCTCGTGGACCTCGAGTCCACGAGGACCGCCGCCGGCGCGACGGTGGACGTCGGAGACCTGCCGCACGTGCAGGGCGACCCGACGATGTTGCGGCAGCTGTTCCAGAACCTGATCGCGAACGCCATCAAGTTTCACCGTCCGGGCGTGGCGCCCATTGTGCAGGTCACTCCCTACGAACCAACGGAGCGTTCGCCGAGTGGTGCGAGCCTCGTGGGGATCTGCGTGACGGACAATGGGATCGGATTCGACCAGCGTCATGCCGACATCATCTTCGAGCCGTTGGAGCGATTGCACGGCCGCAGCGAGTATCCAGGGAGCGGCATGGGGCTCGCCCTGGCCCGTCGCATCGTGCAGCGGCACGGCGGCAGCATTCGAGCGGAGGGTGTCGCCGGCAGGGGCAGCATCTTTCATGTCACCCTGCCATCCGCACCGTCGGCAGTCACCGCGGCGCGCGGTCATTCCGCAATGCCAGCCATCGAGGCGACAACGTGATCAAGGGCCAACCGATCCGCATCCTCATCGCGGACGATGACGAGGAGGATCGCGCCTTCGCGCGCGAGGCGTTGACGTTGGCGCGTCTTTCCAACGACCTGCACTTCGTTCACGACGGCGACGAACTGATGAATTACCTGCACGCGAGAGGCCCGTACGCCGCGCCTGGAGCCGCGCACCGGCCGGGCCTCATCCTCCTCGACATCAAGATGCCGCGAAAGGATGGGTTTGCCTGCCTGAAGGAGATCAAGGCGGACGAGTCACTTCGGCAGATCCCCGTGGTCATCCTGACAACCTCATCCGCGGAGGAGGACATCTTCACCGGATATGACCTGGGGGTCAATTCGTTCGTGACCAAGCCGGTGACGTTCGACGCACTCGTTCAAGCAATGCGCGCACTCGGCCGATACTGGTTCGAGATAGTGGATCTTCCAGCCTGAGCCTGAACCCCCGGGGCTCTCCCTAAACGCAGGTGCGCCGTGGCACTGGTCAATACGTTGGCTGGACCGTCCTCGCAGGCATGGAGGGGAATGGAGACGCCAGTACATCTGCACGTGCTGGTGATCGACGACGACGAGGAGGACTCCGCGCTCACGCGTCGCGCCCTCGCGGAGATCCCCTGGTTTACCTGTACGGTGGACTGCGCGGATACGTACGGGAAAGCCCTCGCGGCCATCCGCGCACACGACTACGACGTCATCCTCCTCGACCACGGACTGGGTGCGCGGAGCGGCCTCGAGTTGCTCGAGGAGGCGTTTGGAGACAGCCTCCCGGTGGCGGTCGTGCTGCTCACGGGCATGGCGAGCCACCAGGTAGACGAAGCGGCGTCGCGCGCGGGCATCGCGCACCTCCTCGAGAAGTCGGAACTGCGCGCGGGGCCACTCGAGCGGAGCGTGCGGTACGCGCTCGAGCGCACGCGCATCGAGCGCGAGTTGCGCGCGAACGTCACGGAGCGGCTCCGCGTGGAAGAGCAGCTGCGCGAGAGCGCGTCCCGCTACCGCCTGATGTTCAACAGCAACCCCTCGCCGCTCTGGGTCACCGACGACGAGACGTCGCGCGTGCTCTCGGTCAACGATGCAGCGTTGGAGTTGTACGGCTACACGCGTGAGGAGTTCCTGCGGCTCACGGTCGAGGACCTCCGCGTGCCGCTCGAGTGGCCAGAGCTGCGACCCATCGCGAGCACGGGGCCCACGGGTATGGTCAGGATCGGGAACGTCCAGCACCGGAAGAAGAACGGGGACGTGTTCGAGGTGGACAAGGCGCGGCATTCCATCGAGCTGAACGGCCGAGGGTGCCATCTGGTACTCGCCACCGACATCACCGCTCGGCGGAGCGCGGAGCGGGCGCAGGCCACGGCACTGGCGGATGCCGACCGGCTCACCGAAACGCTCGAGTTCGAGCGCAACCGCCTGACGCTGATCTTTGCGCAGGCGCCCGCCTTCATGGCGGTGATGCGCGGCGCCGCCCACGTGTTCGAGATGGCCAATGAGGCATGTGTCGCGCTGCTCGACCGGAACCCGATAGGTTTGCCGCTCCTGGAGGCCGTACCCGAATGGGTGGAGCAGGGCCTCGTGGCACTCGTGGATCAGGCATTTGCCAACGACCGGCCCTTTGCCGCGTCCCATGTACCAGCGTTCGTGCGCGATGCGGACGGCAGGGTGCGGCATCACGTCGTCAACTTCGTGCTCCAGCCGCTCGAGGAATCCGACGGCAGCGTGTCCGGCGTGCTGATACACGGCGTTGACGTCACGGAGCACGCGCGCTCCGCTGAGGCGCTGAGCCAGAGCGAGGCGCAGTACCGCTCGCTGGTGGAGCTCTCGCCCGACGGCATCCTCGTGCACCAGAAGGGCGAGGTGGTGTTCGCCAATCGGTCGGCGGCGCGCATCCTCAATGCCGCCTCGCCGGCGGAACTGATCGGACTCGACGTGATGAAGCTCGTGCATCCGGATACCGTCGACGTGGTGCATTCCCGCATGGCACTCCTCGCCGACGGCCATCCGGTGGACACGTTCGACACGCGATGGATGGCCGTTGATGGGACGGTGCGCAACGTGGACGTGGCGTCGATCAGTTTTGCCTTTCGTGGGCAGCCTGCCGTGCACACGGTGTTTCGTGACACCACCGGACAGCGACACCTCGAGGAGCAGCTCCGCCAGGCGCAGAAGATGGAGGCCGTCGGGCAACTCGCGGGTGGTGTGGCGCATGACTTCAACAACCTGCTCACCGTGATCAAGGCCAACGTGGAGTTTCTCCTCGAGGACCTGGGCCCTGGCGATCCGCATCGGGAAGAGGTGTCGGAAGTGGGGGAGGCCGCGGACCGTGCCGCCGAGCTCACGCGGCAGTTGCTCGCCTTCTCACGCAAGCAGTTGCTCCTGACGCGCGTGCTCGACTGCAACGCGATTGTCCTCGGGGTGAAGCCCATGCTGGCGCGACTCATTCGCGAGGACGTGACGGTCGAGTTTCGGCTTGCCGAACACCCGGGCTGGATCCTGGCCGACGGTGGCCAGTTGGAGCAGGTGGTGCTGAACCTCGCCGTGAATGCCCGCGATGCCATGCCGGGCGGCGGGCGCCTCCTCATCACGACGGAAGAAACCATTCTCACCGCCGACTCCGTGATGGAGGATCACTCGATCGTGGTGCCGGGCCGGTATGTCTCCATCGGCGTCAGCGACACGGGAACGGGCATCGCGCCCGAGGCGAGAGCACACATCTTCGAGCCGTTCTTCACCACGAAACCCGTGGGCAGCGGCACGGGCCTGGGCCTGGCCACGGTGTACGGTATCGTGAAGCAGTTCAAGGGCTACCTGCAGGTCGACTCCGTGGTCGGTCGCGGCACCACGTTCTGCGTGATGCTGCCGATGGCAACGAGCGCGCTGGACATCGCGGAGCCCGCCAGCGTGGCGCGGGATACCTCCGGCACGGAAACCGTGCTGCTCGTGGAGGACATGGACGCGCTCCGGGCCATTGCGCGACGCATACTCGACAGGAGCGGGTACACCGTGCTCGAAGCACGAAATGGCCGCGAGGCGCTCGCCGTCGCCCGCGCGCATGCCGCGCCCATCCACCTGTTGCTGACCGACATCGTGATGCCGGCGATGAATGGACTGCGGCTGGCTGAGCAACTCCAGCGCGCACGCCCTGACGTGGCCGTCCTGTTCATGTCGGGGTACGCGGAAGACGACAACGCGCGCCGTGGCGTGGAGGAGGCGCGGGCAGGGTTCATTCACAAGCCATTCTCCCCCGGGCAATTGCTGCTGGCGGTGCGCGAGGCGCTGGAGCTCTGACATCACGGGGCATCCGCAGCCCATGGCGGCGATGTTGACGCAACGTGCAGCTGACACTGAAGTCTGTTTCTCGACGACGTCGACGCGCCGGTGTGTCCAGCCATCCCACTGCGCCCTCGGCGAGCGCTCGCCTTCGACGTATCCCTGGCTCGTCGATCGGGCCGCGATCGAAGTACGCGATGCTGCCCACCGGGAGACAATGGAGCGGCTCGAGTGAACTGGAGCTACGATCCGCCGTGACGGTGCTCCGCACTAGACGTCGTGCGATTGTCGCTCGCCGTCGTTGCGCTCCCATCGATGCCGTCCGCCGATCATGGTGCAGGGCAGCGCGCCGTGCCATACTACCCGATGCCCACACTCGGCGAACGGTTGGCCCGGTCCCTCGCGGAGCGCTATGCGATCGAGCGTC
>JBDTYL010000195.1:0-37429 GCA_040005695.1 bacterium | reverse complement strand
CGCCGAGGAGGCCACCCTTCGACACCAGCTGTGCGGCGAGCACGGTCTGGATCACGCTGGTGATCTGGTTGGCGGTGCCATTCGCCGCGCCGCCGTTCTCACCGCCGCTCACGGTGATCAGTCGCGCTTCGGCCAGCGCCGCCGCGATCTGCGGCGCGATGACGGGCAGCATCTCGATCTGCCGATAGCGGAAATAGCTCTCGCCGCCCGCGGCGATGGCCTTGTTCACCTTCTCGATGCTCTCCGCCTGCGCGGACGCCACCACACGGATCCGGATTGCCTCGGCGTCGGCTGCCGCCTGAGCGCTGATGGTGACGCGCTCCGCATCGGCGCGGGCCTGCGCAATCTGCGTCGCCTCCAGCTCGGCGATGCGCTGCACGCCCATGGCTTCCTGCCGCTTGGCTTCCGCCTGCGCGACCAAGGCGGCGTTGCCGGCCTTCGTCTGCTCGAGCTCACGCTGGCGGTCGGAGATGATGCGCTCCGCCTCGATGGTGGCTTCCTTCGCGCGCCGTGCCTGCTGCGCCTGCACGATGTCCGCCGTCGCCTGCGCCTCGGCCGCCGACATGCGGCGCCGCGCATCGGCGACCTCGGACTGCACCACCTTGATGTTGAGCGAATTGAAGATGAGGCCGAGGTCCGTGAGTTCGCGCGAGCAGGCCTTGCGGATGATGACGGCGAGCGGATCGTCGTCGTCCTCGATGCCGTCCATGCCTACCTCGCCGCCCTGCGTGAGGGCCATCTGCCGGGCGGCCGCGACCGCGACGGATGCCGACTGTCCGGCCGACAGCGCGCGAGACGGGCCCTTGGCGGAGAAGAGCTGGTCGTGCGTGAGGAGGTTGATGGCGCGGCGTGCGGAACTCGAGAGGAGGTCCGTGAGCGTGTTGACCTGGTCTGCCTCGGGCTTGGCAAAGAAGCGGTTCGCGGCGGTCTTGATGAGGACGTCCGTCTCGCCAACGGAGACGATGGCGCTGGCGAGCACGCGCACCTTGATGGGCTGCGGCGTGCCGTTCTCGTCGAGGTCCGCCGTCTGGTCCGTGATGTCGAGGTCGACGTTGATGACCTTGCTCGAGATTGTCGTCCCGGTGGTGAGCAGCGGGATCTCCTTCGACTTGCCGGGGCCGCGATAGATGACGGTGCCGCCGGCGAGCCAGCTCACGAGGCGTATGGTGCCCGCTTCGACGTTGCGAAGGAACGACGCGACGACGACGGGGATGACGAAGAGCACCGCGACGACGACGGCGGCTGCGACTGCCAGGGTGTTCATGTGATGAAGTCCGGGAGGGTAGGAATCAGCGAGTGGGCGCCGTCACGATACAGCGTCCGCGTTCGGCATCCACTTCGGCGATGCGCACGCGATCGCCAGTACGGATGCGGATACCGCGGGCGCGCTCGTCGGGCGCGAGAGTGGCAAGCAGTTGTATGACCTGTCCATCGACATCCACGGCGACCAGGCCGCAGCCGCTCGCGTCGAACCCGGTGACGGCCCGTGCCTCGTCCTCGATGGCGCTCTCGAGCGTTGCCGCAGCGCGCGACTCGAACTGGAAGAGGAAGCGCCACAGCGGGCCGACGAGCAACGCCTCGAAGGCCGCCGCGGCCACGAATCCGGCGCCCAGTTGCCACGGTTCTCCCAGCCGTGCCGCCGCAATCCCGCCGGCGCCGAAACCCACCATGAGGGAGAAGAGAAGCCTGGGCGAAAGGAGGGACGTCCAGTGCCAGCCGGCAGCGCCTGACTTGCCGGCCGTGTGCGGGAGGGCTGAGGGAATCACCGACTCACGGCCCTGGCCGCGCGCACCGGCTGCGTGCCCCGCATGGCCATGGCCGGCGTGACTGTGGCCCGCGTGACCGCCGTGCGACAGGCCGCCGAAGCCCATGATGCCAAGTCCCACGGCGCCTGCCGCCAGTGAGACCACGTAAAGATCCATGCGTGAGAGATACTGCCGGTACTGCCTCCAAGTAAGGTTGAGTGCGCCGTTCACGTAATGACGCACGCCCCGTCGTCCCTTTGCGGAACGACGGGGCGTGCCACGTCCAGTGTTGTCAGTGCGTGCCGGGTGCTGACCTACTGCTGGCAACGTGCGAACGGGCTGTCCGGATGCGGTTTGTCCACCGCGACGCGATGGTCCAGGTTCGCCACCCGCAGCGCGATGTCGAAGACGAGCTGGTCGACGCGCGCCATGTGCTCGTATTGGATGTATTCCGGCTCGTCCGTCACCTGGTGGTAGTCTGAATGGCCGCCCGTGGTGAAGAAGATCACCGGGATGCCGTAACGCGCGTAGTTCGCATGATCGCTGCGGCAATAGATGTTCTGGGGATGGCCGTTGGCATCCATCGCGTAGTCGAAGCGGAACGGAACGGGCTCCGTCGCGCTCACCTGCTCCGCGATGTCGCCGAGCTCCGTGGAAAGCCGACGCGAGCCCACGAGCTGCAGGTAATTTTCGGCGCCCCTCAACAGGTGATTGTCCTTGTCCTGCCCGGTGATGTCACTCGCCGCGCCGCGACCGACCATGTCGAGGTTCAGGTCGGCCACGATCGAGTCGCGCGGCACCGTGGGATGATTGGTGAACCACTGCGAGCCCCACAGTCCCTTCTCCTCGCCCATCTGCCAGACGAAGATCAGCGACCGCTTCGGCTTCACGGGTCCCTTCGCGAACGCCTCGGCAATCTCGAGGATGGACACCGAGCCGGAGCCGTCGTCATCCGCACCGTTGCTGATCGAGTCGAGGCGCGCGGGACGAACCCGGCGCAGGGAGTCCTTGAGCGCGTTGATGCGCGCCCACTGCTCGGGCGTCGGCGCCGGCGCGTTGCGCGAGTCCGCCCCTTCCACGCGCGCGACCATGTTGTAGGCCTTCAGCGAGTCGTGCTCCACCACCGGACTGGCGCCCGACATGCCGATGTGGTCGGAATGCGCGCCGATCACGATGTACTGGTTCCGGAGCACCGCATCGGTGCCGGGCAGGATCGCCACCACGTTGCGTGTCGGCTCGGCGACGTTCTCGACGCTGAGATCGATGGCGACGTCGCCGCCCTTGTCGCCGACCATGGCGCTGGATGCCGACCTGCCGAGCATGGCCGCGGCGAGCGCGGGCGTCACGGTGATGGTGATCGGGCCACCGACGGCGCCACCCCGGCCGCGCTGGGCCGCGGCATTCGCCGCCGCCGGGTTCGCCGCGGCGTAGGCCGCGCGTCCCTCGTTCTGCATGGTGTCGTTGAGTACGAACTGCATGCGTGGACGCGTGACCGTGGGGCTCACCACCACGATGGCCTCTGCACCAGCGAGCGCATTGCCCGCACCACTACCACGGCCACCGAACCCGAAGCCCCGCCCACCGCCGACGGGCGGGAGCACCACCACGATCTTGCCGCGCGCGGCATCGGGCGAGAGTGTGTGCACCGTGTCACCCAGCGTGCCGCCGAAGATCGCGTCGCCCATCACCTTCTTGCCGGCCGCGGCGCCCGTCGCACTGAAATCGACGTCGGGATGGAAGGTCCGCCCATCCGCCGAGATGGTGGACGATGCGCTCACCATGCGGGCGGTGACGGGCATGTTCTGGAAAAAGGTGCCGTTGTCGCCCGCCGGGCGCAGGCCGAGACGGCGCACTTCGCGCTCGAGGTATACTGTCGCGCGAATGGCGTCCGGCGTGCCGGCCTCGCGGCCGCGCATGGAATCCGCCGCATAGATGTAGAGCCGCGTCATCAGGTCGCAGGGCGTGATGGCGGCGATGGTGGCGTCGCCCTGCCAGGTGAGAGGCATTGTCGCGCCAGGAGTCGTGGCTGGACAGTTCTGCTGTTGTGCGGCCAGCGAGGAGGCCGCGCCGACGAGGGCGAGCGCGCCGAGCGCGCCCGCGCGAAGCATGAATCGATGTGTCACTGGTGTATCCGTCCTCGTGTGAAGCGTACAATGAAGCCGACCACGGATGATACGGTCGGGCATGGTCGGGGGGCAGGGCATCGCACTGAGGCGAATTGCGCTCGCTCGCAGGACGCCGTCTATTAGCAGCCAACCACTTCCTGATCTGGAGGACGCAGCATGCGGCGATTCCCGGCGTTCCTTGTCGTACTCGGCGCGATCAGCGCCTCGGTGGTCTGTCCCGCGCCGGCGCCCGCCCAGACCGCGAGTCCACCCATCGTGGGACGATGGGACCTCACGATCGCCGGCACGAATGGAAGCCAGCCGTCATGGCTCGAGGTGCGTCCGTCGGGCAACGGCTATCTCGTGGGCCAGTTCGTGGGCGTCGTCGGAAGCGCGCGACCGATTGGCCGGGTGGAGTTCGCCGGCGGCGTGATGCGCTTTGCCATCCCACCGCAGTGGGAATCCGGCACGGGAGACCTGAAGGTCGAGGCGCGGCTCCAGAACGGCGCACTGACCGGTGCAATGACGTTCCCCGACGCGAAGCACGCGGAATTCACCGGCAAGCGCGCGCCATCGCTGCATCGCAGTGCACCACCGGTGTGGGGCGCGCCCATCCGGTTGCTCAACGGACGTGACCTCACGGGTTGGCATGCGCTCGGACCCAACCAGTGGCGCGTGGTGAACGGTGTGTTGCAGAGCCCGAAGTCCGGGTCGAACATCGTCACCGATCGCACGTTCACGGACTATCGCCTGCACGTGGAGTTCCGCTATCCCAAGGGCAGCAATAGCGGCGTGTACCAGCGCGGGCGCTACGAGGTCCAGATCGAGGACAGCCTCACCACCGAGGCACAGAATGACCTCCTCGGCGGGATCTACGGTTTCATTGCACCAAGTGAGGTGGCGGCGAAGCGGCCTGGCGAGTGGCAGTCCTTCGACATCACGCTCGTCGGCCGCATGATCACCGTGGTAGCCAACGGCCGCACGGTCGTGGCCAACCGCGAGATTCCCGGCATCACCGGCGGCGCGCTGGACAGCAACGAAGGCGAGCCGGGGCCCTTGCTGCTGCAGGGCGACCACGGTCCCATCGAGTACCGAAACATCGTCCTGCGCCCTGCGCGCTGATCCGGGTCCCAACAAGAAGCAGGTCCTTCGCTTTGCGCAGGACGACACGGGGAAGCAGGTCCTTCGCTTTGCGCAGGACGACAACGCTGTGTGAAGACTGGCGTGCCTCTCTTTCCAGACAGGAAACGATCAGACAGGAAACAGCATCTCTCGGTACTTCGGCAGCGGCCACATCTCGTCGGAAACGGTGAGCTCGAGGGCATCGCTGGCCTCGCGGGCGGCGGCCATCGCGTCCGCGACCGCACCCGTGAGCAGCTTGGCCTGCTTCGGCGCATCATCATGCATGGCCTCGGCCTTCGTGAGCAGGTCGTCGAGCGCATCGCGACGCTTGCGCAGCGTCTCGATCTTCGCGCCCACCTCGTTGGCCGCGGCAACCTGCGGCGTACTCTTGATACCGGCCGAGATCGCGTGGGCCGCGGACGCCGCGAGCGCACCGGAGTAACCGAACGACGCGGGCAGGATGATGGTGTCGATCATCTCCTTGAGCGTGTGCGCCTCGATGAGCATGTCCTTGATGTAGCGCTCGAGCCGCACGTGGTAGCGGGACTCGAGCTCCGCCTTCGTGAACACGCCCAGCTTGGTGAGCAGGGCCCGCGACTGGCGGGACAGCAGCTGTTCCAGGGCTTCCGGCGAGCGCCGCAGGTTCGGCAGCCCGCGCTTCTCGGCTTCCTTCACCCACTCGTCCGAATAGTTGTTGCCCTCGAAGCGAACGGAGGCTGTCTCCTTGAACGCCTCGCGCACGACACCGAGTACCACGTCGTCCACCGACTTGCCACGCTTCATGCTGCCGGCGATCTGCTCGGTAAGTTCGCCGAGCGCCTCCGCCACCGCCGCGTTGAGCAGGACGATGGGGAACGCGATGGAGGCCGACGAGCCGACGGCGCGGAACTCGAACTTGTTGCCCGTGAACGCAAACGGCGACGTGCGGTTGCGGTCCGTGTTGTCCTTCTCGATTTCCGGAAGCCGTGCGACACCGAGCTTGATCATGGCCTGCGATGCATTCGCCGACGTCTTGCCCGCCGCGATCGACTCGATCACGCGCGTGAGCATGGAGCCCATGAATACGCTGATGATCGCCGGCGGTGCCTCGTTGGCGCCGAGGCGGTGTTCGTTGCCGCTGGACGCGATGCCAGCGCGCAGCAGGCCCGAGTGCCGGTGCACGCCCTTGAGCACGGCGGCAAGGAACACGAGGAAGCGCAGGTTCTGGTGCGGCGTCTTCCCCGGCTTCAGCAGGTTGGTGCCGTCGATCTCGGCGTTGTCCGCCGAGATGGACAGCGACCAGTTGCAGTGCTTCCCCGAGCCATTGATACCGGCGAACGGCTTCTCGTGCAGGATGGCCTGAAGGTTGTGCCTGAGCGCGACCTTGCGCAGCAGCGCCATGACCATCTGGTTGTGGTCGACGGCGATGTCCGTCTCCTCGAACAGCGGCGCCATCTCGAACTGACAGGGCGCCACTTCATTGTGGCGCGTGATGATGGGCACGCCGAGCTTGTACAGCTCGTGCTCCACCTCCGAGATGCACGCCTGGATGCGCTCCGGAATGCCGCCGAAGTAGTGATCCTCGAGCTGCTGCCCACGCGGTGGCGGCGCGCCGACGAGCGACCGGCCGGCCATCACGAGGTCAGGGCGCAGCGCGAAGTGGTTCCGGTCGATGAGGAAGTATTCCTGCTCGGCGCCAAGGGTCGTGTACACGCGCTGCACGCCACGGTCACCCAGCAGCTCGAGCAAGGCAATCGCCTTCTCGGAGAGGATGTCCGAGCTGCGCAGCAGCGGCGTCATCTCGTCGAGTGCCTCGCCGTTGTAGCCGATGAACACCGACGGAATGCACAGCGTGCGCGTGTTGCCGGACTCGACGATGAACACCGGGCTCGCGGGATTCCACGCCGTGTAGCCGCGCGCTTCCCACGTCGCACGCAGGCCGCCACTCGGGAAACTCGATGCATCCGGCTCGCTCTGGATGAGCTGGCTGCCGGTGAACGCCTCCATCGGCGAGCGATTGTCATCGAAGGCCAGGAATGCGTCGTGCTTCTCGGCCGTGAGACCGGTCTGGGGCTGGAACCAGTGCGTGAAGTGCGTGACGCCGCGGCTCATCGCCCAATCCTTCATCGCCTTGGCAACGATCGGCGCCACCTCGATGTCGAGCTTCTTTCCCTGCCGGATCGAGTCGGCGAGCTTCGCATACACATCCTTCGGCAGCTTGTCGCGCATCTGGCGCGCACCGAAGGTGTTGATGCCGAAGTAGGCCGATGTCGGAATCGGCGCCGCGCCGTTGGACGCGGACGGGGTGCCGGGCACACGCGCGACGAGGTCGCGGATGGTGGATTGGCGGGCGGGAAGATTCGGAGCAGTCATTGACTCGGCGAGGCTAGGGAGAGCCGAAAATGCAACAGAACGAACACAAAATACACGAAATGCCAGGAAATATGCAACTTTGCGTGCCATATTGTGCAGATAATGCAGACTTCATGTGATTCTCTGCAGTTTTCGCAGTGACGGTACCAGCTTCGCCGTCAATCCCACCACGGCGAGCGCCGCGATACCTCCAGCCACCACCGCGGGCACCGTACCCACAAATCGCGCTGCCACGCCGCTCTCGAAAGCACCCAGTTCGTTCGACGAGCCGATGAACACCGAGTTCACTGCGGACACGCGTCCGAGCATGTCCCTCGGCGTGAGCAACTGCAGCAGTGTCGAGCGGATGACGACACTCACACTGTCCGCCATTCCGCTCACGCCCAGCAGGATCATCGAGAGCCAGAAACTCGTCGACAGCCCGAAGCCGATGATGGCAACGGCGAACACGGCCACTGCCGCGAGCAGCGAACGTCCAGCCCGTTCAATTGGAGGCCGGTGCGCGAGAAAAACGCCCATCGCCACAGCCCCCAGCGCGGGTGCCGCACGAAGGATGCCCAGTCCCTGCGGGCCAACACGGAGGATCTCCGAAGCGAACACGGGCAGCAGTGCTTCCGAACCGCCGAGGAACACGGAGAAGAGGTCGAGCGAGAGCGCGCCGAGGATGAGGGGCTGTGTCCATACGAACCTGAGCCCGGTGAGCAGGTCCATCATGATCGACGCGCGGCCGACGCTCCGCTCCCCCGCCTCGTAGCGCATGACGAGCATGCACGCGAGCGCGAACACCATCAACGCCGCATCGACCGAGTAGGCCACGACGGCGCTGGTGAATCCATACAGCAGGCCGCCCATTGCCGGACCGGCTACCGCGGCCGTCTGCCACGAGCTGCTGCGCCAGGCGATCGCGTTCTCCTGATGTTCGCGCGGCACCAGTTCGGCACTCATTGCCTGTCGCGAGGGCTGCAGGATGCTGCGCGCAATCCCGCTGGCGAAGATCACCATGTAGATGGGTGTCACGCCGAACGGGCGCAGCAGGGTGCCGCCAATGCTGAGCACCAGCAGGGCCACCGAGCAGAGGGCGAGCACCGCGAGCGCGGCCACCGAGATCGAGCGGCGATTCCAGCGGTCGGCCACGTAACCCGCGGGAAGTGCGATCGCAATGAACGGCAGCGCCTCGGCGAGGCCGATGAGGCCGAGGGACAGCGGGTCGTGCGTGATCGCATACACCTGCCATCCGACGACGACCGCCTGGAGCTGCGAGCCCAGGGTCATCGCGAACATGCTGAGGATGTACCAGCGGAAGTCTCGATGCCGCAGCGCGACGTAGGCGTCGTGGCGCGGTGGAAGTGCCGGGGAATCGATTCCCGTCACCGGCGCGCGCGAAGGGCGGCGAGCACCTGCTCCGCGTGCGCGAGGTGCGCACTCACCGCGGGCCGGAACACGATCAGGAGCTCGCGCAGGTCGGCGTTCCGCGCGCTCGGCAGGAGCTCGTCGTCGATCAGGGCGAGCAACGCGCGGTGCAATTGCGCCTCGTTCGCCACGTAGGCGGTATCGAACACCGGGCCCTCGACGGTGCGCAGCATGGTGCGCGCCCGCGCCCCGTCGTCCCGAAGTGCGAGGCCGAGGCTATCGTCCACCGGCGTGATGCCGTTGCGCGCGGAGAGGTCGGAAATCCGCGTGTTGAATAAGGTGTGGTCCGTGATCAGTCGCCGCGCGAGCGCCAGCACGGCCGTGTTCTGCGTGTGGTCGGGCGCGAGTCGCGCCAGGCTCAGGTCGGCGTTGTTCGCCGTGAGCAGAATCGCCACGGAGTGGCCGTCGGAAACGCGGTTCGGGCGGCCTGCGTCATCGGTGCTCGTTGCACCCGGCCGGACACAGCTCGCGACGATGACGAGCAGCAGGCACGCGACGCGATTCGGATGCAGCTTGATGAACTCCAACGGGTCTCCTGGGGTCGATGCGTCGACAGCGGACGTTATCGGGCCGCGAGGCACGCGTCCAGCGTCAGCGCGTCGTTGCCGCAGGGGCGGAAGCGCATACATTGCTCGCCGTATGCATCCGCCCAGCCCCGACCTGCCGTATCACTCCCCGAATGCGCCCGCCGCGCCCGGCGGCGGCGATCCGCGGAACGCGACGGACGATGCGCTGCTCAAGCGGATGTCCAATGGCGACGAGCAGGCGCTCGGGGTGTTCTACGACCGCTGGCACGCCCTGGTCAACGGTGTGGTGCAGCGGATCCTTCGGCAGGACGACGACGTGGACGACGTGGTGGAACTCGTGTTCTGGCAGGCCTGGCAGCAGGCAACCCGGTACGAACGGGGCCGCGGCTCGGTGCAGACCTGGCTGCTCACCATCGCGCGCAGTCGTGCGCTCGACAAGGCGCGCTCCATCACGCGCCTGCGCGAGGATCCCATCGCCGCCGCGGATGGCGACGCGCTCGTCTACCTGGCGAGCGACGCCGATCCCTCTATCAGTGTCGAGGCGGGCGAGCGTCGCGCGCAGATCCTCTCGGCACTGGCGGACCTGCCGCCCGAGCAGCGGGCGCCGCTGGAGCTTGCCTACTTCGGTGGGTTGAGCCAGTCCGAGATCGCGGAGCGCACCGGCGAGGCGCTCGGCACCATCAAGACGCGCATGCGGCTAGCGATGCAGAAACTGCGGGTCCGCCTGCAGTACCTGCGCGAGGAGGCGAGATGACGCAGAGCGCCATGGAGCACGAGGACGCGCGCGAGGCGCTGGAGGCGCTCGTCCTCGATGCCCTCAGCCCGCCGGAACGCGAGGCCATGCTCGCGCACATGAAGGAATGCTCGGTGTGCCGCCACGAATTCGGCCGGTATGAGGAGGCGGTGGTGGAGCTGGCCTATGCGGTGCGTCCGCTGCCCATGACGGATGGCGTGCGCGAACGCGTCCGCATGCGACTCCTGCGCCGCGTTGCGGCGGAGCGGCCCGGTGGTACGTCGGCACGGCGGGAGTCCGAGCGCTTCGCATTGCAGGGGATGGCCGATCCATCGCGCACGTCCGGCCCCACCGGCACCGAGCCGTTTCACATCCTCATCCCGGACGGCACGGACTTCGAGGCGGCGGAAGGAACGCGCACGACCCTTCGGCTCGCATGGGTCGTGGGTGTCGCGGCGTGCATCGCTGCGGCGGCAAGCGTCGCGACGCTTTACCAGCTCAGCCATGATCGCGACGTCGCCGCCGCGCAGTACCTCGCCCTCTCCAGCGACCGTGACGCCCGGCACGCGATCGACTCGTTGCGCACGATGATCACGGACCGTGATCGCATGATCGCGAGGATGTCCGGCGCCGGCGTGATGGTGGTGAACCTGGCCGCGGCCACTGACAGCGGACCGTCGGCGCACATGTTCTGGGACCAGGCGGCCGGTACCTGGACCCTCGTCGCGCACAACCTGCCGGCGCCGTCGCAGGGCCGCGCCTACCAGATCTGGCTCGTCACACGCGGGCAGAAGATCAGCGCAGGAATGTTTGCCCCGGGCGCGAACGGCGAGGCTGTCGTGCGCGCCACGTATGCGATGCCGAAGGCGGACCTCATGGCGGTTGCCGTCACCGACGAGCCCATGACCGGGAGTGCGCAGCCGTCCACGCCCGCGCTGCTCACCGGCGGGATGCCAGCGCGATGAGCGTGTGCGCGCTGCGCTCACGTTCCAGCGTCCTCAGAGAGCGGCTTCTTCCCTTGGTGCCCGCCGCTCCTCGATCACCTCTTGTGGCGCACGTCGCCGCGCGAGCGCGAGTGACGCCTCGAGCGTCGCCATGCAGAAGCTCGCCCATGCGAGCCCCACGATGATGCCGCCCAGCACGTCGGACGGGTAGTGAACGCCGAGGTAGAGCCGCGTGAGGCAGATGAGCAGGATGAGGACGATCGCGCCCGTGAGCGTGAGCATGCGCGCCCAGTGATGCTTCTGCAGTCGCATGAGCAGGTACGCGACCGTGCCATAGACCACCGTGGCACTCATCGCGTGCCCCGACGGGAACGATGAACTCACTGCCGTGGTCTCCCAGACGAACACCGTGGGACGCGGCCGGTGGTACACGAGCTTCAGGGCGCCGTTCAACAGGATGTTGCCGATCGTCGCTGCGAGCAGCAGGCGCGCAGAATGCTTGTGCTCCGTATGCCAGAGGAAGAGCGCCGCGACGCCGATGACGACGAGGACCACCGTACCCGTGCCGAGGTACGTCATCTCGACCATGACGGCGGTGAGCGGCTTCGACTGATGTGCGTGCAGCCACTCGAGGATCGCCACGTCGAACGCCTGCGTGCCGCCGGCGAGTACGCGCTCGGCGAGTTCCGCGAAGGCGAGGGTGCCAATCGTGGCGATCACGGCGCCCACGATGAGGAAGATGCCGACGGTGGCGTAGAAGGACCTGGCGTCGAGGCCGAGGACGCGCATGCCCCGGAACATCAGGTTCCAGAAGCGGGCAAAGTGCCTTCGTGGGGCGTCACGCCGATCGTTCGGCGAGGGCGGAATCTGTGGATCGATGGGCGGTGCGTGGTCGGTCATGGGTGCCTCGGCTTTCAAGAGCCGCGCCGCGAATGACGTGCGGCTTGAGCCCGCACGTCCCGCGAGGTTACCTTTGAGGCTCGGCGCCGTGGCCAAGTGGTAAGGCGGCAGACTGCAAATCTGCTATTCGTCGGTTCGATTCCGACCGGCGCCTCTGGAAAGCATTGGTGCGCAGCGGGGCCTCGTCGCGACGAGGCTCCGCTGTCGTTTGTTTGCCGGGGGCACGGCACGTCCGTCCACACGATCGGTCAACCGATCAGCACCGTCGGGCACCCGATCACGATCGTCCCGCCGTGTGCCGTCGAGTCGCCCATGCGCGCCGCCGGCTTGCCGCCGATCATCACGGTCATCGAACCGAGCGCGATGACGTCCGGGGGTCCCACGCACATGCACATGCCGCCGACCGTGGCAGCGGGCATGGCACCAATGAGCACCGTGGGCGTGCCGGGCGGCAGCACCGGGCCACCGACGTGGGGAATCGGCGGCACGCCGGGGGTCACCATCGGGCACACATGCATGTCGCCGGCACGAGCGGCCGGAGTTCCCATCGTCAGTCCTCCGTGAGAGTCATGTGGGCCACAGCCTGGTGCGGTCGGCCACTTCGAGCCCGACCTTCACGAACTCGTTGAACTTTTCCACCGCACGTTCCGGCTCCGTCGCCACGGCGGCGAGCGTCACGCTGCCTGCCACCGCCTTCGCGGTCATGAACTCATCGGGTGGAACAGGCGGCGCATGCGGCGGCGCCAGGCTGCCCGCGCTCATGAATGCCGCGAGCGCCGCGCAACCGGCCGGGGTGCCGAAGTCGGCGACTTCCCCGAAGTGGAGTGCCTGCCGGCGATGCTCGTCGGTGGGCTGCATGATCCACCGCTCCGTGGCGTCGAGCGCCGCCTTCACGGCCGGCGCCGGTTCGGCGCCGGCAACTTTCCGTGCGCACACCCACGCCCACCACACGGCCTCGCGGCGGGGCAGCGCGTGCGCGATGAAGCGAATGGCGTCGGCATGGAGCGCGCGTTCGACGAGCTGCGCGACGTACGCGCGCGGCGCCGGCGCGCCACCGGACAGCAGCGCCCGCGCCTCGTCTCCGAGGTCCGCCACGGCGCACAGCTCCGCTGTGCCACGGCTCGGCAGCGACACGGGCGTTGGGGTGCTCGACGAGGCGGTCATCGCGCTCCGTTCAGTTGATCATCGTGATCGCGCCCTTCACGGTCAGCATGGCACTCGCGTTCACCTTCGTCATCAGGCCCTTCACTTCCGTCTGCACCTGCCCTTCGATGGACACCATCAGTCCCTTGATGGTGATGCCCGACTGGTCGAGCTTGATGCTGTTCTGTCCCACCTTGAGCTCGATGCCCTGCATCGCCTCGGAGGTGATGCTGCCCACGGCCGCCTTCAGCGACACGTTGCCCATGCTCACCTTGATCGTGTCGTTGCCCTGCTTGATCTCGATCTGGCGGTTCCCGGTATTCACCGTCAGTGCCTCGTCCTTCTCGATCGTGACGGTGCGCGCCGCGTGCACCGTGATGGTCTCGTTGTTGTCCACCGTCTCGGTGCGATCGTGCTTCACGTGCGACGTCTCGTCGTGGTCGATGGTCTTCGTGCGATCATGCCCGACCCAGTGTGTCTGATCCTTCTCCACTTCGAGATCGAAGTTCTTCTCGGCGTGCAGGAAGACTTGTTCCGCGCCGATCTTGTCCTCGAAGCGCAGCTCGTTGAAGTTTGCCGCCGCGCCTCCCTTCGCACTGCGCGTCTTCACGCCGCTCTGCGTGCCATTGGCCGGCAGGTCGTACGGTGGCATCTGCTCGGCGTTGTAGACGCGCCCGACGATGATGGGGCGATCCGGATCTCCCTCGAGGAAGTCGACGACGACTTCCTGGCCGATTCGCGGCGTCTGGATGGCGCCCCATTGCTTGCCGGCCCACGTGCTCGACACGCGGACCCAGCACGAGCTCCGGTCGTCCTTCTTGCCGGCCTGATCCCAGAAGAACTGCACCTTCACGCGGCCGTACTTGTCCACGAAGATCTCCTCGCCCGCCGGTCCCACGACGATCGCGGTCTGCGTGCCGTGCACGATGGACCTGGGGGTCACGTGCGCGGGACGGAACGGGATCGCGTACGGGATTCCCTCGAACGACGTCTCGAAGGTGAAGGCCGACTCACCGGTCTTGCTGCGGTACCCCGCCTCGCTGCCCTTGTGTGCAGCAGAGAGGATGTGATACGACTGGTTCACGTCGCGACGATAGTGGTCGGTCACGTCCAGCTTCTGCCCGCTGCGCAACCCGCGGTAGTTGGTGCTGCCGTTGACGACGAAGCTCAACGACTCCGATTCCTCGAGACGCAGGCGCGCCAGGCGATCGCCTTCATCCACCGCACCGAATTTGCCGGGATAGTCGAACCGTCGGTACTGCTCGGTACCCTTCGCGCCACCGGACACGGAACTCTCCAGTCGCTTGGGTACCGTGTCGTTGTAGTCCACGAGCGTGACCTTGCCACTCACCACCTCGCTGTCGACTTCGAGCGCGGTGATGTAGTCCTCCTTCAGGTTGCCGCCCGCGACGAGCGCCATGCGGAGCTTGCCGGCGGGACCGGCCTGCACGGCGGACGGCGCATCCGCGAGCACCAGCGTGTGCTTGCCAACCTCGTGCTCGAAGAAGTAGAAGATGCCTTCCTCTTCCATGAGTCGCGAGATGAACGCGAGGTCGCTCTCGCGGTATTGCACGCAATACTCGCGTTGCGCGTAGGTCCCCGTGAGGCCGAGCTTCACGTCCGTCACGCCCATGTCGGTGAGGACCTTCTTCACGATGTCGGGCACCGACAGCTGCTGGAAGATGCGGCAATTGCTCGTCAGCGACAGGAACCAGAGCCACGGCACCACCTCGGCACGATAGGACACGAGCCCGTCGGTGCGGTCGAGCTGGACGAACCGACGCACGATACCGTGGATGAACCGTTGCCCGCCCGCCGCGAGGTCGATCGTCACGGAGACGGGCTTCCGGAGCAGCGTGGCCGGATCGATTGCCGAATCCGTGGACGCGAGGTCGAGGTGCAGCACGTATGGCTCGGAGACCGCTTCCTCGCCGGCCAGGCGTTCGATCATCAGCGTGTCGTCGGGCAGCGGAGTGCCCAGCCGCATCGGCTTCCCGACTTGTGTGTATGGCGCCACGGACAGCTCCTTGCTCAGGCGGGTACGGCGTGCCCTTCGGAGGCGGACAGCGATGCATCGGACGGGAAGACGCCGCCGTCCATCGGGCGGCCGCGCGGGGCAACGGACGGTGCCGGCGCAACGTGATAAGTCAGCGAACCGTCGTCGGCGACACCCACGGTGATCGTCCCGATTCCGCCCCCTGACGCCATCTGCTCGAGCAGGCGGGTCGAGATCTCGGGCAGCAGGGTGTTGGTGAGGATGTTGTCGACGTTGCGGGCGCCGCTCTCCACTTCCGTGCAGCGCGCGGCCACGGCATCGACGACCGCTTCGTCGTACGCGAGCTTCACGTGGTGCGACTCCTCGATGCGACGGCGGACCTTGCCCAGCTTGAGCCGCACGATCTGCTTGAGGTTCTCGTCGCGCACGGGATGGAACGGGATGATGACCATGCGGCCGAGGAACGCGGGCTTGAACGTCTTGTCGAGTTCCGGCTTCAGCGCCTTGACCAGGCCTTCGGCCGACGGCGTCGTCTCGGGATCGGCCGTCAACGTCATGATGGTGTCGGTGCCGGCGTTGGTCGTGAGCACGATGATGGTGTTCTTGAAGTCGATCTCGCGCCCCTCGCCGTCTTCCATGCGCCCCTTGTCGAACACCTGGAAGAACAGTTCGAGCACGTCGGGATGCGCCTTCTCCACCTCGTCGAGCAGCACCACGGAGTATGGCCGGCGACGTACGGCCTCGGTGAGTACGCCGCCTTCGCCATAGCCGACGTAGCCAGGCGGGGATCCCTTGAGCGTGGAGACGGTGTGCGCTTCCTGGAACTCCGACATGTTGATCGTGATGATGTTCTGCTCACCGCCGTAGAGGAGGTCGGACAGCGCGAGCGCGGTTTCCGTCTTGCCCACGCCCGATGGCCCGACGAGCATGAACACGCCCTTCGGCTTTTGCGGATCCTCGATCCCTGCCTTGGAGGTGCGCACGCGACGGCTGATCGCCTCGAGCGCGGCGGGTTGCCCGATCACGCGTGCCCCGAGCTGTCCTTCGAGCTGGAGGATCGTCGCCATCTCGTCGCGCAGCATCTTGCCGACGGGAATGCCCGTCCATCCGGACAGCACCTCGCCGATGATCGAGGCATCGACGCATACACGCATGAGTGGGCTCTCACCCTGCAACTGCTCCAGCTCCGTGTCGAGCAGCACGAGGCGCTCGCGCAGTGAGGCGGCATCGTCGGCGGGCGTAGTGCCGGCGTGATGCTCTTCGAGCTTCTGGCGAATGCCGCGGATCTCCGTGACGAGCCCTTTCTCCTTCTCGAACCGCTCGGTGAGTGCCGCGAGGGTCGCCTCCGTCTTCACGCGTTCCGCTTCGATCCCGGCTAGTCGCTCCTCGTGGTCGGCTCCCACCGCAACTTCACGCTCGAGCACGCGCTTCTGCACGGCGAGGTCGTCGATGCGACGGATTGCGGACTCCAGGGCCGACGGCGTGGCGCTCTGGCCGAGCGCGAGCCTGGCACAGGCGGTGTCCAGGATGCTCACCGCCTTGTCGGGAAGCTGACGATCGGCGAGGTAGCGATGCGACAGCCGCACGGCCGCATCGAGCCCACTGTCGAGGATGCGGACGTTGTGGTGCTTCTCCAGCGACGGCAGGATGCCGCGCATCATCTGGAGACACACGTCCTCCGTCGGCTCTTCCACCTTCACCAACTGGAAGCGTCGGGCGAGCGCGGGATCCTTCTCGAAGTACTTCTTGTATTCACTCCACGTCGTCGCGGCGATGGTCCGCAGCTCGCCGCGCGCGAGCGCGGGCTTGAGCAGGTTGGCGGCGTCGTTCTGGCCCGCCGCGCCGCCCGCACCGATCATCGTGTGCGCCTCGTCGATGAAGAGGATGATCGGCGTAGGCGAATTCTTCGCCTCTTCGATCAGGCCCTTCAGCCGATTCTCGAATTCGCCCTTCACCCCTGCGCCGGCCTGCAACAGGGCGAGGTCGAGCGTCCGCAACGTGACATTGCGCAGTGGGGGCGGTACGTCACCAGTGGCGATGCGCAACGCGAAGCCCTCGACGACCGCCGTCTTGCCCACGCCGGCCTCACCGACCAGGATCGGATTGTTCTGGCGCCGTCGCAGCAGGATGTCCACCACCTGCCGGATCTCGAAGTCGCGTCCGAGCACGGCGTCGATCTTCCCCTGCTTCGCATTCTCGGTGAGGTTCACCGTGTACGCGTCGAGATTCGGCTGCTTGCCGCCGCCCGCGAGCCGCGCCGCATCGCCGCCGGCGCCGCCGCTCGACTGCGACGCATAGCTCGCCTGCGTGTCCTCGGTGGAGTCGGCGGTGATCGCGGCGAAATCCTTTCGCAGCGTCTCGACGGGAATCTTCGTCAGCTCGCGGCTGATCTCCTTCACCAGCCGGGCCAGCTCCTCGTTGGCGAGCAGCGCGATGATGGTGTGCCCGGTACGGACCTGCGTTGCGCCATAGTCGAGCGATCCGATCGTCCACGCCTCGCCGAGCATGTGGGCGACGTGCGGACTCACGGCCGGCGTCCGCGCATTGCCGGTCTTGAGGTGGTCGAGACTCTTCGACAACTCGGACGACAGGCGGGAGCGATCGATGCCGTACTGCTTGATGATCGCCGCGACATCCGTGTCCGTCGCGTCGAGCAGCTTCATGAGGTAGTGCTCGATCTCCACGTCGTAGTGCGTGCGCGAGAGACAGAGTCCCGCGGCGGATTCGACGGCGCTTCGCGTCGTGTGGTTCAGCTTTCCGATGAGCGCGCGGAGATTGACGGCCATGAATCCCTCGGGTGCAGCGGTGAACGTGCGACTTACAGCGTAAAGAGTGCGTCGTCCGGGTCGTGATCGAGCGGCGCCGTGCGAAGCCAGGTGCACCAGCCGAGCGGCAGCGGCGTTTCCTCGCCGCCGAGCTGGAAGGCGGGCGCCTCGTCGCGCGCGAGCACGAGCTGGATCTCGAAGTCGAACTGGTCGTTGCCATAGAAGCGTGTCAAGGCACGAAGCGCCTCGTACGACTCGCCGCCGGGAAGGAACTCGTCGTAGCGCCGCCGCGTGAGGGGCCCGATGCGCACGCGCACCCGCGCCTGTTGATCCCACACCTCGTCGCCCGCCACGGCGCCGCCGCCCAGCGTGTCAGGCTCGTCGCCGAGTGCGGTCTGCGCGGCGCGCGACAGCGGATACCATGCGCCCACGAACTGCTCGACGACGCACGGCACCTCGAAGTAGTCGGCGATCAGTTGCTCGAGCGCCGTCGCGGGCCGCGATGGCAGCGACAACAGGCCCGAGTAGTAGAGCAGCGACTCGTCGGACAGCGGAAGCCTGTCCTGCAATCCCGGCGTGCCCATCCCCACGACGCTCAGCAACTGCGCCGTGAGCCAGTCGCGCCGATCCTCGACCCCCACCGTATCCGCCGGCTGTCCGAGGACGGCGGCCGGATGCGACTTGGCCCACGCCCGGTAGAACAGGGAAATGAAGCGGTGCTCGAACAGGCCGAGAAAATCCTTGAGCGCGTGGTCGCCGGCCCGTTCGCGCGCGACCGCATACAGGCTGTAATCGAGCGGCAGCACGCCCTGCGGTCCGGTCAGGCCGAAGAAGTTCACGACCATCTGTGCCGGTGCATCGCCCGTTGGTGGTTCGAGCGAACGAATCTCGCTGGACGGGAAGCCGACGCCACTGGGTGTCGCGAAACGCACGACCTCGTCGCCGGGATCGGCGAACGCGCCGACAGGCGACCGCTCCGGATACAATTGCTCGAGCAGGCGCACCGCCTGGAAGAACTCGAACGCCTGGGGCTCGTCGAGCAGGGGTCCCAGCAGCTTCGGATCGAGCGCGGTCATAACAGCGGCTTCCAGCCGGCCCGCGGCGCCCACTCGTGAACGACCCGCGTCCGCTGGCGCGAGCTCGCCGAGAGCACCGAAAAGCTGTTCATCGATGCATACAGGCCGAGGAAGCGCTCGAGCACGGTGCCGAAGAGGAAGACGCCGCTGCCCGTGAACTGCTCCTCGTCGAGCTCGATCTCCACCCGCCGTCCGCGCGCGAACGTGAGGCCATGGTCGGTGACGATGCGGGCAAAGGTCGCCGCGCTCTGCACGTCAAGAATGCCATCGATCTGCTTGCGCGCACTCGCCGACTCGGCGAAATCGTACAGCCTGAGCGTCTCGCGCAACGCGTCCACACCCGACTCGACGAGCGACAGGTAGTTCAGCGAGAGCTGCGAGACCAGCCGCCACGTCTGGCCATTGCCGAGCGACGGCTGGATGACGCGCGTCGGCTTGATGAGCGCGGTGATCTGCCGGATCGGTCCCGCGCCATCGAGCTCGAAGTCCCCCGTGGGATTGCCGAAGGAGAGTCGGCTCGGCAAGTCGCCGTTGAAGCAGGTGAGGCGCGCGGTGATGGTGTCCTGGTCCGGATGCGCCGACCGTCCGGAGCGATCCACGAAGGAGAGGAGCACGTCGGCGCCATCGTCGGTGCGCCATCCGCTGGCGCGGCGCTTGGCGAGCCAATGCAGTCCCGCGAGTTCTGGCAGGGCGGCGCCCGTCGCTGCGACGCCACTCCGTGCGGCCCGCGCAGCGCCATAGAACGGGCGGAAGTGCAGCGTGCGTGCAGAGTCGGGCGTGACCGCGATGACGTCGTCCACCGAAAAAATCTCCGTCGTCAAGCGGCGCCGCGCATCCGCGACGACGGTATACTCCGCGCGCCGCTGTGACAGGAGGATCGGCTCGGAGACGTGCGGAAACAGGTTCACGATGGGCGTGCACCCGAGTCGCAGGGTGGACTGCGTGACACCGGCTTCGAGCATCGGGCGCCATTCCATGCGCTCGTACGCGGGTATGGGGATCAGCACCTCGATGGCCGTCCCGAAACCGGCCGCGGCAACCTGCTCGAACCCCCCGAGCTCCATGAACAAGTACTTCTCGGGAAAGACGAAGTACTCCTGGATGAGCCGATACGCCTCGAACGACCGGCCCGGATAGGGAAGCATGCCCTCGTCCGGACCCAGCCCCGCGGGGCGCAGCGCGGAAGCCGGGAGCGTGATCATCTTCGCCGCCGACGCTGCGCCTGCCGCTCGCGGCGCGCCGGCAACGTCCCGCACGATGATCTCGCGACCGCTCGTGTTCAGCAGCTCGTAGAGCGCCGCCGTGAGATTGCCGGGACCGTCCAGGTAGAAGCGCAGGGAGTCGAGGCCGAGCTTGGCGAAGGTGATGTCGGGCGCGCATCGCAACTCGAGACGGAGTACGGCAGTCGCATCGCCGAGCCGGGCGGCGGGCCGGAGCCGGTCGGGCGTCGTCCACTGTGCGGCCGTGACGCCCAACGGCCACAGTGTCGTGTCGTAGCAGCTCTGGAAGCGGCACGGCACGCCGTCCACGGGCCGTGAGTAGAGCATCGTGCCGCGCGGCAACCGATAGCCAGTCGTCAGCTTTCCCTGTTCGGGATCGAGCTTGAATTCCGCAATCGACATCGCTGGAATCGGTCGCACGTAGTGCGGATAGACGATGTTGAGCAGCGCCTCGCTGATCTCCGGAAAGTCATCGTCGATCTTGAGGTGCACGCGTGCGGCGAGGAACGCAAAGCCCTCGAGCATGCGTTCGACGTGCGGATCCTCGCACTTGTTGGGCTCGAGCATGAGCCGTCCCGCCACCTTCGGGTACCGCTCGGCGAACTCGGCCCCCATCCGGCGCAGGAAGGTGAGCTCGCGCTCGTAGTAGTGCAGCAGCTCCTCACGCATGCGCTACTCCCGCCAGCTCGATCTGCCCGCTGGCGAAGTGCAGGACCGTGTCGAACATCACCTGCTCCGGCGTGGGATCGAGCCGCAACGTCGCTTCGACGACGAAGCGCAACTCGCGGCGATGCAGCTCGCCCTCCATCTCCACCATCGAGATGCGGACCTGCCCGAGGCGTGGTTCGAACAACGCCAGCGTCTCCTCGACCTGCTGCAGCAGTTGCGTGCGTGCCGGCAGGGAGTCGCGGCTCATCGCGGTGATGTCCGGCATGCCGAAGTTGTACAGCGACCGCCGCACCTCGTCGAGTGCGTCGACGTCGGCGCCATCGGACGTGCGACGCGTGTTGAGCAGCCATTCCAGGTCGCGTTGCACCGCCGCCTTGAACGCGCGCAACGAGTCCGCGTAGGTCAAGCGCGGATCCACGGTGCTGCGGGGATTCTCGTCGGTCAGCCGGTCGAGGACCGAGGGCTGGACCGTACGCTCGAGCTCACGCTTGGCCATGGATCAGGGCTGCGCGAAGCTGATGGCCTGAATGGGATCGAGCCGGCAGATGCGGAGATACAGGCTTTGCCGCATCGCCGGGTCGCCCTCGCTCTTCTCGAGCACGCGATAGAGCAGCGCCATCGGCGCCGCGACGACCACCCCGTCTTCCCAATCCTCGAGCTTGTGCTCCTCGACAGCCGCGATGAGCTGCTCGAGGATCGGCATGGCGACGCCCTCGTGTCCGGCGTCGACCATGATCCGCGCGAGCTGCGCCTGGAGGAGGAAGCGACCGCGACTGGTCTTCTCGCGCCCCGCCTCACGCATGAGCAGGGCGATCGCGCGATCGGGGCGGCCAGCGCGCACCTCCGCGGTGGCGAGGGAGAGCGGGTCGCGCCCGTGAACGTCCCCGTTGTCCTCGGGGTCGCCGCCGTGCTCGGCCGCCGAGTCCGTGGCGTCTCCGTCGTGGAGGATCGCCGAGCGAAGCCACGCGCGCGTCTCGACGTTGGCCGTCGGTGTGTCGTCCATGAGTGTCATGTCCAGCAGGTGCGGCAGGTCGGTCAGCAACCCGCGCAGCGCGCCGCGAATGGCGGTTGCCGCCGGGAAGTAGTCGCTACCGAGGGCGTCGCACGCGGTGAGCGCATAGCGCTGCAGGTCGATCCAGCCGCGTCCCTGGGGCGTGCCCATCACGCTCTCGGATGCCTCGAGCAGTTCCGGCCACCGCGAATCGAGCAGCAGTCCCTTGAGGTTCGTGCGGACGTTCGTCGCCGGCGCCTCGAGCAGCTTGGGATTCACCGTGGCACCGCTGGCGCGCAGTTCCCCCCACCGGAACCCGCGCAGGAGCAGGTACGACGACGGATTGTACGGGTCCGTCTGCCGCAGGTACCGGGCGGCACCCACGATGCGGCTTGTGGCGTCGTCGCGTGATGTTGGCTCGGGGGACAGCGCACCGCGCGCGACCGCCGCCGGCGAACCGGGCTGCGTCACGCCAGCCGGACCGGCGTCGCCTGCGCTGGTGTCCTCGGCCGGCTCGACTGGATCCGGTTCGATCTCGAGCTTCCGCTTGAGCTGCGCATTCGCGGTGCGCAGGCAGTCCTCGAGTGTGTCGACGAGCCGGCCGAAACTGGGCGCCACGTCACCGAACTTCTCCTGTGACACCGCATCGAGTGTTCGTACGGCATCGATGCTCGCCTGGATGTCCGCGACCAGCGCCTTGTACCAGGCCTTGGGTGTCGCGTTGAAGCCGGCGTCGAGCACCTCCGGAGGGGTGCGTCCGCTGGCAATCGCCTCGTCGCGCGCCGTGCGCTTCTCCGCGCTCTCGGCGGCCGCCTCTTCAAGCGGCACCGTGCGCGATTCCTTGTATTGCAGGAAGTCGTTGCCCGACTTGTCGACAGGAATGCGCCGCACCGGCACGTCGAGCTTGACGCCGATCCACTCGAGCGGCGCCGCGCGCATCTCGGCGTCGCCGTCGTCGATTTCGGGAAAGAGATGCTCCCAGTGCAGCTCCACGAGGCCGGCAAGAACCTCGAGACCGGAGCGCAGGCCAGGGAATCCTTCGCGGCGGACAAGCGCTTCCGTGAGCCAGGCGGCGATCTGGAGGTCCTTCGACTTCGTCGCGATCGCATCGCGGGCCAGCTTGATGACGAGCGGCCAATCCGCTGTCTTCAGCGTCGTCGTCCACTCGCCCTGCGGCGCGTCGAGATCCTCCCGCCGGGCTTCCTTGATCTTGTCGAATACCGGATCGTAGCGCAGTTCCACGCCGCCCGGGCGGGGACCGGCGATCGGCGCCAGCAATTCGTCGCGCAACGACATGGTCAGCTCAGGCCGACGTCGTCGGCGCCAACACGATCTCCAGCTCGCGGAGCTCCAGCATCGGGAACTCCTCGCCGTCGACGAGGAGCAGCTTCTGGCCGACGGGCACGTGTGTGCCATCCTCGAGTTGACTCCACTCCGTCACGCGCCCGAGTCGGACATCTCCGTCATCATACTGCCAGGTGAGTGGCGCGATGACGGGGAGCAGCACTTCGCCCATCTCGAGACCGGTGAACGACTCACCTGGCCGCACGACGGCTGGAAGCCAGAGCAGGTCGCGCAACCGCTTCGGCGACTCGATGCGGATGGTGGCGATGTGCTCGAACGGCATCCACGAGTACTGCCCCGCCGCAAACAATTCGAGTCGAGGCCCGATGCGTGGATCGGCATCCGTCAGCGAGTCGAACGGCGTGCCGTTGAGCGTCCCACCGACGATGCGCGCCGAGGTGAGGGGAAACGACTGCGTCGCGAACATGTCCTGACGCAGGCGTTCCGCGTGGAGCGCCGCGTGATAAAGGAGGGCGCCCATCTCGGCGTCCCTCCCATTGCGGCCAAGCACGCCGAGCTGTTTCTCGGCGCGGTCGAAACTTCCGGCAAAGCACAGCAGCTCGAACAGGAATGCACGACGATGGGCGTCGGTCGGGTTGTCCCGAACCTCGGCGCCCAGCGCCTCGATGGCTTCGTCGAGCTTGCCCGACTTGAACAACTCGACTGCCTGCATCAACGGAGCCCGGTAACCGTCATACTGCCTTGTTCGCCTTCAGGTCATAGCCGGCCTTCGTGGCGCCGCCCAGGGTGCCATCGGCCTTCTGGTCCTTGTACTCGATTTCGACCTTGCCGAAGCTCAACGACACCTGCTCGACCGGGACGATATTCCCCTGTGAGCCGGAGGACGTGATGCTGCTGACGAGGACGTCGGACAGTGTCACCTTCAGGTACTCCGCCTGCTCCTTGCCGGCCTTGCGCGCGACGAGCGTCGCCATCTTGACGTGCTGGCCGTTGCAGCAGGCGAGGAGCAGCTTGGGCGATGCCTTGCTGGTCTTCGTGGTGAAGTGGAAATCCTGCATCACCACCTTCCCGGCGCCCATTCCGGCACCCCCGCTGACATGTCCCGCCTGCGACGCACCCCACGAGAAGCTTTCCAGTTCGATCTCGTTCTTGTGCTTGCTGTCGGCGGACTCTCCTTCGATTCCGTCGATCTTGAGGAAGTAGTCGACTGCGGCCATAGCTTCGTTCTCCGCGCCAAAGTGGTAAGTGAGCTGCTGTGCGGCCGTGAACGGATCCGCGTGACCAACGTAAAACCGTGCACTGCGGCGCGCCGTATTCCAGATCACGCGCGCCGAAAAAAACATTCGGCGCGCCCGATCGCCGGCGGTTCGCGCGGATCAGCCGGCAGCGGCCGGCAGGTCGGCGACCAGTCGCATCGACATCGACAGTTCGTCGAGCTGGAAATGCGGACGCAGGAACGCGACGGCGCGATATGCACCCGGCTTGCCGGGAATCTCGACCACCTCGATCCGGGCTTCCTTCAATGGATTCTTGGCCTTCATCTCGAACCCGACGTCGTCGTTCACCACCACGTAGTTGTTGATCCAGTCGTTGAGGAACCGCTGGATCTCGTCACGGCTCGCGAACCCGCCGATCTTGTCGCGCATGATCGACTTGAGATAATGCGCGAACCGCGACACGGCGAAGATGTACGGCAGCTGCGCGGAGATGCGCGCATTGGCCGACGCCGCGTCGGAATCGTAGAGCTTCGGCTTCTGCGCGGACTGCACGCTGAAGAAGGCCGCGTTGTCGCTGCCCTTCCGATGCACGAGCGGAACGAAGCCCAGGTCGGCGAGTTCCTTCTCGCGCCGGTCGGAAATGGGTGTCTCCGTCGGGCACTTCATGGCGACGTCACCCGATTCCGTCTTGAAATTGTGGACCGGCAGCCCCTCGACGAGGCCACCGCCCTCGACACCCCGAATCGTGGCGGTCCAGCCGTAGGTCGCGAAGGCCTGCGTGATCCGGCTGCCCAGTGCCCAGGCCGCATTGCCCCACAGGTACTTCGAGTGATCCGTGCCGTCCACGCGCTCCTCGAAGTTGAATGCTTCTACCGGCACGGTGGCCGCGCCGTACGGCTCACGCATCAGGATGCGCGGCAGCGTGAGTGCGACGTACCGCGCGTCGTCGCTCGCACGGAAGCTCTTCCACTTCGCGTACTCGGTCGTGTCGAACACCTTCGCCATGTCGCGCGGCGCATCGAGCTGGGTAAAGCTCTCGAGGTTCATCATGTCCGCGCTGGCGGCCGTGATGAACGGCGCATGCGCCGCGGCCGCCACCTGCGAGATCTTCTCGAGCAGCTCGATGTCCTGGCCGCCCTTGCCGAATTCGTAGTCGCCGAGCAGCGAGCCGAAGGGCGTGCCGCCGAAGACGCCGAACTCCTCCTCGTACACCTTCTTGAACAGCGCGCTCTGGTCGAACTCGGGCGCCTTCTGCAGGTCCTTGAGCAGGTCCTTCTTGGACACGTTCATGACCTTGATCTTCAGCTGCTCGCCGGTCTCGCTGTTGTCGAGCAGGTACTTGAGTCCGCGCCAGCTCCCCTCGAGCTTCTGGAAGTCCGGGTGATGCATCACCTCGTTCACCTGCGCCGAAATCAGGGCGTCGATCTGCGCGATACGCGCATTGATCATCGCCTCCGTGTCCGGGTTGAGCGTCACGGTGCCGGCGAGCACCTCGCTGACGAAGTTCCGGACGAGGTCGCGGCCGCGTTCCTTCGTCGCGGCATCGCGGCCCATCCGCCCTTCCTCGACGATCTTGTCGAGCAGGTTGAACTCCGGCGCAAAGGCCGCCGCCTGCGCATTCTGCTGCTGGGCCTCAGACATTGCCGCCTCCCTTCGATCCGAGTTCCGTCTCCAGTCGCTTCATGGCGGCTGCGTCGTTCAGCGTGTTCTGCAGGATCTCCTCGAGCTTGTCATTGCCCTGCAGGCTCCCACGGAGGTCGGCCAGCTTGGTGCGCAGGTCGAGCAACTCCTTCAGCGGGGCGACGTTGCGCGCGACCGCATCCGGCGAGAAATCGTCGAGGCTCTCGAACGTCATGTCGACGGCGATCTTGCCGCCGCCCTCCTGCAGCTTGTTCTCGACCGCGAAGTTCACGCGCGGCTTCATGCTCTTCAGCACCGTATCGAAGTTGTCGGGGGTGATCTCGACAAACTTGCGATCCTTGAGGCGCGGCAGCGCCTCGGCAGGCGTTCCGCTCAGGTCGCTCAGCACGCCCATGAGGAAGGGGAGCTGCTTCGTCTCGATTGCGCCGCCGGTCTCCACGTCGTAACTGATGTTCACGCGCGGCGGACGGACGCGCTCGAGTTTCTTCTGTGTGCCCTCTCGTGCCATGGTAGACTCCGGAAAAACTGTGTGGATGGCGCCTCGTCCGAACGCGGTAGCATGGGGGCGGGCATCACGATCGTCAAGCAAGGGAAGGCGCTGCAACCCGGGCCTTGACCGACTCGAGAGCCCTCCCTATGGCTCGGCCGCTTCGCCTGAAAAGGGCAGGACATCGAGCTCGATGAAGCCACCGTCGGCAAGCTCGCCGATGAGGATCGCGAAGTCGAGATCCGCTGCGGCGTCGGCAACGATGCCGGCGTTCCGCAGGCGCAACAGCAGCGCGCGCGCGGTCGACCGCCCATCACACCAGGTCAGGAAGGTCCCGAACCAGCTGGGACACTCCGCCTGCACCGAGAACGGTACCAGCGTGGCCAGCGACGCGGCCGCGACGGTCCAGCGGCCGTCCCGGAGCACGGAGCGGGTCAGGAACTCGGTGTGGGACGACGACCGTGGTCGTGCATCGAGAAACCGACTCGAGCCGCGCTCCCAGTCCGACACGGCCGACGAATAGTGCAGGAACCGGTCAAGATGGGTTGCACGCGTTCCGACCGACACCACTCGCCGGCGGGTAACCGGCGTGCCCGGGGTAGGCCGGCGGCGAACCAGGAAACCCACATTGACGAACCGCTCCACGCCCAGCCGCTCGAACAACGACCGCTGTGTGGCGACAGCCGCCTCGCCGCTGCGGCCCGACGCTACACTGCCGCCGAGGAGTGCCTCCGGCTCGATCAAGCCGATCTGGCCGACCAGCACGTCGAACTCGGCATGCCGGGGACCAAGCATCTCCCGAATGCGCTGTTCCAGCGGGGCTCCGACCCTGTCCGTCATCATGCAGTCGCAGTAAAATCGGCCGCCGGGCCGAAGATGCTCCGCGAGTCCAGCCAGGATCTTTCGGGTCACCTGCTCGCCATCCTCACCCCCATCGCGGAACACCATCGCCGTCTCGAATGACGGGACGTATGGCGGATGCGCCGTGATCACGTCGAACGTTCGTTCCATGACGGGAGCGTACAGGTCTCCCGCGATCGCGTGGACATTCTCCAGCCCGTTGAGCGCGGCATTGAAGGCGGCGAAACGCGTCGATCGCTCGGTGATGTCGACGGCCCACGCGCGCTCGGCGAAATCCCGTGCGGCCAACAGCGCCGCGATGCCGGTACCGGAACAGAGCTCCAGATAGTCGCCGCACGGAACTCTCGGCATCAGCTCGACGAATCGCTGCGTCTCGGGGGTGAGTGCCGAGTACACGAGGTCGGCCGGCGTGCCCGTAGCGACGAGCTGGATGCGCGCATGCCGGTCCGATGCGACGTAGAGCCCCTCCGTGGGATACAGCGCGACGAATGCGGCGCAGCGCGTCGAGTCGCCCGGCACCGACTGGAGGAGCCCCACGGCCTCCAACGCCGACAGATCGTGCGCAGCGATGACCCCCCGGACAGTGTCCCATGAGAGATCCTCCCCATCCATGAACAGCTGTACCGCCATCGACAACGGCGTATCGTGTTCGAGGAAGCCGGCCTCCCGGTCGCGCCGCCCCGCGAGCTCGTAAATGGTGCCGATTCCGGCGCCGGCGCAGATGGCGGCTTCGGTGAACCCGATTCGTTCGAGCGCGCTTCTCGCGGCGGCGAACTGTCCGCGCGTACCAACGACGAATGGTTCCCCGAGCCACGACGCCTGCGCCGGGACGCTCATCAGGAGCCCGTCGCCGGCCGGATGGGCAGCGGCACCGGCGGATCGGCGATGGACTGCAGCCTCGCAATGCGGACCGCATCGCCATTCCGCTGCGACATGAGCGGCGTCAGCCCGCGTCCGAGCAGGTGCATCGCCGCGCGCTGGGACAAGACCACCTCGGCGCACGGAAGTGCTTCCGTGTTGCCGCCGGTGGTGACCGGATGCAGCGGCATGCCGCCGACCGTCCCCTGGCTCGGTGCCGTCCCGCCGCGCTCCACCGGAGTCGAGGCGACGAGCGCGCAGAGGAAAGCCGGATTGGCCCAGAGCAGACTGTCGTGCGTGGGCGGCGCCGTCGGGAACTCCTCGAATGTCATGGACTCGATCGGATTCTCCGCGCCGTACGGCGCCCTCACGAGAAACCGGGGCAGCGCGAGACAAAGGTACCGGGAATCCGGTGCGTGCCGAAGGTCGTTCCAGCCCGCAGCGGGCGACGCGTCCCACGCATCCATGTCGCCGCCGTCGACGAACGTCCCGGTACCGGCAAACCGCGGATCCGCGGCGGCCAGCCATGGGACGCCCATCTCTGCTGCCACGGCTGCGACGTGTGCCAGCAACCCGATGTCGGCCGGCTCGAACTGGTACGCCGCAATCACCAGCGACCACCTGGGCGCGCCATCGCCGCCCGAAAGCGCGTCTCCCAGGGCCGTGCGGAGCGTCGACCCCCCTCCCCCCGCCGCGAGCGAGAGTTCTGCGCGGGTCAGGTCGAGCAGGCCGATCGCTGTCGAGTCGCCCGCGTCGCACCGTCGCGCGAAGAAGTCCACCGCGCGCCAGACTGCCTCGAGTGCCTGAAATTCCGGGTGATGCAGCAACGCGCGGAGCGCGGCGGCCAGCGCCGCATCCACGAGAGCCACGCGCGCGCGTTGCGGCGGATCGGGCTCGCTCGCCAGGTGCGGCCGCACGGCACGACGAACGAAGTCGGAAAGGTCGTCACCGCCTCGAGGGGTTGGTTCCGGTGGCGCACCTGCGGGAAGGGCCGGCTGGTTCTCGAGGATGCGATCCAGGAGACTCCCAGCGGTGGGTGACCCGGCCTGCTCCGGCGACGCTGGCGCGTCTGCGCGCGCAGGCGTGGCGAGGCGGGATTCGACAGCCACGCGCAGCTGGCGCAGCCGTGCGAGTGCGGGTACGTGCTCGAGCAGGCGATCGGCATGAAAGTCATCCAGCTCGCGAAAATCGATCAGTTCGGCTCTGGCATCCGGGTCGATCGACAGCAGCAGCGCGGGAGCAATGGCATCAATGGCCGCATCGATGCCGTCGCGGTCAATTCGCTGGACGGCCCTCTGTCCCACCGGCCGTCGCTCCGCCGCCCCGCCACCGAAGTCGCCGAGAATCAGGATGCGAAACGTATCGTCGGGCCGCTCGGCGTCGGTGCGACTGGGGCTCGTCTCGGCTGCGATCTCGACGTGTGTGCGGGATTCATCACGTGTCATGGTGCGTGCTCGGTGAGGTCAGGCTTCGAGAAGGGCAACAGATGCGATCCGGGCGAGCGCGAGGTCGACGGTCTCGGCCAACTCCGTCCGGTCGGGAAGTACTCCGTCAACCGTCAGGCGCCCCTCGTCCACCCCCTCGATCAGGCGATCCACCAACTGCAGCCTGTCGTGCGCGCCATCGAGATGGGCGAGAAGCGTTCGCTCGATGCCCGTGAGGTCGACCATGCGGTGCCGAAGGTTCGGCACCACGCTCGCCGACGATGCCCTCGCCCTGGCGATCCGGCTGGCGACCGGACGTTCCGAGACGACAAGCGTGAATGTGGACGGATGGCGTTGCAGCTCGATGAGGCCACCCATCGCGCATTGGAGCATCGCGCTCGCCAGTGGAGCCGATCGCTCCGCCGCTGCCGCGATGCCCTGCGGTTCGTCCATGCTGAGCCGGTCGTTCACGCGCTGCAGCAATGCGTCGAACGGCAGGGAGGAGGGTGCAACGCGCAAGAGCACGTGGAACGCCGCGAGGACCAACGGATTGTTGGTCGTCATCGTCGTGTTGCTCGGCGAGCTGAACGACTCGACGCCCGGTCCCTTCCCACGGTCGTCCTCCGCCGGCGTCGTCGGCACGGCGCTGAGCGTGACGTGCAGCGCCACGACGGCGTCGACACATGGCTGCGGGAGCGCCACAACGTGCTCGTGGCAGAGCAGCGAACGCCGGAACGTTCGTCCGGTCGCGAAGTCGAGGTACTGCTGCACGCGAACCACGTCGCCATCAACGCCAGCGGCGCGCTGTGCCCACGCGGGAGGCATCGTTGACCTGTCGGCGATCTTCGCCTCGGCCAGGAAGCGCAGTCCCCTGGCTGCCGTGCGACGAACGAACTCGGAGAAGTAGACGGGATCGTTGTAGGGCTCGAGCTGCTCGTGCAGAAAATGCGCGTCGCGCTGCGCCTTGAGGTTCACCGCCTCCTCGGCGATCGACAGCGTGTGCAGCGAGGGCGGGGTTGCACCGTGGCTCGCCAGCAGGTCCACGAACTCGTGCGCCCGCGCAACCCGCTCGTGCGCCGGCAACGACGGGTCATCGTGGTACATCACCATCTCGCGCACCATCCCGCGGATGTGCCAGCCCGGCAGCGTGTTGTAGCTGACGTACGCAATGCCGTTCGGCGCGAGGTTGCGCGAGCAGACGCGCAGGATGGCGTCCTGGACCTCGGGCGGTACCCACGAATAGACGCCGTGGCAGATGATGTAGTCGAACGTGCCGAAGTCGTCGGTGATGTCGGCAATGCTCATCGCGTCGAGCGTGACGTTCTCGAGGCCGAGTAGCGCGACTTCTTCTCGACCAAGCGCCACCTGGCCGGGCGTGAGGTCGATGCCGACGAAGTGTGCGTCGGGATATCGGTACGCCATGGCAATGAGGTTGCCGCCGGACGCGCAGCCCAGCTCGAGCACGCGCGCGCGATCGGCTGGCGGCGCGGTGACGCCATGCAGCAGGGCGGTTGTCTCGATCGCCCCGATCTCCGTGGCGCTGATGGGCCGGCTGTCGTAGGGGACGGCTTCGTAGCTGGCGAGTAGCGGATCGACCAACGGGGAGTCTCTCACCGATGTGGGTGCGACGCGACGTCCGCGCGCGGCGAGGGAATTAGCATCCGCACGCGGCGCGTGGCCAGCACCAGGCGCACCGGCCTTGCCGCATCTCCGACCAGCGGACTAGCTTCGTCGCCCATGAGGCAGATGCAGCCCGTGCTGTGGACGAAGGGTGTTCTCCTCAGTCCGCAGCACTTCCAGACACAGGATCGGTTCCTCGCGGACCTCCTCGAGTTCCAGTTGTCGGCGCTCGCGTTCTGTCCCTGGGGCTTCCAACGCCTCGAGATCGACCGCGAGGCGCTCGCATCCGGCAGCTTCGGGCTCGCGGCGGCGGCCGGCATCCTGCCCGACGGCCTGCTGTTCGACATCCCCGCATCGGAGGATGCGCCGCCGCCCAAGCCCCTCGAGAGCGCCTTCGCGCCCGACCAGCAATGGCTCGACGTGTACCTCGGCATTCCCGAGTACCGTTACGGCGGCCACAATGTGTCCGGGATCAACCGCGATCGCGACGCGCGCTACCGCGCCGCCGAACTCCTGCGCCGCGACGAGACCACGGGACAGGCCGAGCGCCCCATCCAGGTGGCGCGCCGGAACTTCCGGCTGCTGTTCGGCGGAGAATCGCTCGAAGGCACCAGCGCCCTGCGCATCGCGCGCGTGACGAAGTCGGCCACCGGCGACTATCAGCTCGATCCGCGCTTCGTGCCGCCGCTGGTTGACATTGCAGCGAGTGGCCACCTCATGGCCATCGCGCGCCGGCTCCTCGAGATCCTGTCCGCGAAGAGCACGACGCTCGCCGCTGGGCGGCGTCAGAAGAACCAGAGCCTCGCGGAGTTCGGCATTGCCGATGTCGCGAGCTTCTGGCTGCTCTACAGCATCAACAGCGTCCTGCCCGAGCTGCGCCACATCTACGAAACGCGCCGCGGTCATCCCGCGGAGCTCTACAACGCGATGCTTGGCCTGGCCGGCGCGCTCACGACCTTTTCGGGCACCATCCACGCGCGCGAATTGCCGGCGTATGAGCACGACAACCTGACGGCGTCATTCACCCGCCTCGACGAGCAGCTCCGCGAGCTGCTGGAAACCGTGGTGCCGGCCACCACGGTCTCGCTGCCGATGACGCTCGTGCAGCCGTCCGTGTATGCGACGGCGCTCGACCAGGAAAAATACCTCGCCGCGCCGCAGATCTACCTGGCCATCACGATGGAGGGACGCGGTACCGAGGTGCCGACGCGCGTGCCCAGCCTCGTGAAGGTGAGCGCCGCCGGCCAGCTGGACACGCTGATCCGGCAGGCCCTTCCCGGCATCCTGCTGACGTACGTGCCGAATCCACCCAGCGCGGTGTCCGTGAAGCTGAATCACCACTACTTCCTGCTGCAGAAGTCCGGGCCGGAGTGGGACAACGTGGCCCGCTCGAGAAACATCGCGGCGTACGTGCCGGCAGAGTTCCCGGGCCCGCAGCTCGAGCTGGTGATCGTCCTACCGAAAACCTGACAGCGTATCGGTCGCCGTGGCGCGGAGGTCAGTGCCGCAGGACGAAGTACAGCACCACTCCGATGGCACCGATCAGCACGACGTTGAGTGCGATGATGAGGGGCAGGTGCGATCGCGTCGGGCCGGACGCCACGACTTCGGACTGCCGGGGGACATTGAGCGGCGTCATGGCCGCCGCCGGCAGCTGCGCCTGGGGCAACTGCATCGGGGGAAGTTGCATCGCCGGCAGGTTCATCTGCGGTGCCTGCGGCATTTGCGGCATTTGCGGTGCCTGCGGCATTTGAAACGAGGGCCCTGTCGGTTGACCGCCCGGCATCTGCAGCGCCGACGGTGTCTGTGGCGTAGGTGGCGGACTCACCCGACCGAGGATGCGCGTGAACTCGCTGGGGCCAGCGTCAGCGGGAGTCGCAGCGTTTGGCAGGTGCTGAGGCGCTGGCGGCGCTGCCTGCCAGCTTGGTGACGGCGGCGCTCCTTTCGCCGAAGGAGCCGGCTGGCTCCACGAGGGCGACGGCGCCGCGGGTGGCGCGGCCGGCGGCTGCACGGGTGCGGCAGCAGGCCGCGGCGTCGTCGGCAACGGAACGGACGGCGTCAGCCGGTCGAACAACTGGGTGAACTCTCCGCTTGGAGTCTTTGGCGGCGGCGAAAGCGGGGATGAGGGCGGAGTGGACGGTTGAACGCGTGGTGGCTCCGGGTCCTGCGGCGGGATGACCGAGCCGAAGCGGGGAGCCGATGGGGCAAACGGCGCCGCTGGCGGAGTGGCTGGCGTTGCCGGGAGCGGGGACGCCATGCCGCCGAAGAGCTGGGTGAAGCTCTCGCCACCTTTTCCATGCGGCGGGGTCGGTGTGGGCGGCGGTGAAGCAGACGGCGCCGAGCGGGGCACAGCTTGCCCCGCCGGTGGATTGACCTTCTGGAACTGCCTGGTGAACTCGCCCGGCTGCGCCGCTCCATGAGCTGGAGCCGGTGTCGCGGGTCGCTCGGTGGCAGGTGAGGCGGGTCGTTCGCCTGCCGGTGGCGCGGCGGCCGGCTTCACGGCCCCGAACATCGCGGTGAATGATGACGCCGGCGGCGACGCAGGTCCTGGGGGCGCGAGCGTCGGCGCGGCGTCGGGACGACGCGGCATGCTCGAGATCACGACCGTGCTCGCGTCGTCGGGCATGGCATTATCGCGGAGCCAGCTCGGAAAGTCCGTGAACGTCGTGAGGAAGTGCGTGACGACGACGGTGGCGCCGTCCACGTCGTAGACCGCGAACACCTGCGCCGATGCGGACGGCTGCAGCGCGCCGACGCCGGCGCGCAACCGCTGCCGTTCGATCGCCGAACCGACATCGAGGTGATGCACCATCACCATCCGGCCGAGCGCCACTTCCTGGGCGATCTGGCTCCGCGCCCCACGCTCCGTGAGGGTTTTCAGGACGCGGTATGTCGCAGCGAATTCAGCGCTTGTCATCACGTGGGGCCAACGGGTACGTTAACGGCGCGACTCCCCTTTGGTTCGCGTTTTCCCGGTGAACCAGTATATAGCGGTTGGCGAGCGCCGCTCGCAACACGAGCGGGCTGCCCCGTACGCGCTCGCCCCCGCACGCGACACACCACGCTGAGCCGGTGCACATGAAGCAGCTATCCCACATCGTGTGGAACGAGGGAATGCACCTGGCGCAGCATCATTTCCAGGTGCAGAGCCGCGCCTTCGAGGACACCGTCCAGTTCGCACTGTCGAACCTGTTCTTCAAGCCGTACGGGTTGATCGCGTGCGAGCTCGATGCCGATGCGCTGCAGAACGACTCCGTCGCCCTCGTGCAGGCGCGCGGCATCATGCCCGACGGCCTGCCGTTCGACATTCCGGCGAACGACGCCCCGCTCGCGCCGCTGCCCATCGGCGACAGCTTTTCGCCGACGTCCGACAGCCAGCTCGTGCTGCTGGCGATCCCTCCCTACCGCCCGGAGCACGCGAACTTCGCGACCAAGGACACGACACAGAGCGCATCGGCGGTGCGGTACATGGCGGCGCCGTCGCTCGTTCGTGACGACATCACGGGCCGCGACGAGCGGACCGTCACGGTGGGACGCGGAAACTTTCGCCTGCTGCTCGACAGCGACGCCGCGGACATCGAGCGCTCCGGCATCGTCGTGCTGCCGATCGCCCGCATCAAGCGCGACGGCGCGGGCCACTACATGCTCGATCCGGCCTACGTCGCGCCATCGCTGCACATCGGCGCCAGCCCGCGCCTCATGGCCATGCTCCACCGGCTGCTCGAGATCCTCGACGCCAAGGCCGACTCCATCGCGCGCGGCCGTCGAGGCTCGTCCGATGAGTTCGCACAGCGTGAGGTCGCGAGCTTCTGGCTCCTGCATGCCATCAATGCCAGCGGGCCGGCGCTTCGGCAGCAGATGCAATCGAGGCGCGTCCACCCGGAACGGCTGTACGTGGAGCTCGCGCGCCTCGCCGGTGCGTTGTGCACGTTCTCCCTCGACGCGAATCCCCGAGCACTGCCCGCCTACGATCACGACCAGCCCGAGGCGTGTTTCGACGCGCTCGACCGGCACATTCGTGCGCACCTCGACGTCGCCGCGCCAACCGGACCCACCGCCATCCCGCTCGTGCCCAACGCCCAGAACGTGCACTCCGCCGCCATTCGCGACCCCCGCTCATTCGGGCCGTCGCGCTGGATCCTCGGCGTGCGCTCCTCGCTCGCGGCCAATGAGGTGATCGCCCGCGTGCCCACGCTCACGAAGGTGTGCTCGGGCAAGTTCGTCCTCGAGCTCGTGCGGCGCGCGTTTCCCGGCCTCCGCCTCGACCACCTCCCCTTTCCGCCCGCCCAGATCTCGCCGCGCACCGACACGCAATACTTCGCGATCGAGCGGAGCGGGCCGTGCTGGGACACCATCGTCTCCACGCAGGACGTCGGGGTATTCGTTCCCGACGCGATTCCCGGCGTGCAGCTCGAGCTCAACATCATGGTCGAGGGATGACGGCGCCGGTCGCGACACCGGTCGCGCAGGACGAGCTCCCGACGCGGCGCGGCCGCCTGGCGATCGACCTGCAGGAAGCGTTCACGGCCACCGTGCGGCTCCGTGCCAACAAGGAAGTGGCCGCCGACGCGGAGGCGTTCCGGCTGCGCATCAAGCAGGTCCTCTCGGCCGCCGAGGCGGAAGCGCGCGGCCAGGGCTATGCGAGTGACGACGTGCGCTTCGCCTTGTTCGCCGTCATTGCCTTCCTCGACGAGACGGTGCTCAACAGCGGGCAGGCGATGTTCTCGCACTGGGCGAGCCGCACGCTGCAGGAAGAGGTATTCGGCGTGCACATGGCCGGCGAGTTGTTCTTCCAGTACCTGCAGCAGCTCTTGACCCGACAGGATTCGCCGGACATCGCCGACATCCTCGAAGTGTATTCGCTCTGCCTGCTCCTGGGCTTCAAGGGCCGCTACAGTGCCACGCACGGCAGTGACATCCAGGTGCTCATCCAGCAGCTGTCCGAAAAGATCGAACGCGTGCGAGGCAAGGCCGGGGATCTCTCGCCCCGCTGGCGCCCATCGCGCGCCGACGTCGGTGTCAGGCGGGACCCATGGTTGACGCGCCTCGCCGTGGCCGCCGCCGTGACTGCGCTGGTCGCCGCCGGACTGTTCGCGTACTTCACCGTCTCGCTCCGCTCCGGCAGCGCCGACATCAGGACGGAAACTGCACGCCTCTCCCGTTGAGCGGGCACCCAGCCATGAATCGGGATCCATGACGCGACAGTCGAAAACGCTGCTCCTCGCGCTCGCTGTATTTGCCGCCTACGTGTTCGTGGCGGTGATCCTCGTGTTCGCCCTCCACCTGCATGGCACGAAGGTGTGGGAGGTATGCGCATCCCTCGCGCTGCTCGGGCTCATCAGCGCCGCCGTGCTGCTGTACTACTTCCGCGACGACCTGCGGAAGCCCGTCGCGGGGTCGCCCGCGGGGAGCATCGACGCCACACTCGCCGCGGCGCGTGCGCACCTCGTCACCGCGCAACGACTGAACAGGCCGAGCTTCGGCGCGCTGCCAGTGCTGCTGGTGCTTGGACCGCAGGGAAGTACGAAGACCACGACCGTCGTGCGCTCCGGTCTCGATCCCGAGTTGCTTGCCGGCGACGTGTTTCGCGGCGAAACCGTCACACCGACTGCTGGCGTGAACCTGTGGTTTGCCCAGGGCACCGTCGTCGTGGAAGCCGGTGGCCCGCTCGTGGACGACGCGGCGGGGTGGCTGCGGCTTGTCCGTTCGCTGCGCCCGCGCAGCCTCCGCTCCGCCCTCACGGGACGCGCCCAGTCGCCGCGTCTCGCGCTGGTGTGCTTCGGGTGCGACGAGTTTTACAAGCCCGGCAGCGGCGAAGCCGTTCCTGCTGCGGCACGCCTCCTCCGGTCGCGGCTTGGTGAAGCATCCGCGCAGTTCGGCGTACGCCTCCCGACCTACGTGGTGTTCACCAGGCTGGACGCGGTTCCGTATTTCGACGCATACACGCGAAACCTCTCCGCGGACGAAGCCCGGGAGCCGCTCGGCGCGGCGGTGTATCCCGATGCGGGTAGTGCCGGCACCTACGCCGATCGCGTCACGCCCGTACTCGATCAGGCGTTCGGTGGCTTGTTTGCGTCGCTGGCCGACCGGCGCCTGCACGCGCTCGCACGCGAACATGCGCCGGAATGGAAGCCGGGGGCGTACGAGTTCCCGCGCGAGTTCAACAAGGTGCGCGCCCTCGCCGTCGACATCCTCCGCGAGATCGGCCGGCCGAGCGAGCTGGATGAGAGCCCCGTGCTGCGCGGGTTCTATTTCACGGGAGTGCAGCCGGTGTTCGTCACGGATACGGCGACGCCGGAATTCGCGCCGACCGCGGCG
>JBDTYL010000194.1:0-9856 GCA_040005695.1 bacterium | reverse complement strand
GCAATCGCGCGGCGCGGACCCTTCTTCGTGCGCGCATTGGTGTGCGTGCGCTGGCCACGAACGGGCAGGCCACGCCGGTGACGGGTGCCGCGGTACGAGCCGATGTCCATCAACCGCTTGATGTTCATCGACACTTCCGTGCGCAACGCGCCTTCCACGCGGTACTCCTTCTCGATCACCTGACGGAGCTTGTTCACGTCGGCGTCGCTCAGGTCGCGGATGCGCAGCGATGCGTCGATCCCCGCCTTCTCCATGATCTCCAGCGCGGACGCCCGTCCGATGCCGAAGATGTAGGTCAGTCCGATCTCAACCTTTTTGTCCTTCGGGAGATCGATGCCAGAAATACGAGCCATTCTCTATCAGCCCTGACGCTGCTTGTGCTTTGGATTGCGCTTGCAGATGATGCGAGTCACGCCGTTGCGCTTGACAACCTTGCAGTGCTCACAAATCGGCTTCACGCTGCTTCGGACTTTCACTCGGATACCATCATTGCAAAACGTGAGATTTTCCGGCCAAGTCACTTAGAATAACCGGAGCGGTAAGTTGACGCAACCCCACGACATACACCGAGTTCAGCCCCTCTCGCGCCCGCCCGGCACGCCGCCCCCGGCGAGATCCGCCAACACCTGCTCCATGGCCGCGCGCGGGTCTCTCGCGGCCGTCACCGCGCGACCCACCACAACATAGCGGGCACCGGCCGCCTGAGCCGCCGCCGGCGTCACCACCCGCCGCTGATCATGGGCAGCCCCGCCCACCAGCCGGATACCCGGCACCAGCAACGCCAGCCGCTTGCCGAACCGCGCCGACACGGCCGCCGCCTCGGCGCCACTGCACACGATGCCGTGTAACCCGGCAGCTGCCGCGTCCGCCGCCAGGCGTTCCACTTCCGCCGGCACGTCCACGTTCCCGCGCCCCCAGGCCGCGCCCAGCGACTCGTCGTCGAGCGAGGTCAGCACGGTGACGCCGAGCACCCCACACCCCTCCCCTGCGGCGTCCTGGGCCGCCGCCAGCATGGCGCGCCCACCACTGGCGTGCACGGTCAGCAGGCGCACACCGAGCGCTGCCGCGCTCCGCACGGCGCCGGCCACCGTGTTCGGGATGTCGTGGAGCTTGAGATCCAGGAAGACATCCACCCCGGCCTCGTCACGCAGCGTGTGCACGATCGACGGCCCCTCCGAGACGAACAGCTCGCTTCCCACCTTGTAGAACCCGCACTTCCCCCCCAGGGACCGTACGAGCGCCATCGCCTCCGCGGCCGAGGGAACGTCGAGGGCAACGATGGGAATGGCGCGATCGCTCATGTCGGGAACTCCAGGGTGCCAATGACGTCCGCGAGGCGCGCGACTCCATGGGCGTCGCACCAGCGGGCCAGCTCCGCCACGATCCGCTCGGGCACGCGCGGGTCGCGGAGCATCGCCGTGCCGACTCCCACCAGAGACGCACCCGCCACGAGGTACTGCAGGGCATCCGCTGCGGAACCCACGCCCCCAATGCCGAAGATCGGGACGGTCGGGAGCGCTCGGCTCACTTTCCAGGTGGCGAGCACGCCCACTGGGCGCAGCGCCGTGCCGCTGACGCCGCCCGTCCCGAACCCCAGGGCAGCGCGGCGTCGGTGCACGTCGATCACGAGCCCGGGAATGGTGTTCACCACGGAGATCGCGTCAGCCCCGGCATCCACGGCAATGGCGGCGCTCCGGGCGATGTCCGGCAGCATGGGGGACAGCTTCACGAAGAGCGGACGCGCGGTGGCCCGGCGCGCCAGGCGCACCACCTCTGCCAGCGACGCGGGATCGGCGCCGAACTCCATGCCGCCGGCCTTCACGTTGGGGCAGCTGACGTTCAGCTCGTACGCGTCGAGTGCACCGGGCGACTCACGGGCGAGAGCGGCATCCAGCTCCGTGATGACGTCGGCGAACGCGCCCGTAGAGAAGCCCACGATGTTGGCGATCTTGCGCGTCTCGTGCAGCGACGAGGCCAGCCACGGCAGGTGGTCGCGCCGGACGGCCTCGACGCCCGGATTAGCCAGGCCGACGGCATTGATCATCCCGCCGTCGAACTCCGCTACGCGCGGCGCTGCAGCGCCCGAGCGCGGCATCGGGCTGACGGCCTTCGTGACGAGCCCGCCCATGGCGGCGAGATCCACCGCGTCCGACAGTTCGCGCCCGTAGGCGGCGGTGCCGGCAGCGAGAACGATGGGATTCTGGAAGTCGAGCCCGGCCACCCGCACCGCGAGCATACCGCGGCGCATCGTCACCGGCGGGCGTCGGCTCCGGTCGACACGGCGTCGTTCACCGCGACGCGTCGCTCGTATCGCTTGAGGTACTCGAGCACGCCGTCCGAGATAGACGCCGCCAGCTCATCCATGCGAGCCGGATCGGTGAGGTAGGCGGCCTCCGCCGGATTGGACCCGAAGCCGATCTCCACCAGTACAGCGGGCATGTACGCCTTCACGAGCACGACGAAGCCGGCCTGCTTCACGCCGCGGTTGGTCCCCGGGTGCACCAGCGCCATGCGGTGCTGGATCAGGTCGGCCAGCTCGTTGGCCTCGCGCAGGTGCTCGTTCTGCTTCATGTCCGTGAGGATGAAGCTCAGCGGATCGCCGGAGACCGCGGAGGGCCCGGACTCGAACTTCACGACCTCGTTCTCCATCCGCTCCAGGCGTCGTGCGTCCTCCGTCTTGGCCTCGGACAGAAAGTAGGTCTCGAACCCGCGCGCGCCGCCGGGATTTTTCCAGCCCGGGTTGGCGGCATTCACGTGGATGCTGACGAAAAGGTCGGCGTGGGCGTCGTTCGCGATGGTGCCGCGGTCGCCGAGCGCGATGAGTGTGTCCGTGGTGCGCGTGTACTTCACGTCGATCCCCCGCCGCCCCAGCGCCGCACCCACCCGCTTGGCGACGTCGAGCGTGATGCGCTTCTCGAGGATTTCCGGCCCACCGCCGATGGGTCCGTGCATGCCCGCATCCGGACCGCCGTGCCCCGCGTCAACGACCACAAGGCGCCGCTGCCGCAGCGCGCCGAGCGGCACGTTGCTCGTGACGAGCGCGGGCGCGCGTCGCGTTGCCGCGGCATCCAGGGGCGGACCACTGCGCTGCGGCGCCGACGCCTGCGTCGCCATAGCGGTCGACTCGCGTGTGCCGAAGGTCTGCGCCGTGGAGAACGCGCGCAGCTCGAAGCGCGCCGGATCCCAGATCAGGTTCGTCACCAGCCGCGGGACGATCTCGGCCACGAGCTGCAGGGGCACGTACAGCACGCCCTTCCGAACCTCCGGTGCGGCCGCGAGCTGGTAAGTCTGGTCGCCCACCGTGGCAAAGCGCACGCCGTCTTCCACCTGGATGGCGGTGCCATTCAGGATGAGCATCCAGCGGTCGCCCGTGAGGTGCGAGACGGTGAGCGGCAGGATGGGCCGGAGCTTGTCGGCGCGCAGCAGGGGACCACCAGGCGCAGACACCAGCGCGATGGTCGCCGAGCGGGTCGCATCCTTCACCACGAGCGGTCCGGTGACGGGAACGCTGTCGGACACCGCCGCGACGGCGGCGATCTGGAACGCCGTGATGAGCGCGAGGATCATCGCGCGCGAAAGACCCGCGCGATCTCGCGATCGGCGTCCTTCGCCTTCGCATCCTCGCGCTTGTCGTGTGCCTTCTTTCCCTTGCCGAGAGCCAGCGCCACTTTCGCGATACCACGTTTGAAGTAGAGCTCGAGCGGAACGAGGGTGAGCCCCTCGCGCTCGATCGCACCTATCAGACGCCCGATTTCCCGTTTGTGCAACAACAGCTTGCGGGTACGGGTCGGCTCGTGGTTGTTGTAGCTCGCGCGCTCGTAGAGCGAGATGTGGAGGTTGATGAGGAAGATCTCGCCATCGCGCACCATGCCGTAGGCGTCGGAGATGTTCGCCTTGCCGTCCCTTAGCGACTTCACCTCGCTGCCGGTGAGCACGATGCCGGCCTCGTACGTGTTCAGGATGGTGTAGTCGTGTCGCGCGCGCCGGTTCTTCGCGATCGACTCGATCTCGGGCTTCTCGTCGGACTTCGACATGATCGGATTGGGGGCGGCACGCGACGCTGCGGGGCAGCCAAGGAACATAGGTGGCGCCCTGCGCGGCGGCAACGCGATGCGTTGACTTCATGTTGCGCGACCGATTAATATTTCCGTCTGTTGCCGGTGCGCTCGGGTGGTGGAACTGGTAGACACGCAGGTCTCAGAAGCCTGTGCCTTCACCGGCGTGGGGGTTCAAGTCCCCCCTCGAGCATGTGCGGTGCAATGCGGGGCAGTCGCCATGGCGACTGCCCCGCATTTTGTTTGATGCTCTCGTCATCGCAGCCACGCCCACTTGTCATCCTGAGCGAAGCCCCCCGCTTGTCATCCTGAGCGAAGCCCCCCGCTTGTTCCGGCACCGCGGTCCGCGACCCGACGCGCACCGTCAGCGCGCGAGCAGGCTGGGCTGGATGTCCTCCGGCAGCTGCGCGGCGCCAAAGCTGTCGCGCAGCGCTGCATTCGACTCGGTCAGGTAGCGGCCCACCAGTGCGGTTCCCCGCACCACGGCCGGCTCGTCCGCGCGGATAGGGCCGCCCGAGAACGCGAGCAGGTTCTGCGCGACGCGCGTGGTCGCGAGGCCATGACCGCGCGACGTGAAGGCATCGCGATACGCGCTGAGCCGCGCGTTGAACTGGCGCTCCGCAAGGTCCAGCAGTCCGTCGTCGACGTTGCGGTCCTTCTGCATCCGGTGCACGAGCGCGCGGAGCGCCTCGGAGTGCGTGCGATCGTCGAGGGCATCGCGCTGCGCGACGAGGATCCCGAGCGAACGACGCAGGTACCGCAGTTCCCACTGCGCGTGATCGCGGTCGCCGCGCGTGGCGTCCTTCGCGAGCCACGCGACATCCGGCTCTGCGGGCTCCTGCATCAGGGCCGATGCGTACGCCGCACTGCGGCGCGTGAGCGCCCGGTCGTCGCGGAAGGAACGGAAGAGGCGCACGGGCGCCGCGGGTCAGCCCTGCAGGACGGGCAGCGCGAGACGGCCGGACGTCGGCACCGCCGACGCCTCCAGTCCGACGCGCTCACGCACCTGGCGTTCCTGCATGAGCAGGTCGCTCAACCGCACGCTGTCCAGCACTTCATCGATGCGGCGCTGCAGCAGCACCCACACCGGCCGGATGCTGCAGTCGTGGGACTCGGCGCACCGCTCCGCCTCGACCGGGTGCGTCACGCAGTGCACGTCGAACGTCGAGTGCTCCGACGCCGAGATCACGTCGCGCACGGTGATCTGGTCCGCTGCGCGCGCGAGGTGGTAGCCGCCACGTGCGCCGCGCGTGCTCGTGACGATACCGGCGCGACGGAGCTTGAGCATGATCTGCTCGACGTAGTCGCCGGGGAGTCGCTCGCGCGACGCGATGTCGCGCCCGGTCACGGGCCCGTCGTCGTTGCGACGCGCGAGGTGCAGGGCACAGATGAGCCCGTATTCGGCCTGAGTGGTTATGCGCACGACAGGAATCTAGTCGCCAGGTAGCGGTTCGGCCATTTTCTCGACTCGAGCCCCGGGCATGCCCGGGGGCCTCTCATCCGCCAGCCACCATCCCGTGCTTGCCCCCGGGCACGCCGATCTCCGTCATCTTCCGGAGGTCGAGGACGACGTCGATCTCGTCGGCGGGCAGGAGCCTGTCGCGCTTCACCATGTCCCGCACGAGCACGCCTTCCTTGACCGATTGCTTGCTGAGCTCCGCGGCCCGCGCGTAGCCGAGGTGCGGCATGAGCGCGGTCGCGAGTGCGGCGGAGCGCTCCACCCAGTACGCGCACATGTCCTCGTGCGCCTCGATGCCGGCGACGCACTTCTCGTTGAAGACCGTCGTCGCGTTGGTCAGGATGCGCATGGTGAGCAGCACGTTGAACGCGATCACCGGCATCATCACGTTCAGCTCCAGCTGGCCGTGCTCCGCCGCGATGCCGACGGTGGTATCCAGTCCCATCACCTGGAAGCAGACCTGGTTGACCATCTCCGGGATGGACGGATTGATCTTCCCCGGCATGATCGAGGAGCCCGGCTGCACTGCCGGCAGCTTGATCTCGTCGATGCCGGTGCGCGGCCCCATCACCATGATGCGGAGGTCGCTCGCGATCTTGCTCAGGTCCACGGCGAGCACGCGCATGGCCGCGCTGAAGCCGGCAACGTCCCCCATGCTCTGCATGAGCTGGATGCGGTCTGCGCCGACGCGCAAGTCGAGGCCGGAGATGGTGCGAAGGTTCTCCACCGTGAGGGCAGGATATTCCTGCTCGACGGTCACGCCGGTGCCTACCGCGCTGCCGCCGATGCCGAGGTCGCGGAGGTAGTCCGCCGACTCGCGCACGCGCCGCATGCCGCGGTCGATCGAGCCCGCATAGGCGGTGAACTCCTGGCCCAGGCGGATGGGCATCGCATCCTGGAGGTGCGTGCGGCCGGCCTTGACGATGTGATCGAACTCCCTGCCCTTCGCCGCGAGCGCATCGCGCAGCCCGCCGAAGGCACCCAGCAGCCCGTCGAGCTGCGAGAGGCAGGCAAGGCGAATGTTGGTGGGGATCGTGTCGTTGGTGCTCTGCGCCATGTTGACGTGATCGTTGGGATGCACGGGACTGTACGTCCCCCGCTTCGCCCCGAGGATCTCGTTGGCGCGATTGGCCAGCACCTCGTTCACGTTCATGTTGTGCGACGTGCCCGCGCCCGCCTGATACGGATCGACGATGAACTGCGCGTCATGCTGGCGGTCGAGCACCTCGTCCGCCGCGGTGATGATCGCGTCCGCGAGCTTCGCGTCGAGCCGGCCGGTGGTGCGGTGTGTCATCGCCGCCGCCTTCTTGATCCACACCTGGGCCATCACGAAAGGCCACAGCGGCCCGAAGCCGCTGATCGGAAAGTTTTCCTGCGCGCGTACCGTCTGCACGCCGTAGAGCGCTTCAGCAGGAACGGGCCTGGTGCCAAGCGGATCCTTCTCCGTGCGGGTCGATGCGGTCATGGGACGGGTCGCGAGAGTAAAGTCATGTCGGCGAAACGTGCCGGCCGAGCTGTAACGTCAAGAGCGAATCACGGATCACGCGGATGGAACGGACAAGGGCGGATCCTGCCACGATTGATCGGCTGTCATCTGCCACAATCGGCATGGTCCGCGCTCCCCCTTTGGTCGTCTGGACCAGGACACGACGCGTGCGCAAGCTCACGCCACGTTCCGGGCGCCAATCGCGCGCGCGATGACGGCGATGGCCGCCACCGCGCCGACGATCCCGATGCCCATGAGCAGTACGCTGACGCCGTGCAGGCGCCCGAAGGCCACGCGACGCGGGTCTGCAACGGCAAGCGAATCGAGCGGCGCGCCGATGCCCAACTGCATGGCGCGCAGCCGGAACTCGACGAGGAGCGCGCCCGCGCTGGCAACGGCAAGCGTTGCGGCGCCGCCCGTGACGAACCGACCGGCGTCGAGCGGACGGACCACGGCCACGACGAGGCCGACGAGAATCCCCGACACGAAGAGCGCGGGCAGCGTGCGCCCGATCACCTGCCCCGCGAGCGCGCGGCTCGGCAGCGCCGCGAACGCGGCGGGCGCCACGACAGCAGCGACGAAGACGGCGGCGCCGGTCCAGGCGGCGAGGACGACCAGACTGACGAGCGCGGAGCTCACTGGCCGCGCACTCATCGCTTCAACGCGCGAGCGCGTCCGGAGAGGAATGGATTCGTCTCGAGCTCTCGGCCGATCGTGGTGGCCGGCCCGTGTCCCGGATACACGTGCGTCGTCGCGGAGAGACGCGCAAACTGCTCGAGCGACGCGTCCATCGCGTACGGATCCGAGAGCGGAAGGTCCGTCCGCCCGATGCTCCCCGCAAACAGCAGGTCGCCCGAGAACGATGCGCCGTCGCCATTGAAGCTCACGTGGCCCGGCGCGTGTCCCGGCACGTGCATCACGGTGAAGTCGATCGATCCACAGCGCACGACGTCGCCGTCGGCGAGCGGCAGCGGGATGGCCGAAGGTTGGTCCCATGGCAGGCCGTACATCCGCGCCGCGTTGGCGGACAGGCGGTCGTAGTACGGCAGGTCGAGCGGATGCAGGTACACGGGCACGGGAAACACGGCTCGTATGGCATTCACCGCGCCGATGTGATCGAGGTGCGCGTGTGTGAGCCAGATGGCGTCGAGCGCGGCGCCCGACTGGCGGATCATGTCCACCAGACGCGCTCCCTCGTCACCCGGATCGACCAGCACCGCGTGGCCGGTGTCAGGGTCCGAAACGAGGTACGCGTTTTCCTCGAAGGCGCCCACCGTCCGGACGTCGATCTTCATATCGCGTAGCCGCCCGAACCCTCGGGCACGATGGCGCTGCCCTCGGCGCGCGACTTCAGATACTTCTCCACGGCGATCGCCGCCGTCGTCGCATCGCCTACCGCAGTGGTCACCTGGCGCGTGAGCTGCGACCGGAGGTCGCCCGCGGCGAACAGGCCCGGAATCGACGTCTGCATGATCGTGTCGGTCTTCACGTAGCCCATCTCGTCGTGATCGAAGTGGCCGTCGATGATGCCCGTGTTCGGCCGGAAGCCGATGAACACGAAGCAGCCGGTGGCGTCGAGCACACGCGTGGCGCCCGTGACGACGTCGCGGATACGGAGCCCCTTCATCAGCCCCTGCTCGTCCCCGATCACTTCCTCGGTCGCCGCGTTCCACACCACCTCGATCTTCGGATTGGCGAAGAGCCGCTGCTGCAGGATCTTCGACGCGCGGAATGTGTCACGCCGATGGACGACGTACACCTTCTCGGCGTACCGGGTGAGGAAATCCGCCTCCTCGACCGCCGCGTCGCCGCCGCCGATGACCGCAATGGTGTGCTGCTTGAAGAACGCGCCGTCGCAGATGGCGCAGTACGACACGCCCTTGCCGGCGAGCTCCACCTCGCCGGGAATGCCGAGCTTCACGGGCGTTCCGCCGGCGGTGACGATGACCGCGGGCGACCGGTACTTGCTGCCGTCGTCCGTGACGGTCTCGAAGGTGCCGTCGGGCAGGCGCGTCACGCACGACACCGTGGCGGTGACGTACTCCGCGCCGAAACTCTTCGAGTGGTCCTCGAACTTCTTCGCCAGCTCCCAGCCGAGGATGGACTGCTCGCCGATCCAGTCGTCGAGTTTCTCCGTGTTCAGGAGCTCGCCGCCCGGGATGCCCCGTTCGAGCACAACCGTGCTGAGCATCGAGCGACCTGTATACAGCGCGGCGCACATGCCGGCAGGACCCGCGCCGACGATGACGACGTCAGAGTGCTTCGTGGTGGACAAGAGCGAACCTCGTACGATGGGCGACGTAACGTGCCTTGCAATCTCACCACAAGGAGTCCGTGAGGGAACCGGAGCGTTCCATTGGGCGGCTGGTAGTGGTCAGGCCCCGAGCACGATGCGCTGCAGCGCGCCATGGCAGTGTGACGCGGTGCCGACCAGCACGGCTGCGGCCTGACCCTCCGGCATCGACGCGATTTCCGCGTCGGCCGCCACGACGTCGCGTACGTCGATCATGCCGACGCCATGCGTGCGGTGCGAGCAGTGGAACACGAACGGACCCGCGAGCGCGCGGCCGGCGGCGCGCTCGGCTGCGGCGTACTCCCGGAGCGCCGGCGGCAGGCTCCAGCTGCGTTCGCCGCGCGTCGCCGGGCAGCGTGCCGGCTCGATGCAGTTGATGGGACACACCCACTCGGCGAAGCTCACGTAGTGCGTGCCGTCCGCGCCCGCCATCTGCCATGGGATGGCCGGCGTGGTCTCCAGCGGCGCGACGGTGACGTCGCGTGCCGGCCAGCGCGCCCGCGCGCGCTGCACGAGCCAGTCGGCCATCAGGTGCGGCATCAGCGGCGACGGCACGATCGCAT
>JBDTYL010000193.1:0-17663 GCA_040005695.1 bacterium | reverse complement strand
TAGACGTCGCCGACGTCACGAAGTTCGCCGAGATGCTCGACGGCCGCGTGAAGACGCTGCACCCCGCCGTGCACGGCGCGCTGCTCGCCAGGCGCGACAGTCCCGAGCACATGGCGGCCATCGCCGAGCATGGCATCGCGCCCATCGACCTCGTGGCGGTGAACCTCTATCCGTTCCGCCAGACCGCCGCGCGCGCCGGCGTCACGGATGAGGAGGTCATCGAGCAGATCGACATCGGTGGGCCGAGCATGCTGCGCTCCGCCGCGAAGAACTTCGCGAGTGTCACCACGATCGTGGACCCGGCGGACTACCCCGCGGTGCTCGCTGCCATCACGGCCGGAGAGGACGACGTCGCCGCGCGTCGCCGTCTGGCCGCCAAGGTGTTCGAGCATACGGCCGCGTACGACGCCGCCATCGCCGGCTGGTTCGCCAGCCAGCGCGAGGACACCTTTCCCGAGCGTACCTGCCTGCCACTCCAGAAGCAGCAGTCGCTGCGATACGGCGAGAATCCCGGACAGGCCGCGGCGTTCTACGTCGAACGGGCCGGCGCGGGCCTCGCCGCACTCGTGCAGCGCGGCGGCAAGGAGCTGTCGTTCAACAACCTCCTCGACCTCGAGGGCGCGCTGCTCGCCAGTGAGCCGTATGGCGACGAAACCTGCTGCGCCATCATCAAGCACACCACGCCGTGCGGCCTGGCCACGGGTGCCACCGCGCTCGAGGCGTACCGCAAGGCATTCGCGTGCGATCCCGTGTCTGCGTTCGGCTCGGTGATCTCCTTCACCACGCCGGTGGACGACGAGGCCGCGGAAGCGGTGTCGAGCCTGTTCGTGGAATGCGTGATCGCGCCAAAGTTCAGCGCGGGCGCACTGGAGATCCTCGGCCGCAAGAAGAACCTTCGCGTACTCGAGGGCAAGGCGAAATGGCCCGCGGGCGCGCTCGACTATAAGCGCGTCCGCGGGGGTCTGCTCGTGCAGCAACGGCCCCCCTCGGTCATCGACCAGACCGGATGGACAGTGGTCTCCGCGCGGCAGCCCAGCGCCGACGAGTTGCGTGACCTCCTGTTCGCGTGGCGCGCCGTGGCGAGCGTCAAGTCGAACGCCATCGTGCTGGCGCGCGATGGCGCCACCATCGGGATCGGAGCGGGTCAGATGTCACGCGTGGATGCCGCGTTCCTCGCCGTCCACAAGGCCACCGCGGCCGGCCACGCCACCACCGGATCCGCCCTGGGCTCCGACGCCTTCTTCCCCTTCCGCGACGGCATCGATCAGGCCGCCGAGGCGGGGGTGCGCGCCATCGTACAGCCGGGCGGGTCCGTCCGTGACGCCGAAGTGATCGAGGCGGCGAACGAGCACGACATCGCCATGGTATTCACCGGCGTCCGCCTGTTCCGCCACTAGCCAGCCCGGGCGGGGCGCCGCGCACTGTACCAAACCCCGCGCCACTACCATCTTATATCGTTGCCCCCGCCCCGCTCTCCGCGGGGCGTCTGCTTTCGACACTCCCACGCTGACAATGGCGACGACGTCCACGCCGTCCGACCTCGACTACCGCCCCTCATACCTGGCTGCTGCCGGTGTGTCGGTGGCAGTCCTTGTGCTGTACCTGCTCACCCTGTCGCCGTCCACGGCAATGTGGGACACGAGCGAGTACATCACCGCCGCCTACACCCTCGGCCTGCCCCATCCGCCCGGGAACCCGCTGTTCGTGCTCATCGGCCGGGTGTTCGCCATCCTGCCCATCGCGTCGTCGGTGGCGGTGCGCATCAACATCCTGGCCGCGCTCTGCAGCGCCGGTTCGGCCGGGATGTGGTTCCTCATCACCGAGCGCGTACTGGTGGGATGGTTCGCGGAGCGCTGGATACGCATCCTCGGCGGCGGCATCGCCGCGCTGCTGGGCGCCACGGCGTTCACCGTCTGGAACCAGAGCGTCGTCAACGAGAAGGTGTACACCGTCTCGCTCTTCGGCATCGCGATCATCTCGTGGCTGATGATCCGCTGGTGCGACGAGCCGGATGGTCGCAAGGCGGACCGCACACTCGTGCTGGTGGCCTACCTGCTTGGCCTGGGCTACGCGAACCACATGGCGGGCATGGCGCCGGCGCCCGCCGTGGGACTCGCCGTGCTCATCATCCGCTGGCGCACCGCGCTGCGATGGAAGCTGCTGCTCGCCTGCATGGGGGCCCTGTTCCTCGGCATCACCCCGTTCGCGATGCAGCCCATCCGCGCCGCGCAGTATCCGGCGCTCAACGAGGGCGAGCCCACGGCGTGCCGCGAAGGGCTCAAGTTCGACTGCACGATGAGCGCGGGCACGTACGACGCATTCATGTACAACTTCAACCGCGGCCAGTACGGCAAGCCCGAGCTCACCGAGCGCCAGGCGCCGCTCACGGCACAGGTGGGGATGTGGTGGCTGTACTTCAAGTGGCAGTGGCTGCGCGATGCGCACTACGACCATCCGTTCGCGCAGGGACTCCTCGGCGCCCTCTTCCTCGTGATGGGCTTTCTCGGTGGCTACGTGCACTACCAGCGGGACCGACGAAGTTTCTGGTACTTCGGTTCCCTCGTGTTCACGGTGTCGCTCGCGCTCATCGTCTACCTGAACTTCAAGTACGGCGCGTCGCAGAGTCCGGAACTCAACGGCGTCGCGCGCGAGGTGCGTGATCGAGACTACTTCTACCTCTGGAGCTATTCGTCCTGGGGGGTGTGGGCGGCGCTCGGGCTCATGGCGGCGTGGGACTCGGTTGCGGCACTGATTGCGCGCGAGACGGTCACGGAAGGACGCGAGACCTACGAGCGCCCGACGCGTCGTGCGCTCGCCATCGCATCACCGCTCCTCCTCGTCGCCATCATCCCGCTCTTCACCAACTGGACCACGGCCTCGCGCGCGGGCCAGACCGACACCGCTGACTTCGCGAAGGACCTGCTCAACTCCGTCGAACCGTACGGCGTGCTCGTCACCGTCGGCGACAACGACACCTTCCCGCTGTGGTACGCGCAGGAAGTGGAGCACGTGCGGCAGGACGTCGTGGTCGCGAACACCTCGCTGCTGAACACGGACTGGTACACGCGGCAGCTCCTCCGGCGTCCCGTGTTCGAGTACGACAAGGCCGCGGGGCCGGCGATCTACCGCAACGGCACGTGGAAAAAGCCGAGCGGCCCGCCGCTCCACATGACGCAGCAGCAGGGCGATTCGGTGCCCGCGTACATCCAGCTCGACCGCCCGATGACGTTCCAGGGCGGGCCCATCAAGGCGACGATCGATCCGCAGCGACTGTCGATTCCCGGCGTGCTCCAGCGCGCCGACATCTTCGTGCTCCGCATGATCGCCGATTCCTACGGCGAGCGGCCCATCTACCTGAGCCGCACGTCGGCGGGCTACGGCAACGAGCTGGGACTCGGCAGCTACCTGCTCACGCAGGGCCTCGCGACGAAGGTGTTCGTCCCGCCCACCGTCCCCGGCAAGGACACGTTGCTCGTCCCGGGCGCCGGCTGGATCGACCTTGGCCGCACGAGCGCGCTGTGGGACAGCGTATTCATCGCACCGAAGTCGCTCGCGAAGCGGACGGACTGGATTGACCGGCCGTCGGTGGGCATCCCGTACCTGTACGTCGCCACGGGACTGATGCTGTCGGAAGTGCTCCAGGCCACCGGCGATCCGGCAAAGGCGGCGCGCGTGATGTCGCAGGCCCGCGACATCGCCAAGGGGGTGAAGCTCAACGATCTCCTCGGACAGTTGGAGAACGCCACGCCGGTGCCCTCGCAGGAGAATCCGCTGCTCGCGCCGCCGTCGGACACGCAGCGCAAGACGACGGTGCCCGCGAAGAAACCGTAAGTCTGTGGCATCCTGAGCGCAGCCCTTTGTCATCCTGAGCGCAGCCCTTTGTCATCCTGAGCGCAGCGAAGGATCTGCTTTCAGCCCGCGAAAAGCAGATCCTTCGCTGCGCTCAGGATGACAGGGGTGCGGCCGGCTACTTCAGCGCTGGCCGGCACGCGATCGAGGCGCGGACGAGCGCGAGCACCTCGTCCCGCTCCGCGCCCTCGAGCTCCATCCGCGGCGGCCGCACCACCGCGCTCCCGTGGCCGACCTCGGCCTGCACGAGCTTGATCAGCTGCACGAACTTCGGCACGGTGTCGAGCCGGAGCAGCGGCAGGAACCACTCGTACAGCGCACGCGCTTCGTCCATGTGCCCGTCGCGACCCAGCTCGTACACGCGGACGGACTCCACCGGGAAGGCGTTCACCAGCCCGGCGATCCACCCGACCGCACCCATCGGGATGCTCTCGAGGATCATGTCGTCCATGCCGGCGAAGATCGCGAGCCGGTCGCCCAGCTCGGCGCGCACGTGCGTCACGCGCCGCACCTCGCCGCTCGACTCCTTCACCGCATGCAGGTTGGCGTGCGCCGCGGCCAGCTCGGCCAGCTGGTGCGGCTTGACGTCCGTGCCGTAGGCGATGGGATTGTTGTACAACATGCAGGACAGCCCGGTGGCGGAGATCACGGCGCTGTAGTGCGCCTTCGTCTCACGCCAGTCGCCCTTGTAGACGTACGCCGGCAGCACCATGAGCCCGTTGCACCCCGCCTTCTCCGCACGCTGCGCAAGCGCCACGCACTCCGGCGTGCTCAGCCCCGCGATGCCTGCCACGAGCGGCGTGCCAGCAGGCAACGCCGCACGCAGCGTGTCGAGGATCGCCACCTTCTCGTCGGCGGTGAGTGTCTGTGACTCCCCGAGCGAACCCAATGCGACGATGCCCACGCAGCCGCTGGCGATGAGCCACTTCGCGTGCGCCGCCAGCGTCGCGTGGTCGATCGAGAAGTCATCGTGGAAGGGAGTCGTGATCGCGGGGAATACGCCAACCCAGTCGCGCTTGTCCATGTCGTCAGGCTCCGTGTGTCGCGGACGGCACGCGCTCGGTGCCCTCCGACGTGAGGGTCGAGCAGCGCACCGGAATAGCCGGCACGCGGACGGCGTCGGGCGGCCATCCGTTGAGATATTCCAGCGCCGCGCCACAGACGCGGCCCTGGCACGCGCCCATCCCGGCGCGCGTGTACAGCTTGGCCTGGCGCGTCGTCCAGCCGCGGTCGACGGCGCCGAGTGGCACGTCCTCGCAGCGGCAGACGATGGTGTCGGGAGTGGCGAGGCTGCGCAATTCGTCGCGCAACGCGAATGCGCGCGCCATTGCCGCGGCGCTGGCGCGCAGCGATGCGCGGCGCGCATGGAGAGGTCGTGCCTCGTCCGGCCGGCCGGCCGCAGAGAGGCCGGCGATCTCCCCTTCGACGAGCGACAGCTCCATGCCACCAACGCCCGTCGGCTCGCCGGCACAGTACACGCCGAGTCGCGATGTCTCCTGCCGTTCGTCTACTACCACTCCATTCGCGTTCACGACGCAACCGAGCAGCCGTGCGAGTGTCGTGTCCGGCACGAGGCCGAACGCGGCGCACAGGATGTCGCAGGGCATCGTGCGCGACGTCCAGCCGTCGGTGATGATCACCTCCTGCACGCGCCCGTCGCCGCGTGCGTGCGTGACCCACTGCCCCGTGGCGTACGTCGTGCGCATGAACGCGGCGCGATAGCGTGCGGCTTGCACGAGCGTGGCGGGGTGGCGCCACAAGCCAGCCGCAAACCGCATCACGTCGCGCCCACTCGCCTGCTCGGCCACCAATGCGATGCGGGCGCCGTCGGCCGCGAGGGAGGCAGCGACCGGCAGCAGCAGCGGTCCGCTTCCCGCGATCACCACGCGCTTGCCGGCGAACGACATCCCCGTCTTGTGCAGCGCCTGCGCGGCGCCGACGCCGATCACGCCCGGCAGCGTCCAGCCGGGAAACGGCAGGAACCGCTCGCGCGCGCCGGTGGCCAGGATGAGCGCCGCACCCTGCACGACGAGCGGAGCGCCGGCGCGCTCGGCCATCACGGCGCATCCATTACCCGATGGATCGATCACGATGTCGACGACCGACGCGCCGCGCTCCACCATCGCGCGTGAGCGCTCGAGGCGCGCGATGCACCGTGCCGCCGGGCCCGAGGGTACGCGGCCCGGACGATGACGCCAGATCTGTCCGCCCACTTGGGGACTCTCGTCGAGCACCACCACACGCCGCCCTGCTTCCGCCGCGCGAGTGGCCGCCGCAATCCCCGCTGGGCCTGCGCCGATGACGACGACGTCGCACGCCATGCGCGATGACGCCGACGTCACGACCCACGACCAGTAATCGGTGAGCGCGTCACGACTCGGCCCGCGTCGATACCCGAAGGCCATTCGCAACGGTCACGAGACAGGCGCGCCGCTGCGCCACGTCGTCGATGGTCACTCGGCACTCGAAGCACGTGCCCATGCCGCACAGCGGCGCGCGTCGCTCTCCGCTCACCGACGTACGAAACGTCGTGACCCCCGCGTTCCACATCGCCGCGGCCACGCTCACGCCGCTGGGCGCGCGCACCTCGCGGCCGTCGACGACAATCGTCACCTCGCTCGCTTTCGTCTCGCTCACGCGTGATCCTCCGCGAACGCGGCGCCGCGCATGGGCGAGTAGGGCGCGGGATCGATCGACGGCGTGCGCCCCAGCACCAGGTCGGCGAGCAACTGCGCGGTGCCCATCGAGGTCGTGATGCCGAGTCCTTCGTGTCCCGCGGCGATCCACAGTCCTGGCGTCTGCTCGTGTCGCCCGATCACCGGCAGCTTGTCGGGCGTCGCAGGACGGAAGCCGGTCCACGTGCGTATCACGGCAAGCTGCGCCAGCGCCGGCATGAACAGCGTGGCCCGCTCCAGCATCTCGCGCAGCACGCGCCGGTTCGTGCTCCCGTCCCACCCCGCCAGTTCGCGTGACGACCCGATCAGCACCTGCGTTGTCGCGCGCGGCTGGACGTTGAACGCCACCGATTCACTCGTCATCTTGTGCGCGCTCGTCAGGTAGCCCAGCTCCACCAATTGGTGTCGCACGAATCCCGGCGCTCGGTCGGTGATCGCGAGATGGCCCTTGCGCGGCACGATGGGGAGTCCGGGCGTGAGACGCGCCGCTTCCGCCCCCGCGGCATTCACGATCACGCCAGCCGCGAACGTTTCATCGCCGCAGCGCACGGCGCCGTCCAGTATCTCGTCCACGCGGCACGACTCCCGGAGCACGGCACCGTGCGCACGCGCCTCCGCGAGCATCGCCAACGCGGCGACCGGCGGATACACCACGCTGTCGCCCGGCACGAGCAGCCCGCCGGCCAGACCCGCGCGAAGGTTGGGCTCCAGCGTGGCGAGCTCATTGGCGCCCACGACGTCGCTCGCGATGCCGGCGCTCGCGTACACGTCCCGCTTCTCACGCACCGCCGCCATCTGCGCATCGTCCTCGGCCACCCAGATCGTGCCGCACGCATCGTACTCCACCGCCGCCGGAAGCTGCGGGGCGAGCGCGCGCCACAGCGTGAGCGACAAGGCCGTGAGCGCGAGCTGTTCCGTCGAGTCGTCCATCACCACCAGGTGTCCCATGCCCGCGGCCGTCGTGCCGCCCCCGGCGAAGCCCGCGTCGAGCACGAGCACGCGCATCCCGCCGAGCACCAGCGCGCGCGCACACGCGGCGCCCACGATGCCCGCGCCGACAACAATCGCGTCCCACCGCGCTGCTGACGTCACGCCGAGACGGGCGGCTCGGAGGGAATGCCGAAGCGGAAGGGATCACGCCCGTCAAAGAACAGTGTCGTCTCCGCCGTGATGTATGCCGTGCCTCGCACGTGTGGGATCAGCGCGTCGTTCACGCCCGGCGTGAGCCAGCCGATGAACATGCCGCCGGCGATGCCTTCCTGGTGCCACGGATCGCCGAACGCGAGCTCGCCGCGCGCGTGCAGCGTCGCCATCTTCGCGGAGGTGCCGGTGCCGCATGGCGAGCGGTCGTACTCGCCCCCGGAGCAGAGCACGTAGTTCCGGCTGTGCGCATCCTCGCGCAAGGGCGGCGCCGAAATCTCGATGTGGTCGATGTGGCCGCCGTCCGCACCGCTGATACCTGCCGCATCGATCGCATCCTGGATCGCCTGCGTGAAGCGCGTCAGCTCTCCCACGTGCGCCATGTCCACCGGCACGTGGTCCGCATGCGTGATGAAGAACCAGTTCCCGCCCCACGCCACGTCGCCCGTGACGCGTCCGTACGCCGGAACGTCCACCTCGACGTCGCGTGCGTGCACGTGTGCGGTCACGTTCTCGATCGTCACGGCTCCGTCGGCGCCCAGCTCCGCGCTTACGGTACCGACCGGCGTGTCGAACCGCGCGACGCCCGGCGACAGGCGCCCCAGATACTCGAGTGTCCGCACGACGCCGATGAGCCCGTGCCCGCACATGCCGAGGTACGTCTCGTTGTTGAAGAACACGATGCCCGCCACGGAGTCGGCGTGCACCGCGGGCGTGAGCAGCGCGCCGACCACGGCATCATGGCCGCGCGGCTCGCACACCACGGCGCGACGCAGATGATCGAACCGTGCGAGCAGGTCGTCGCGGCGCTCCCACATCGTGGCGCCCTGCGGCTGCGGCCAGCCGCTCACCACCACCCGTGTCGGCTCGCCTTCCGTGTGCGAGTCCACCACGCGCATCGACGGCGATGCGGACGTCTCGCTCATGGCGCCACCCGCCGGCGCGGCTGGGGCGCGGCCAGCTGCCGATGCTCTTCCAGGAACGTCACCAGCGAGCGGCCGGCGCCCAGGATGTGGCCGCGCATCAGTGTCGCCGCCTTGCGCGTGTCGCGCTTCTTCGCGGCCGCGAGGATGGCGCGATGCTCCTGCCGCGCGCGCGACGCGCCATGCGTCAGTGCGAGCTGCATGCGCAGGTACCGGTCGCTGTGCTGGTGCAGCTTGCTCACGATGCCAAGCGTGAATGGCCGGCGTGCCGGCGCATAGAGAGCCGAGTGGAAGCGCCAGTTGAGCTCACCCCACGCAGAGACCTCGCCGTCGCGCAGTGCCACGTCATACGCATCGAGGATCTCCGTCGCGCCACGATGGTCGTCCGGTGTCATGAGCGGAATCGACCGCCGCAGCACGTCGCTCTCGATCTCCGCGCGCAACTCGAACAGCTCGGTGATGTCCTCGAGCGACAGTGTGGTGACCACGGCACCGCGATGCGGATGGAAGGTCACGAGTCCCTCCGCTTCGAGCTGGCGAAGCGCCTCGCGCACGGGAATCCGGCTCACCCCGAGCTCGTCTGCGATCGCGTCCTGCCGCAAGGGTTCGCCGTCCGGAAACCCGCCCTGGAGGATGCGATCGCGCAGCGCCACGAGCGTCATCCCCGTGAGCGTTTGACGCCGGAGTGGGACGATGTCCGGCGTCGCCGGCATGGGCACGATGGTGCGCCTCATCGGCCGCCCGCCGGCAGGTTGGTCAGCAGGTAGCGCGTGAGCAGCGAGTACACGTGCACCGTGGTGCCGGCGCCTTCGCAGATGCAGTGCGTGCGATTGGGATACACCATCATGTCGAAGGGCTTGCCGAGCTCCACGAGCCGATTCACGAGCCGCTCCGTGCCCTGATAGTGCACGTTGTCGTCACCTTCGCCATGCACCACGAGCAACTTGCCAGCGAGACCCGCGGCGAACGAGATCGGCGAACCCTCGGCATAGCCCTTCGGGTTGTCCTGCGGCAGGCCCTCGTACCGCTCCTGGTAGATCGTGTCGTACAGCCGTTGGTCCGCCACCGGCGCCACGGCCATGCCCACCGCGTACACGTCGGGATAGCGGAACATCGCGTTCAGCGTACTCGATCCCCCGCCACTCCAGCCCCAGATCGCCACGCGGCTCGCGTCGAGGTACGGGCGCTGCTTCGTCAACACGCGGACCGCGTCCGCTTCCTCGCGGCTCGAGAGCGGCCCGATCGCGCCATAAATGACCTTGCGCCACGCGCGCCCCTTCGGCGCCGGCGTACCGCGCGTGTCCACGCTCATCACGATGTAGCCGCGGTCGGCCAGCATGCGGTACCACTGGTCCTGCGCGCCGCCCCAGCGGTCCATCACCGTCTGCGCCGCGGGCTCGCCATACACGTACACCAGCACCGGATACTTCTTCGTCGCATCGAAGTCGCGCGGCTTGATCATCCAGCCGTCCAGCGTGGCGCCGTCGGGTATCGTGACCTGGAAGAACTCCGTCGGCGACGCCGCCAGCGATGTCGGCGCGGGGGCCCGACCCAGCGCGCGCACGATCCGGTGGTCCGGCAGCGCAACGAGGTCGGTCGTCGGCGCGCGGTCGGTGCGCGAGTACGTGTGGAACGCCCAGCGTGCATTCGGCGAGATGTCGTAGCCGTGCACGCCGGGGTCATTGACGGGGCTCACGCGCTGCGGCGGTCCCGCATTGACGAGCGACACGCGATAGAGCGCGCGCTGTACGGCGCTCTCCGGCGACGCGATCACGTACAGCCATCCCGTTGTCTCGTCCACCGCTGCCACGCTGATCACGTCATATGCGCCCGGCGTGAGCAGCCGCGGCGTGCCTCCATCGCGCGACGCGAGGTACACGTGTCGCCAGCCATCGCGCTCGCTCACCCAGAGGAAGTTCTTGCCATCGTTCATCCAGTGCAGGTCGTCCACCACGTCCACCCAGGCGGAGTCGCTCTCCGTGAGCGCGACGTGCGCGGCGCCCGTGCGCGCGTTCACCAGCGTGACCCAGTCGTGTTGCTGCAGCCGGTCCATGTACTGCACCACCAGCTCGTCGTTCCCCGCCCACTCGGCGCGTGGGATGTAGTGCTGCCGCGAGTCGCCCTCGAGGTGCGCCCAGGTGACCTTGCCGGTACCGTTGGCGCGGATGACGCCAAGGCGCACGGCCGAGTTGGTCGTGCCCGCCTTGGGATACTGCACCGGCACGGTGAACGGATACAGCGAGTCCGTGTCGTTGATGAGCAGGTAGTCGCGGATGCCCGTCATGTCGAACTGCCAGAAGGCGATCGACTTGCTGTCGGGACTCCAGCGGAATCCGTCGCGCAGGCCGAACTCCTCCTCGTAGACCCAGTCCGTCATGCCGTTCACGACCTTGCGCGAGGCGTCGTGCGTGAGCCGTGTCGTCTTGCCGCCCGTCGCCGGCTCGACGTACAGCTCGCCCGCGCGCACGTAGGCGACTTTTGCATCGTCGGGCGAGAACTTCGCGAACATCAGCGTGGCCTCGGGCGCGCCGGCACCCACCTGGTGCAACTTCCCGCTGGCGACGTCGAGCACCCAGTAATCGCCGCGCGTATTCTGTCGCCACACCTTCCGCGTGTTCGTGAACACCAGCAGCCGCTTGCCGTCGGCCGACCACGTGTAGTCCTCGACATCGAGTGGCGCGGCTGCGCCCGCGGGCTGGAGCTGGCGAGCCGTGACACGGACGCGCCGCTGCCCCGTGGCGGCATCGTACTCCACGATGTCCACGCCGCCGCCGGCGCCCTGCTCGAGCGTCGCGTAGCTGTTGCCGTCCGCGGTCCATCGCGCCGGCCCGAACCGCACGCCACCGCTCAACCCACGCCCGGTAAAGATCGCCCGGACGGCGGAGTCGGCGCTCGTCGCGACCTGCGCCGCGGCGGGATGGGCGAGCACCAGGCCCGCGACGACAACGTGAACCGCTCGGAGGAATCGTGTAAACATCGGGAGAAGGGGTAATGAGGAAGGGCGAGCTTCGTCGATAACAGCGTCATTCGTGGAAACCTGTCATCCCGAGCGCAGCGAAGGACTTGTCATCCTGAGCGCAGTAAAGGACCTGTCATCCTGAGCGCAGCGAAGGACTTGTCATCCTGAGCGCAGCGAAGGACTTGTCATCCTGAGCGCAGCGAAGGACTTGTCATCCTGAGCGCAGCGAAGGATCTGCTGCTGGATGACAAGAGCACACACGACTGTTCGACTGACCCACCGTCCCGCAGAAAAAGCAGATCCTTCGCTGCGCTCAGGATGACAGCTGCTCCGACGCCGGTCATCCACGGAGTCTGCTGCCAGGATCGGATACAATATCCTTTATCTCGCCCATCCACAAGCGCTCCCCTGGCCGAACCGTCATCTCCCCTTGCCGTGGCCGGGGGGCTGTATACACTACCGGAGAGCGCCTCACCGCAGGCGCGTCCCGCGCCGTCGGGGTCCTTCGCCCCGCACGATCACCCGCTTGCGCCGCACGCCGCAAGGAAGGCATCGATGCCACACTGGCACACGCCGCGAGCCACCGGCCGCATGATCGTCGTCGGTGCGGCGCTGGTGCTGGTGCTCCCCAGCGTTCGCGCCGTCGCCCAGGAGGCAGCCGCTGCCCCACTCCACGTCGTTGCGGGCACCGTGTACGACTCCGTCGCGCACGCACCGCTCGCCGGCGCCGTCGTGCAACTCGCCCGCATCGTCGGCGCGGACTCCACGCCACGCATCGTCACCAGCCGCGCCGACGACGCCGGCCATTACCGCATCGCCGGTCTCCCGAACGGTCGCTACGCCATCGGCTTCCAGCACGACGCACTCAACGCCCTCGGCATCGAGTCCCCCCTGCGCGCCTTCGAGCTGCGCGACGACAGCGCCGTCGCGATGAACCTCGCCATCGGCTCGGGCGCGGCCGTCCGCATGCAGCGGTGCGGCGACCTCGCGGGCGGGCCGGCCGAGGGGATGCTCGCCGGCTATGTGCGCGATGCGCGCGGGGAGGCGCCCGTTGCCGGCGCCCAGGTCGAGCTGCACTGGCTCGAGACGGCCGTGCAACGCCGCGGCCTGCGCACCGTGGACAAGCACCTCACCTCGCTCGTGAGCAGCGAGGGCGCGTACGTCGCGTGCGGCGTGCCGAGCGATGCGCCGCTCGACATCGCCATTCGGACCGACGGCTTTCGCCCGCTCGTCGCGCAACTGTCCATTCCCGCCGGCGGGGCCATGCGCCAGGACTTCGTTCTCGCCGACTCGAGCACGCTGCGCGGCGCCGGCGCGATCGCCGGCCGCGTGACGCATGACTCCACCCCACTCGCGTCCGGACAGGCCACCATCGCGGCGCTCGGCATCGACGTCCCCGTGCACGACGGCGCCTTCACGATGGCCGCCCTGCCCGCGGGTACGTGGTTCGTCGAGCTCAAGGGCATCGGCGTCGAGCCGGCCGCGCGACTCGTCACGGTGTCGGATCGGGCCACCACCAACGTCATCGTCGCGATGAACCGCAAGGCGCAGTCGCTCGAGACGGTGAACGTGGTGGGCAAGGCGAGTCGCGAGCTGCGCGTGCTGGATGACATCGCGCTTCGAAACAGGGTCGCCAGCGGCACCGTCTTCCTGCCCGGCAACAGTTGGCTTGCGGCCGCGGACACGCCGGCCGACGTCCTGCGCGCGGCGCGCGGGTTCATCCAGGTCAGTCCCACGCGGGCGATGATCACCGGGTGCGGGGGGAGCACGCCCGTGGGTGGCGACAAGGTCGAGGAGCACAAGACGAAGAACCTCGTGGTATACTTGGACGGCGAACGCCTCGGCACCGGCCTGCAGGGCCTGGCCGACGCCGTACAAATGCGCGACGTCCTTGCGATCGAGACCTACCCCGACGTGCAGTTTGCCCCATTCCTCTGGCGCACCAACGACGCCTGCGCCGTGATGGCCGTCTGGACCAGGCGATGAGGCCCACCATGTCGCGTGCCTTGTTCGTGCTGCTCGCCAGCAGCGCCGCGCTCGCACCCGTTCGCGCGCAGCAGGCGTTCGCCGTTCGCGGCACCGTGTACGACTCCATGGCGCGCCACTCGCTGGCCGGCGCCGTGGTGCAGGTCGCGCGCATCGCCGGCGACTCCACGCCGCGCATCACCACCACGCGCACCGACGACGCGGGCCGCTATCGCATCGACGGGCTCCGCGAGGGCCGCTACGCCATCGGCTTCCAGCACGAGGCCCTCAACACGCTGGGCCTCGAGTCGCCGCTCCGTGCCTTCGAGCTGGGCGCGGACAGTACGGTGCGCGTCGATCTCGCCATCGAGTCGGGCGCGGCCATCCGCCGCCTGCGCTGCGGCAAGGACTCCGGCGGTGTGAGCGACGGCATGCTCGTCGGCATCGTGGAGCACGCGACGCGCGAGACGCCGGCCGTCGGTGCCCACGTGCTGGTTCGCTGGGTGGAGACGGCGCTCCAGCGCACAGGGTTCCGCGCGGAGCCGCACGAGACGGTCGTCACGGCGGACGACGAGGGCCGTTACCTCGCCTGCGGTGTGCCGAGCGACGCGGTGGTCGACGTCGTGGCGCGTCAGCCGGGCTATCGCGACGTCACCGGGCAGGTGAACATCGCGCTCGGCGGCGCGCTGCGGCAGGACTTCCTGCTCGCCGACTCCGGCACCACACATGGGGCGGCGGCCATCACCGGCCGCGTGCTCACGCAGGACTCGAGCGCGCTGGCCTCCGGCGTGCTCAGCGTCGACGCCCTCGCCATCGACACGCCCATCAAGGACGGCGCCTTCTCGCTCGGCGGCATTCCCGCCGGCACCTGGTTCATCGAGCTCAAGGCCATCGGCTACGAGCCGCGTACGCTGCTCGTGAATGCCACCGCCGAAGCAAGCGCGCCGCTTCGCCTCGTGATCGAGAAGAAGCCGCAGACCCTCGAGGCCATCAATGTCATCGGCGCGGCGAGTGCGGACACCAGGGCACTCGGCCGCATCATCGATCGCGGACGCCGCTCCACCGGCACCGTCTTCCTCCCCGGCAACTCGTGGCTCGCCACCTCCGCCTATCCGGCCGACGTGCTGCGTGCCGCCCCGGGCTTTCACTACAAGGATCCGTATCACGTGGAGGGGCGCCTCGGCTGCAAGAGCGTCGCGGTGTACCTCGACGGGCTGCGCATGGTGGACCTCGAGCAGGCCACGAACGCTGCCCCGATGAACAGGGTGCTCGCCATCGAGGCGTATCCCGACGCGGACAGTGCGCCACTGGAGTTCCGCTCGGACAACTTCGGGCATGGATGTGCCGTGGTCGCGATCTGGACCAGGCATTGAGGGCTGGCCATCTCGTCGCCCTCACCGTCGTCGCGCTTCACGCCGCCGGCGCACAGCACCCCTCCGCTGACATTGCCCTTCGGCGCGGCCTCGTCATCACCCGGTCAGTACGCATCGTCCGCGGGGTCTATGACCTGCCGGCGAGTCCTTCCGTCGATTCCGCCGTCATCGTCATCCGCGGTAGCGACATCACGGTGGACTTCAACGGCGCGGAGTTGCGCGGCGCGCCGCTGTCCGCGGATCCCGACCAGGCCGCAGGCGTGGCGATCCGCATCGAGGGCGGACACGACGTCCACGTCCTGAATGCACGCGCGCGCGGCTATCGTGTCGGCCTGATGGCCGTGGGCACGCGCGCGCTCGTGCTGGCCGGCAACGACATGAGCTACGGCTGGAAGCCGCGCCTCTTCAGCGTGGTGGAGCACGAAAGCCTCGTGGACTGGATGTCCTACCACCACAACGAGCAGCGCGAGTGGCTGCGCTTCGGCGCGGGCTTCTACCTCGAGGACGTGCACGGCGGCGAGCTGCGCGACAATCGCGCCGAGCAGGGGAGCAGTGGCGTGATGCTCGTGCGCAGCGACTCTCTTTCCATTCACGACAACACGTTGTCGTTCAACTCCGGCCTCGGGCTCGGCATGTATCGGTCGAGCTGGAACCGGATCACGCACAACGCCATCGACTACGATGTGCGCGGCTACAGCCACGGCTTCTTCCGACGTGGGCAGGATTCCGCCGGCCTCCTCATGTTCGAGCAGAGCGCGCACAATGTCGTGGCCGACAACTCCGTCACCCACGGGGGCGACGGATTGTTCCTGTGGGCAGGCCAGTCCACGATGGACACGGGCGAAGGCGGCGCCAACGACAATCTCTACGCGCGCAATGACTTCAGCTTCGCGCCGACCAACGGGATGGAAGCCACCTTCAGCCGCAACGACTTCATCGGCAACCGCAGCGAGGGCAGCGACTACGGCCTCTGGGGCGGATACAGCTACGGATCACGCGTGATCGGGAACTGCTTCGTGCGCAATCGCGTGGGCATCGCCATCGAGCACGGCCAGGACAACGACATCCGTTCCAACGCCTTCGATGAAGACTCCACGGGCGTCAGCCTGTGGGCAAACCCCATCGAGCCGTCCGACTGGGGCTACCCGAAGCATCGCGACACGAGAAGCCGCGACTACCACATCGTGGACAACACCTTCTCTGGCGTGGCCACCGCGCTCAAGATCCTGAATACGTCGCCGGTGGATACGGCGCACAACCGGATCGGAGCGGCCGCCCCTTCGTCGTGCACTCCGGCGCGCCTGGTCCCACGCGACGTAGCCGCATCCATTGCCTCCCGGTTGCCGACCCCCCGCCCCATTCCCACGAGCGCCACGGCACGCATGGACCGCTCCGCCATCATCGTCGACGAGTGGGGGCCGTTCGACTGGCGTTCACCAAGACTCTGGCCGGTGGACAGCGAGCGCGCTGTCCCGTTGCGCCTTCGCGTCGTCGGGCCGGCAGGCGTATGGCGGCTCGTTGGACGCACGGGTGTCGCCGACGTATCAGCGTCGGGTGGCCGCGTCGGTGACACGCTCACCGTGACGCCGGCACGCGACATCGACGCGTGGTCCGTGGCCCTCGAGTACCGTGGCGCCGCCACGGTGGACCCGCGCGGGGCGCCTCGCGCCGAGGGCACACGGGTCCGGTTCGCGTATGGTCGTTTCGAGCCGCGCACCGATTGGGATGTTCGCTTCTTCCGCTGGCCCGATACGGCGGCAAAGGCGCTTCCACCGGCGGTGATGGACTCATTGTCGCGCGGCACTCCGATGCTCACCCGCCACGAGCCACGTCTCGACTACATGTGGTACCGGCCGACCCTCGCGGGGCTTCCGCAGGCACACGTCGCGCTCGAGGCAACGACACACGTCTCGCTCGCGCCCGGCACGTACACGCTGCGGACCATCAGCGACGACGCGATTCGCGTCTGGGTCGATGACGTCCTCCAGGTCGACCACTGGACGCCACACGAGTCGGCCGTCGATGCGGTCGTCCTTGCCGGCGGCTCGCACGAGCTGCGCGTGCAGTACGCGCAGGTGGACGGCTGGGCCGAGTTGCGCGTCGAGGTCGTGCGCGGCACGACGCGTTCTTCCGGCTCGGCAGGACCCCACTGAGGCCGCGTATCGTCACGACGAATTCCGCTCGACGATGATGCCATCCTGCTTGACGGCACTGTCGACCACGTGACATCATTCAGCTTCCCTTTGCAGGCAGGCTCCAATGTCCTCCAGACTCCTCACCGCGTGCGTGATCGTGGCGGCATGCGCCGCGTGCGCTAAGACACCCACACCGGAAACCGCGCCCTCGCAATCCGGCGCCATCATCACCTCCGACGCGCAGGCGCAGGCGGCGCCGGAACGACGCAACCGCGACGTCATCACCCAGCAGGAGATGCGCGACGCCCAGGTCGGGTCGCAGAGCGTTCTCGACGTGGTCACGTCGCTGCGGCCCACCTTCCTGACCGTTCGTGGCACGCATAACGTCGCAGCCGTGGGCGGCGATCCGGAAGCGGGCAAGGTGCACGCCTCCATTGATGGCAACAAGGTCGTGGGGCTCGACGAACTGCGCGGCCTGCTGGCCAGCAACGTCAAGGAGATCCGCTTCCTCAATCCCTCCGCGGCCATGCAGCGGTTCGGCAGCAATTCGCACGAGGGCCCGGTCATCCTCGTCACCACGATGTAAAGAGGTCACTGCGGGGCCGCCAAGGGCTCCTGTAGTGCGCAACGGGGCATGCCGGTAA
>JBDTYL010000192.1:0-3553 GCA_040005695.1 bacterium | reverse complement strand
AGTACATGCAGCGCGTGCGCTGGAGCAGGTTGCCGGCCGTCGTCGCCATGTTGCGCAGCTGTGGAGATGCGCCGGCGAGCAGCGCCTCCGACAGCACGCGATAGTCGCGCATCACCGTGGCGTGGTGCGCGAGATCGGCGTTGCGCACCGACGCGCCAATGCGGAGGCCGCCGTCGGGCGTGGTCTCGATGCGGTCGAGCCCCAGGTGGTTGATGTCGATGAGGCGCGTGGGCCGCTCGACGTCGAGCTTCATGAGATCGAGGAGCGTGGTGCCGCCGGCGATGAAGCGGACGTCGGCGCCCTGCTGCGCGGTCTTCGCGTGACGGCTCAGTTCCACCGCCTGCGGAATGGACGTCGCCCTGTTGAGCTGGAAGAGTTCCATGTGGGTGGCCTCAGGCCTTGCCTCGGACGTCCTGGATCGCGGCAACGATGTTTTGGTAGGCGCCGCAGCGACAGATGTTGCCGCTCATGCACTCTTTCACGTCGGTGTCGGCGGGTCCGCACGGTTCCTTCAGGAGCGCGACGGCGGACATGATCTGGCCCGACGTGCAGTAGCCGCACTGATAGCCGTCATGCTGGACGAACGACGCCTGCATGGCGTGGAGCGCACCGGGCCTGCCGATGCCCTCGATGGTGGTGATGGCGTCGCCCTCGTGCATGCTGGCGAGGGTGAGGCACGAGTTCACGCGCCGGCCATTCACGTGCACGGTGCACGCACCGCACTGACCGTGGTCACAGCCTTTCTTGGTGCCGGTGAGGTGCACGGTCTCGCGCAGCGTGTCGAGCAGCGTGGCGCGCGGGTCGATCTCGAGGCGGCGACTGGTGCCGTTGATCTTCAGCGTGACCGTGATCGCGCCGGGGATGGGTGGTTCGACGCCGGTATGCTCCGCCGGAAGTGCGCCCGGTGCGACGAGCGGCACGGTTGCAGCCGCTCCCACGACACCGAGATGGTGCAGGAATGTGCGGCGGGAGAGGCCAGCCTGGTCGGCTGGACGGGCGGGGTCATCCACGGCAGGCTCCGGTGGGCGCGGGAGTGGGGGATCGCTGCAAGGCACAGACCATCCGACTTCATGCTGCGGTACGGAGAACAACGTCGGGCCGGTGTGGGTCCGAGGGAAGGGCACATGGGTACCGTTGTCATCCTGAGCGCAGCGAAGGATCTGCTTTCGGGCCGGGCAGACAAAAAGCAGATCCTTCGCTGCGCTCAGGATGGCACCGTCGCTCGTTCAGCGCAAACGAACGACGTCAGGAGCGAATGGGTTCCTGCCACCGTGACGCCGGCGCACGGGTTCATCCGAGCGGGTCGCTCAGGGCTCCGTGCCGATGTCCTCATTCCACAATCCGGGATGCTGCGCGATGAACTCGCGCATCATCCGGATGCAAGCCACGTCCTGCACGACCTCGACGCGCACGCCTCGTTCCACCAGCAACGCCTCATCGCCGAGGAAGGTGACGTTCTCGCCGACGACAATGCGCGGAATGCCGTAGAGCAGGATGGCGCCGCTGCACATGGGGCACGGCGACAGCGTCGTGTAGAGCACGCACTCGTGGTACACGGATGCCGGCTGGCGCCCCGCGTTTTCGAGCGCGTCCATTTCTCCGTGCAGCACGACGCTGCCGCGCTGGACGCGCCGGTTGTGCCCGCGACCGAGGATCCGTCCCTGATGCACCAGCACGGAGCCGATCGGAATGCCGCCCTCCGACAGGCCGAGTCGGGCCTCGTCGATGGCCGCGGTGAGGAAGTGGTCGGTCATGCGTCCACGGCGTCGGTGGGTGTGAGGTCCGGTCAGGTCAGGGAACGGGCGATGGTGAGCAGGCCTTCGAGCTGGGAGTCGGTCAACGTGTGCCAGTCGACCGGACAGGGAAAGATCCGCCGCCGCCCGAGCGCTGAATCGAAGAGCAGGCCGGGGTTCTCGGTCTGCGGCGGGTAGTCCCACTCCAGCGCCCACGCGACCGACCACGCGCTTTCGTCATAGACCTCCCACTCCACCCCTGCCGCGTCGACGAACAGGCGGCCGTGATCCATCCCTCCTCCCCATTCGGCGCCGCGACGCGATCCGGCCGGGGCCGTCGCCTATGTCGACGAGCCGGATGGCCGCAACGTATCACCGAACACGTCGAGTGCCAGCTCGACCTTCCCGAAGGGCGCGGACACCTGCACGCCCTGCACGGCACCGCGCACGCGCTCCAGCATCTCCCGGGCAATCGCGATCCCCTCGGCCACCGCATGCTCCTTGGACGCGTTGCTGGCCTTCCGCATTCGTTCGATGACCTCCGTCGGCACGCTCACGCCGGGCACCTCGTTCGCGAGGAACTCGGCGTTCCGTACGCTCACGAGCGGCCAGATGCCGGCGACGATCGGCACGCGTGCGCCTTCCGTACGACGGAGAAAGTTCTCGAGCTGCGAGGCGTCGAACACGGGCTGCGTGACCGCGAACTCGGCCCCCGCCTCCACTTTCCAGGCAAACCGCTTGAGTTCGTGCTCGAGGTCGATCGGGGCGGGGTTCACGCCCACGCCGATGACGAACTGCGTGCCGCGACCGATCGAGTTGTCGCCGGGATCGCGGCCATGGTTCAGGTTGCGCACGAGGTTCGTGAGGCCGATGGCGTCGATGTCGAACACCGCGGTGGCGCTCGGATACGGCCCCATCTTCGGCGGGTCACCGGTGATGAGCAGCAGGTTGCGAAGTCCCACGGCAGACGCGCCCAGCAGGTCGCTCAGCATGCCGAGCAGGTTGCGGTCGCGGCAGGCATAGTGCGTGACGGTCTCGATGCCCACCTGCTGCTCGATGAGCAGCGACGTGAGCAGGGCGCCCATGCGGCTCTGTGCCCGCGGTCCGTCCGGTACGTTCACCGCGTCCACTCCGGCGATCTTCAACAGCCCGACGTCCGCCAGCATGCGCGATGCGTCCACGCCCCGCGGCGGCACGATCTCGACGGACGTGACGAAGGTGCCGTTGGCGATCTTCGCGCCCCAGCGCGAGCGCTCGCCGAGCGGCACGGGCGGCGTGTCCGGCGTGCGCGGCGCCTCGTGCAGCGTGGGCGTCTCGCCGATGCGGACCTGCGACGTGGCGCCGGATTTCGCGAAGCGGGGGCTGAGCGGGCGAATGCCGACGCACATCGCCTGGATGTGCTCCGGCGTGGTGCCGCAGCAGCCGCCCACGACCTTCGCGCCGGCCTGCACGAGGTGCCGGGCGTACTCCGCCATGTATTCGGCGCTCGCCATGTACATGCTCCGGCCGCCGACGTCGCGCGGCATGCCGGCGTTCGGCTGCGCGGCGATCTTCTTCCGGGTCACGGGCACCATCTTCTCGACCGCCTCGAGGATGATCTGCGGGCCGACGGAGCAGTTGAGGCCGAGAACGTCCGCGCCGAAGCGGTCGAGCGCGCGCGCGACATCCTCCGGCGTGGCGCCGTAGGGCGTCAGTCCATCGACGCCGATGGTCATCTGGGCGACGACCGGCATCGCGGGATCGACGGCGCGCGCCGCGGCGATGGCCTGGCCGATCTCGTGGAGGTCGCTGAAGGTCTCGAGGATGAAGAGGTCGGCGCC
>JBDTYL010000191.1:0-10384 GCA_040005695.1 bacterium | reverse complement strand
GCAGGAGATAGGGGTACACGGCATGCGCCCGATGCCGGCGACTGGTGCCCGGCTGCGGACAGATCGCCGCGATGCCCATGTGCAGCATGAGCGTGCCGCTCCGACGGCGACCGACGCCCGGAAAGTCGGTTCGCAGGAGCCGGCGCAACATGCGCGCCCCGGCGAACGGAAAGTCCAGGTGGAGCACGTCGAGCTGGCGCATGAGGGCGAGGTCATACGCTGCCATCGGACGGGGGGCGTAATACACCGCGCCGCGACTGATCCCGAGCGCCTCGGCCTGTCGGGTGATCGACAGCGGGTGGGTCCGGTCGATCATCGCTTGGCGCTCAGCAGGCCGGCCTTGCTGAGCGCGTGTTCTAAAAAATCATTCTCGAGCGCGAGCTCGCCGATCTTGGCGTGGAGGGTTTTGACATCTACCACGGGCTCGGTCGGGACTCCACCGCCGAACACCGTGGCCGCCCCGCTGAGGAGCTGATCCTTCCATGCGGTAATCTGCGCGGAATTGCGACGGGGACGTCGTGGCATGCGAGAGCTCCTTGAGGGTGGCGAACATGTCGCCGGTGGAGCCCATGTGTCCAGTTATCCACCCTGTTCAGAATTCCGCAGCCACTTCAGTCTGCTTAAACTCGTCGCTGTACTTGTGCAGCTTTCGTGGCCCAGATCGTGGCACGTGTGACACCCCATTCTCGTTAGGTGGAAATGTACACGAAAGTGGTGCAAGTACCCCCGTCTGGTGCAGTGTTCGTTAGGCGGCAGGCGGGACGGACTTGGCAGAGTTGCGGTGATACTTGAACGCCAGATAAAAGAAGAGCGTGGCGACCGCGACACCCAGAGCCAACAAGCGTGCGTTGAGCGGCCGATTGTCAGCCCGCGCCAGTAGCCCGGGCAAGAGCAGGAAGATGATGCCGCCGACGATCATGAAACCGGGCCGGGAGGTCTTGCTTGCCATGCGCACCTCGGGGTGAGTAGTCCGCCGAACGCCCATCGTGCTGCACCGTCGCGCAGAATGTGCGCGATTGTCGCTTGAATCGCCATGCGCAATCCGCGCTCGGTGAGCTATTACGCGACAACTCCGCTGCAGCGTTGGCCGCGAGACACGCGCGCCAAAGCTCGCAAGCGGAACAAGTCCGCAATGCCGGCTACGCGCAATCGCTGCGGTTGGAGGGAAGTTTCCGGGCGCAATCGCTTGTTTCTGTCGACATGATATGCTGCGGAACTTCCGCTCGTTCTCCCAAACGAGCCAGCACGAACACCGGTCCACCACCAAGAGCTGCTCGCGCCTCAGCGACGAACGAGTCAGCTCGCGTCGCCGCCGCTCTCGATGATCGCGCGTCTTGATACCGAGAGTGCGCCATCGACAACGGCGCAGCGCGGATAAGGGCTATTACGGAAACAGCACTTCCGTCCGCCACCCCTCCCCTTCCCTCTCATACACGTTCCGCTCGTGCAGCCGGCTCGGCATCCCATGCCAGAACTCGATCCGCTTGGGCACGATCCGAAACCCCGACCAGTGCGGCGGCCGTTCCACCGCCCGCCCTTCGAACCGCCGCTCCACGTCCGCCACTCGCGCCTCAAGATCGCCCGCCTTCCCTATCGCCTGACTCTGCAACGACGCCCACGCCCCGATCTGACTCCCGCGCGCCCGGCTCGCGAAGTATTCATCCGCCTCCTCCGCGCTCACCACGCCGACACTGCCCTCCACCCGCACCTGCCGCTCCATCGGCTGCCAGTGGAAGCACATCGCCGCCTTCGGATGCGCGAGCAACTCCACGCCTTTCCTGCTGTGGTGATTGGTGTAGAACACGAAGCCGCGCTCATCGACGCTCTTGAGCAGCACGATGCGCACGGACGGCTGCCCATCGTCGCCCACGGTGCCGAGCGCGAAGGCGGTGGGCTCGGGAATCAGCGTCTCACCGACGGCCTTCGCGGCGGCGAGTTGCTCGACGAATCTCGCGAAGGGCTCGCCGTACGACGCGTGGCCGCTCATCCGATGGCCCGCTTGCGGAAGCTCCTGAGCCCCATGGTCCAGAAGAGGACGGAGATGAACAGCAGCGCGCCCATCGACGCGGCAAGCGGCATGTGCGGCACTTCGGGGGTCAGCGCACCACGCATCCCCTCGGAGACGTACACGAGCGGGTTGACGAGCACCACGTACTTGAGCACGGGCACCACGTCGAGCCCGCGCCACGGATAGTATGCGCACCCGAAGAACATCATCGGCGCAATGATGGCGCTGAACATCAGGCCGATCTGCTGCGGCGCGATGCCGGTGCCGAGCCACATGCCGAGCGCGGAGAAGGCGGTGGCGCCGAGTATGGTGATGACGACGACGTCGCCGAAGTTGCCGAAGGTGAGGTTGGCGATGGGGCCCATGATGAGCCGCGCGAGAGGCAGCACGAACAGCGCGGACACGAGTCCCTGAATCACGCCGGACGCGATCTTCTCGGCGGCAATCACCCAGGTGGGCACGGGCGCGAGGAGTCGGTCCTCGATCTCCTTGGTCCAGCCGAAGTCCTGCACCATCGGCAGCGCGACAGATTGGATAGCGGAGAGAGCAAGGCTGATGGCCAGGATGCCGGGCAGCAGGGTGGTGGTGTATCCGCCGCGCACCATCCCCATCTTCGGCAGCAGGAAGCCGAATACGATGAGGAACAGCACGGGCTGCATCACGGTGCGCAGCAGGAAGTACGGCAGTTCCTTGATGGCGACGCGAACGTCGCGGCGCAGGAGCGCGATGAACACGGTCGACATCCGCACGTCGTGCGGCGCACCGAAGGACGTGGCGGGTGCGGCGGCGGCGAGGGCTGTCAATCGAGCTTCCTCCCGGTGAGCTCGATGAACAGCGTCTCGAGGCTCGGCTCCTTGAGCGTGATGTTCCGGACGGTGCGGCCGGCGGCTTCGGTGGCCTCGATGGCGGCGGAGATGATGCGGCCGCCGGCCGAGCTATGGATGCGCAGCACGTCGCCGGCGACGTCGGCCTTGGTCACGTGCTCGAGTGCGCGCACGCGTGTGGCGGCTTCGTCGGCGGGGCCGTCGAGCGAGAGCTCGATGAGGGTGCCGCCAGGCGCCTTGGCCTTGAGCGACGCGGTGGTGTCGAGTGCGAGGAGTCGTCCACGGTCCACGATGGCGAGCCGGTCGCAGAGCTGGTCGGCTTCCTCCATGTAGTGGGTCGTCAGCACGATGGTGCGGCCCTGGCGGTGGAGGTCGCGCAGGACTTCCCACAGCGCGATGCGGGTCTGCGGGTCGAGGCCGACGGTGGGCTCGTCGAGAAAGATCACGGTGGGTTCGTGCACGAGGGCCCGCGCGATCATCAGCCGTTGCTGCTGACCGCCGGACAGCGCGTCCACTTTCTCCTCGGCCTTGGCCTGCATGCCGAACTGCTCGAGGTACTGCATGCCGCGACGCACGGCCTCGCCGCGCGGAATGCCGAAGTACGCAGCGTGGAAGACGAGGTTCTCGAGGACGTTGAGGCTGCGGTCGGGATTGGCGCGCTGCGGCACGACGCCGATGCGGCGACGCACGCCAACGGGATCATTGATGACGTCGGCGCCAGCGACGGAGGCCTTGCCCGCGCTGGCGAGGACGCGCGTGGTGAGGATGCCGATCGTCGTCGTCTTGCCCGCGCCATTGGGGCCGAGGAGCCCGAAGAATTCGCCTTCGGGGACTTCGAGGTCGAGGCCGTGCAGCGCGACGAGTTCCTTCGCGCCGTTCGCACCGGGCGGAGGACCGCCAGGCAGACCGCCGGCACCGGGCGGGCCGAAGCCCGATGACGGTGGACCGCGGCGCTTCGGTGCGGCGACGGGATAAACCTTGCGCAGCCCCTCGGTGCGAATGGCGTTCACTGTGCTCAATCGCGTCCGCCGAGTAGTCCGCCGAGCACCGCGCCGCCGACGACGCCGAGTGCGGAGCCTTCCTGCAGCTGTCGTCCGCCGGCCTTGGGCGCGGCGGCGAGGATGCGATCAGCCAGGCGCGAGAAGGGCATGGTCTGGAGGATGACTTTGCCGGGGCCGCTGAGCGTGGCGAAGAAGAGTCCCTCGCCGCCGAAGAGCGCGGTGCGCACACCGGGCACCATCTGGATGTCGTAGTTCACCTGTGCTTCCATCGCGACGATGCAGCCGGTGTCCACGCGCAGGGTCTCGCCCGCCGCGAGGGTGGTCTCCCACAACGCGCCCGACGCATGCAGCACAGCGACGCCGTCGCCGGTGATGCGCTGGAGGATGAACCCCTCGCCGCCGAAGAAGCCCGCGCCGATGCGCCTGGTGAAGGCGATGTCCACCTGCGTGCCCTTCGGCGCGCAGAGGAAGGAATCCTTCTGCGCGATGATGGTGCCGCCCCACTCGAGCAGGTCCACCGGCTTGATCTTGCCGGGGAAGTGCGACGAGAACGCGACGCGACGTCGGACGCGGCCAGTGTTGAGGAAGGTCGTGACGAAGAAGGTGTCGCCGGAGAGGACGCGCCGCGCGCCCATGAACAGCTTGCCGAGGACGCCGCCGCCCTGCTTGTTGGGATCGAGCGTGGTGTTCATCTCGATGCCGTCCTCCATGAACATCATCGCGCCGGCCTCGGCGATGACGGTCTCGCCGGGGTCGAGGGTGACAATGACGGCCTGGAGGTCGTCGCCGATCAGTTCGTAGTCGATCTCGTCGGAGGTACGGCGCATGGGGTCTCGTTGGGATGGTGGTTGAGGAATAATATGGACGAGAGGGCGAGAGGACGAGAGGACGGCGGGTGTCGCTTGTCTGGCGGCGGCGTAGCTTCCGGGGGACGGTTCGCTCGCTGGCGCTCGCTTGACGGGGGACGGGCTTCCCTCTCGTCCCCTCGTCCCCTCGTCCCCTCGTCCTCTCTCCTTGCCTTCATGCGACCCCTCCTTCTCATCAGCCTGCTCCTCGCGCCACTCCATCTCGGCGCACAGGTCCGTCCCGACACGACCACTACCCTCATCACGCCCGCCCGCGTCTTCGACGGGATGGACATGCACGAAGGGTGGAGCGTGCTGGTGCGCGGGGAACGGATCATGTCCGTCGGGCCAGCGGGGAGCGTTGCTGCGCCGTCGGGCGCTCGGCGCGTCGACCTGCCTGGCACGACGCTCATGCCGGGGCTCATCGAGATGCACTCGCACCTGCTGCTGCATCCGTACAACGAGACGTCATGGGACGACCAGGTGCTGCGCGAGCCGCTCGCGCTCCGCGTCGCGCGGGCGACGAACCACGCGCGCGAGACGCTGCGCGCGGGGTTCACCACGGTGCGTGACCTCGGCACCGAGGGCGCGGGTTATAGCGACGTCGGGCTCAAGCGCGCCATCGCGCAGGGGATCATCCCGGGGCCGCGGATGATCGTCGTTACACGAGCCATCGTCGCGACGGGGAGCTACGGGCCGCACTACACCGGCGACGTCGACTTGCCGCAGGGCGCCGAGGAGGCCGATGGCTCGAACCTCGCGCGCGTGGTGCGCGACCAGATCGGGCACGGCGCGGACTGGATCAAGGTGTACGCGGACTATCGCTGGGGTCCCAACGGTGAGACTCGGCCGACGTTCACGCTCGACGAGCTGAAGCTGATCGTTGACATTGCGCGCTCATCGGGACGACCGGTCGCGGCACACTCGTCCACCGCGGAGGGGATGCGGCGCGCGACACTCGCTGGGGTGGAGACGATCGAGCATGGCGACAACGGCACGCCGGAGGTGTTCCGGCTGATGAAGGAGCACAACGTCGCGCTGTGCCCCACCATCGCCGCGGGCGACGCGATTCTCCGCTACCGCGGCTGGAAGCATGGCGACCCGGAGCCGGCGCGCATCACGGAAAAGCGCGCGAGCGTGAAGGCCGCACTGGACGCCGGCGTCACGATGTGCAGCGGCAGCGACGTCGGCGTATTCACGCACGGTGAAAACGGCCGCGAGCTCGAGCTGATGGTGGATTACGGCATTGCGCCGCTGGCGACACTGCGCGCGGCAACGAGTACCAATGCGCGGCTGCTTCACATGGAGGACCAGATTGGTTCGGTGAAGCCTGGGCTCCTGGCGGATCTCGTGGCGGTGCGCGGGGATCCGGTGCGGGACATTCACGCGGTGCGGGATGTGAGCTTCGTGATGAAGGGTGGAGCGGTGGTGAAGTGAGGGCGAGAGGGCGAGAGGGCGAGAGGGCGAGAGGGTGGGAGGGATGTAGAGGCAGGTTGTCATCCTGAGCGAAGCGAAGGATCTGCTTGTGCCCCTGCCAGAAGCAGATCCTTCGCTGCGCTCAGGATGACAGGGAGGTTGCGCTCAGGATGACAGGCGGTTCAGGATGACAACCGGCGTCGGGCGAGCGCATACATCACCGGCCCGAGCGCAATCGCCACCGCAGTACCGACGAGCGCCGGCGTCGCGTACTCGCCGTCCAGGAAGCTCAGCGCCACCACCAGCGCGAGGACACCGAGCGGCAGCGCGGCGAGCACGGCGACGCCGCCGGTGCCGAGGGGGATGCGGAAGACCCCGCGCAGCGTGGGCTCTCGACGACGCAGCTGGATGAGCGACGCAAACTCGAGCAACAGGGCCAGCGAGTACAGCAGGACGTCCGCCACCACGAGGCCCCCGAATGGCAGCAGCATGAACAGCGAGTAGCACACCGCCGACGACAGCACCGCGTTCCGGGGTGTCCCCCGCTTGTCCGTGCGCGCCAGCGCCGCGGGAAGGAGCCCGTCGTCCGCCATCACGAAGGGAATGCGCGAATACGTGAGCAACAGCGCATTGGCCAGGGCGAGGGCACCGACCATGCCGCCCACGGCAATCCACGCAGCGAGCACGGGGCCGAACCGGCCCCCCGCCTCGAGCGCGACTTGCGGAAAGCTGCCTTCGGTCCAGTGCGTCCAGTCCGTTGCGGACAGCGTGGCAAGCAGCGGCAGAATGTAGCCGGCCGCGACGAGCGGCAGCGCAAAGGCGAGCGCGCGTGGATAGCTGCGCGACGCGTCCTTCACTTCGCCCTGCACGGTGGACGCGTTGTCCCAGCCGATGTAGTTCCACAGCGCGATGGAGAGCCCCACGGCGAGGCCACCGGTGCCGGAGCGGCCGGGCGCAGCGAATGGATGCCAGGGGACGTGCGTCGCGTGCGCGAGCGCGACGACGGAGAGCACGACGAACCCGCCCACGACGATCGCGCCCGCCACCACGGAGCTCGCGCCCACGCGTTGCGCACCCATGAGGTTGAGCACCGTGGGCACCCAGATGACGAACAGGCCCACGGCAATGATGGCGCCCGACGAGAGGTGGGGTGCGAAGTACGCGAGATAGAGGGTGAAGAGCTTCGGATAGAGCGCCATGTCCACGAGCGAGTACATCCAGGTGAGCCACCCGTTCTGGAAGGCCCAGAAGGGACCGAACGCGCGCTGCACCCAGCGGTAATAGCCGCCTTCCTCTGGCAGCATGCTCGCCAGCTCGCCGACGATGAGCACCTCGGGCAGCGAGTAGACCAGGGGAACCAGCACGAGCGTCAGCAGCGCGAGCCCTGGCCCCACCGACTGCACCAGCGTCTCGGACGTGAACGGGCCGCCGGACGTGGTGAAGTACAGGATGAAGACGAGGGACAGCGTCGAGACGGAGCGGATGAGCTTCATGGGGCCTCAAGGTCGCTCGCGAACGGATCGGAGGCAACGCGAATTAGCTTGCACACATGTCCGTGAGCCTTCCCCCGATGCGCGGCGCCGCGGCGCTCTCCGAAGAAGATCGGCCCAAGGGGTGGCGCGAGCGCCTCGCCGCGCTTCGCTACCTGCCGGCGCTGCTGCGCCTGGTGTGGCAGACGAACCGTCGATACACCGCCGCGATGATCGCCCTGCGGCTGGTGCGCGCGTTCGTACCGGTGGCCAGCCTGTGGGTGGCGAAGCTCATCATCGACCAGGTGGTCCACCTGTCGCGCACGCCGGGGGGTTCGCTCACGACGCTGTGGCGGATCGTCGCGCTCGAGCTGGTGATCGTGATCATCGGCGAATTCCTCGCGCGCGCATCCGCGCTCGTGGAATCGCTCCTCGGCGACCTCTTCTCGAACGAGATGAGCGTGCGCCTCATGCGCCACGCCGCCACGCTCGACCTCGCGCAGTTCGAGGATCCGGATTTCTACGACCACCTCGAGCGGGCACGTCGCCAGACCACGGCGCGCATCGGGCTCATTGCCATGCTGCTCTCGATGGGACAGGACCTGCTCACGCTCGCGACGCTCGCCGCTGCGCTGATCGTGCAGAATCCGTGGCTGCTCCTGCTGCTCACCGTCGCCATCCTGCCCAGTTTCCTGGGCGAGACGCACTTCGCCGCGCTGAGCTACTCGCTGCTCTTCCGGCGCACGCCCGAGCGGCGCGAGCTCGACTACCTCCGCTACGTGGGCGCGAGCGACAAGACAGCGAAGGAAGTGCAGATGTTCGGGCTCGCCGGCTGGCTGAGCGACCGGTACGCGGCGCTCGCCGGTCGTTACTACGAGGAGAACAAGCGGCTGAGCGTGCGCAAGGGCATCGTGAGCGCGCTCCTGTCGCTCGTCGGCACGTTCGGCTACTACGGCGCATACGTCATCATCCTCCTCCGCGCCGTGAGCGGCGCCATCACGCTCGGCACACTCACCTTCCTCGCCGCCGCCTTCAGCCGCAGTCGCGACCTCATCCAGCGCCTGCTGCTCTCGGCAAGCGACATCTACGAACAGAGCCTCTACCTCAAGGACCTGTTCGTGTTCTTCGAGATGGTGCCGTCCATCAGCTCACGCACCGGCGCGCCGCGCGTGCCCTCGCCAATGCGCACGGGGTTCGTGTTCGAGGACGTTGGCTTCCAGTACGAAGGCAGCGATCGATGGGCCATCCGCCACGTGAACCTCAGCATCGCGCCGGGCGAACGCATTGCGCTCGTGGGCGAAAATGGCGCCGGCAAGACGACGATCACCAAGCTGCTCGCGCGGCTGTACGATCCCACCGAGGGGCGCGTGCTCATTGATGGCGTGGACCTGCGCGAGTACGACCTGCTGTCGGTGCGCGAGGCCATCGGCGTCATCTTCCAGGACTTCGTGCGTTACGACATGCGCTTCGACGAGAATGTCGGCGTCGGCGAGATCGAAGGGGTGACGAGCTACCTCGCGCAGGTGCGCGACGCCGCACCCGGCGCGGCCGACGCGCCACCCGTGGCACTGGTAGCTGCGGCCGACCAGTCGCTCGCCTCGAGCCTCCTCCCCCGCTTCGCCGACGGCTACCGCCAGATGCTCGGCCGCCGCTTCGACGACGGCGTGGACCTGTCCGGCGGCGAATGGCAGAAGATCGCGCTGGCCCGCGCGTACATGCGGGCCGCGCAACTGCTCATCCTCGACGAACCCACCGCGGCACTCGACGCGCGGGCCGAGTACGAGGTGTTCGTCCGGTTCAACCAGCTGATGGCGGGGCGGATGGCCGTGGTGATCTCGCACCGGTTCTCCACCGTGCGCATGGCGGACCGCATCGTAGTGCTGGGGGATGGCAAGGTCGTGGAAGAAGGCACGCACGACGAGCTGGTGCTGCGCGGGGGCCTCTACGCGGAGCTGTTCGAGATGCAGGCGGCCGGCTATCGGTGATCGCGGGCATTGACAGCGCGTCCGTCCGCCCGCGATATACAAGAGAGTACGGTCGGCGCTACCGACCCCCTGTCTCGCGCGCGGAGTCGTCCCATGCAGATCCACCGCACCCTCACCGCCGCCGCGCTCGTCGCGCTCGCCGGCACCACTGCCGCCGCGCAGCAAAAGTCCGCCGCGGTCGAGCAGTACCGCATGGCCGGATTCGTCGCGGACACCGCCGGACGCGGTGTGCCGTTCGCCGAGGTGGTAGTGGCCATACCGGCAACGGGTGCACAGCTGCACGCGCGCACCGATTCCGCCGGCCACTTCGTGGTGCCGAGCGTGCCTGCGGGACAGACCATCGTGCAGGTGCACCGCCTGGGGTTCGAGCCGCTCTCGCGTCATCTCGCTGTGCGCGGCGCCGTCACCGACTCCCTCCTGTACACGCTCATGCCGCTGGCGCTCGGCCTCGCGAGTGTGGACGTGCACGACACCCTGATGACGCGCGGCCTCCGCGAATTCCTCGACCGCAAGCGCATGGGCGGCATGGGCCGCTTCATCGACCAGGAGGCGATCGACTCGATGCACATCACCCGCGCGAGCGATGCGCTGCGCATGGTCCCGGGCGTACAGCTCCGGCCCTCCGGGCGCATCGGGAACCTCGTGCGTATCCGCGGCTGCAAGCCTACGCTTTGGGTCAATGGCGTGCGGGCCGCGGGCGCCGAGCTCGACGAGTTGGCGCAGCCGGACGACATCGGGGGGATCGAGGTCTACAACTCGCTCGCCGGCATGCCGCCGCAGTACCAGGACCGGCAGAATCCCTGCGGCGCCATCCTCATCTGGTCACGCGGCGCCTA
>JBDTYL010000190.1:0-8688 GCA_040005695.1 bacterium | reverse complement strand
GACAACGCGAGCTGCGCTCAGGATGACAACGCGGGCTGCGCTCAGGATGACAAAAGGCTGCGCTCAGGATGACACAGGGTCCGGCGCTGCGCCGGACCCTCTGACCTTCTCCTTCGTTGGTCAGGGCACCGCGCTGAGCTCGCGGAGCGCCTTGCCGAGCATCCGGACCTTCGCGCCATCGCGCGCGACCTGTCCGTCCTGATCCATTGTGGTGGCGAGATCGGACAACACGCTCCGCCGCTCCGAGCCCGCGAGCCGCTCGGCGCGATCGATGTCGCGCGTGATGGCCGCCAGACGATCGCCGGAAATCCCGTTGTCACGCCGCAGCTGGTCCGTGTAGGCACGGGCGAGTGCGAACGTCGGCGGCCATACGAGCTTCGGCTGGTCCTGCACGTTCAGGTGGTCGAAGTGCACGGACTTCGCCGCGTCGATCTCGTTCTGCGACAGGAACGCGCTCGGCGTGAGTTCGAAGATGTCGAGGCCGCGCGAGATCTCGGACCCCACGATGTAGCCGTTGTACCAGTACGACGACCAGTAGCCGGCGTCCACCAACTTGCTGGAATCCATCGGCCCGTAGTCGAAGAAGGCGATCTCCCGCGGGTGCTTGGCATCGGTCCAGTCGAACACGGAGATACCGCCCTGGTACCACGACTGCACCATCACGTCGCGGCCGGGAATGGGTATGAGCGAGCCGTTGTGCGCTACGCAGTTCTCGTTCACCGTCTGCGGCGCCGGCATCTTGTAGTAGCTCTGGAACGCCATCTTGCCGTCGACGAGCGAGAAGATCGCGTCGGCGCCCCACTCCTTGTTGTCCGTCACGCGGCAGCGTGGCTGCGATCCGCCGCCCCACTCGTCGGAGAAGAGCACCTTGGTGCCGTCGTTGTTGAACGTGGCGGAGTGCCAGAAGGAGAAGTTCGAGTCCGCCACGGCGCCGATGCGACGCGGATTGGCGACGTCGCGAATGTCGAGCAGGAGGCCCATGCCGGCACATGCACCGCCGGCGAGGCCGATGGCGGGATACACGGTGATGTCATGACACTGCGTGATGCCCGGCACGCGTGCTGGTGGTCCACCCGCGCGCGCGCCGGCGGCACCGGCGCGGGCTGCGCGTGCCGCCGCCTGCTGCGCCACGTCCGCCGCCGGCTCCGCGTGACGCGGCACCGTCGTCAGTCCGTTGATCGCACCGCTCGCCACGTCCGAGAAGATGCGCGGGTGGCTCACGACCGCCGCCTGCTCCGGATGCGCGAGCGGCACCCGGATCACCTCGATGCGGAAGAGCGCGGTGTTCGGGTCGTTCGGGTCGGCGGAACATCCGGGCAGCTCGGTGGGCGAGCGCACGGCGGCTGAGCCGGACACGTAGACATAGACGTTCGCGTCGTCCTTCGGGTCGGTGACGACGGTATGGGTGTGCGAGCCGCGGCAGGTCTGCACGTTGGCGACATACTTCGGGTGCGCCATGTCGCTGACGTCGAAGATGCGGATGCCGCGAAGCCGCGCGCTGCTCACCGTGTCCGCCACGCCCTGCAGGCCGCAGTCGAGGCGGCCGGTCGTCGCTTCACCGGAGACGAACATCAGGTTCCGGTAGACCGACACATCACTCTGCGAACCCGGGCAGATGTACGCGGTCGTGAGCGTGGGGCTGCGTGGGTTGGAGATGTTCCAGACCTGGTACCCGCTGTAGTTCCCCTGGATGGCGTAGGGGCCGGTAAAGGCGAGGTCCGAATTCACCAGGCGTCGGTCGCCGGGGGTGGACTCGTTGATGAAGCCGCTCGACGGTCGCGTCTTCGAGACCACGGCGAGGTTCCAGCTCGCCTGGCCGGCGTCGAACCAACCGGCGCGTTGACCCACGCGCGGGTCGGGACTCGGCGCGCCCATGCCCATGTCGGAGGCCATCACCCCAGACGACGTGGACGACGACGCGCACCCAGCGGCGGACAGGAGTCCCGCCGCGAACGTCAGGGACAGGATCGGAGCGGCTCTCATGGTTGGTTCCGTTGTTGTGGGGGCGGTTCGAGCATGCTGCGCATACGATCGATCTCCGTGGCCTGGTCCGCGCTCACGTCGGAGGCGAAGCGGAAGACATAGAGCTCCTGACCTGCACCCTGGCTGCCGAACAACTGGTCCACCATGGTCAGTGCGCCCTGATGGTGCTGGATCATGTCGGTGAGGAAGAGGCGGTCGAACTCGGCGCCGGTCGCCTTGCCGAGCTGCGCCATCTGCTCGGGAGTGAGCATGCCGGGCATGAGGTCGCCCATGGCCATGCCGGGCATGTCCATGCCAGCGTGCTCCATCAGCGCGGCCGCGTCGGGGACGAGCTCGTGGCGCTCCCGCAGCCAGCGCTGCATGAAGGCGATCTCGTCCTGTTGCCCGACCTCGATGCGGCCGGCGAGCAGCCGCACGCTCTCGCGCGCACCGTGCGTCGGCGCCCACCGTGCCATCACCACGGCCTGCGCATGATGGCCGATCATTCCCTGCATGAAGTGCACGTCCGCCGCCGTATACGGCATCTGCCCGCCATCCGCCCTGGCTTGCTCGGCCGGCGTCATGGGCGCGGACTGCGCTTCCACGCGCGCACCCAGCGTCAATGCCGCGAGCAGGACCAGCGCTTGCGATCCATTGCCTGGCAATCTCATACACCACCTCGCTGTCGTGGAGACAACGTGCGGGCAGCCCGAGGCGTTGAAAGGGGGCGCCTCGCCGGCGCTGGTCAATGGCTCTCCGCGTCCGCATCTTTGCTGCGCCGGCACGTATCGCAGCACGCTCGTCCTCGCACCGATCTCCCATGTCACCGTTCCTCGTCTCCGCTCTTGCCCTCGCCCTCGCGCATCCTGCTGCCCGAGCGGTCGACCCCGACGTCGCCCGCTGGCAGCAGGAAGCGAAGCGCGTCACGATCGTGCGCGACGACTGGGGCATTCCCCACGTGTACGCGAAGACGGATGCCGACGTGGTGTTCGGACTGATGTTCGCGCAGAGTGAAGACGACTTCAATCGCGTGGAGACCAACTTCATCAATTCGATGGGCCGGCTCGCGGAGGCGGAAGGCGAGGCCGAGGTGTACCGCGACCTGCGCATGAAGCTGTTCATCGATCCGGACAGCATGAAGGTGCGATACCGCTCGAGTCCCGCATGGCTGCGCGCGCTCATGGACTCGTGGGCGGATGGCCTCAACTACTACCTGTACACGCATCCGGACGTGAAGCCGCGCGTGATCGCGCACTTCGAGCCGTGGATGGCGCTCACGTTCAGCGAAGGGAGCATCGGGGGCGACATCGAGCAGGTATCCACGCGCGACCTCCAGATGTTCTACGGCAAGCAGCCCGCGCCGCCGGCGGTGCCGGCGCCGGCGGTCGAGCGCAAGGAGCCCGGCGGGTCGAACGGCTTCGCCATCGCGCCGTCGAACACTGCGAACCACCACGCGCTGCTGTGGATCAACCCGCACACCTCGTTCTTCTTTCGGGCCGAGGCGCAGATGGTGAGCGAGCAGGGGCTGAACGCGTATGGCGCCATCACGTGGGGCCAGTTCTTCATCTATCAGGGCTTCAATGACCGCGCGGGATGGATGCACACCACGAGCGGCGTTGACGACGTGGACGAATACCTCGAGACGGTGACGCCGAAGGGCGACGGGTACGTGTACCGGTACGGCGGCAAGGAGCGGCCGGTGATCGCCTCGACCGTGGTGGTGCCATACAAGACGGCCACCGGCATGGCCCGCAAGACGTTCACGGTTTACCGCACGCACCACGGCCCGATCATCCGCGAACAGGACGGCAAGTGGGTGGCCATCCGCATGATGCACGAGCCGGTGAAGGCGCTCACCCAATCGTACACGCGGACGAAGGCGCGGAGCTTCAAGGAATTCCGGAAGTCGATGGAGCTGCACACCAATTCATCGAACAACACGATCTTCGCGGACGCGGACGGCGACATCGCCTACTTCCACGCGAACTTCATCCCGAAGCGCGATCCGCGCTTCGACTGGAGCAGGCCCGTGGACGGCAGCGATCCCGCCACGGAGTGGAAAGGACTGCACTCGGTGGAGTCGAGCCCGTTCCTGCTGAACCCGAAAAGCGGCTGGCTCTACAACACCAACAACTGGCCGTTTTCCGCGGCGGGTGCGAGCAGCCCGAAGCAGAACGACTATCCGGCCTACATGGAGACCGGCGGAGAGAACTGGCGCGGCATCCACGCCAGCGGGCTCCTCTCGGCGCGCAAGGACTTCACGCCCGCCACGCTCATGGCGGCTGCCTTCGACAGTCGGCTGCCGGCGTTCGACCTCCTGATCCCAGGGCTGATCTCCGCCTACGACAAGGCGCCGGCCGGTCATCCGTTGCGCGCGTCGCTCGCTCCACAGGTGGCGATGCTTCGCGGGTGGGATCACCGCTGGTCGATCACCTCGGTGCCTACGTCGCTCGCGATCTACTGGGGCGACGCGCTCCAGCGCGCCGGGGGCAATCGCGGCAGCGGCACCGTCCTCGGCGACGAGGAACTCCTGCGCCGCACGACGCCGGAGCAGGCGCTGCAGGCGCTCGCAACCGCGTCGGCGAAGCTGATCGCGGACTTCGGCACATGGAAGACGCCGTGGGGCGACGTCAACCGCTTCCAGCGCCTCACGGGCGACATCGTGCAGCCGTTCAGCGACACGGGCGCCAGCATTCCGGTCGGCTTCACTTCGTCGCGCTGGGGCTCGCTCGCTTCGTTCGGCGCGCGGCAGTATCCCGGCACGAAGAAGTGGTATGGCACGAGTGGCAACAGCTTCGTTGCCGTTGTCGAGTTCGGGGACAGCGTGCGTGCCAAGGCGATCAGCGCGGGCGGGGAGAGTGGCCACCCGGCGTCGCCCCACTTCGACGACCAGGCGGTGCGCTACACCACCGGCGAGTTGCGCGACGTGTATTTCTATCGCTCACAGCTGAAGGGTCACACGGAACGTCAGTACCATCCCGGCGAGTAGCCTCGGTGAACGAACAAGCAGATCCTTCGCTTCGCTCAGGATGACACCGCAACATTTGTCATCCCGAGCGCAGCAAAGTTGTTTTCCCGACCGCAGCCAAGTTGTCATCCCGAGCGCAGCGAGAGATCTGCTTTTGGTGAACCTGAACAAGCAGTGCCTTCGCTTCGCTCAGGATGACAGCAAGCAGAGCTCAGGTGACATGAAACGCACACCAGGAGCACAGAGTGGACAAACCTGAAGACCTGCTCGAGGCCGTATTCCCCGAACTTGCACAGAGGGCCGAGGAGGCCGAGGCCACCTCGGGCGTTGGGCGACGTGAGTTCCTGTTCATGTCGATCGCCGCGGCGGCGGCCACGACGTTCGGGACGCACGCGGCGCGCGCCCAGGGCGTCGTGAGCGGCGTCGCCGGCGCGGCGAGCGCGACACCCCCGCAGCAGGTGGTGCCTCCATTTCCCCTCGGCAACGGGGAACCACCCGCCGAGCAGTTCATGCCTTGGCCGGGCGGCACCGGGGACCTGATGCAGACGCTGGTGAAGGAGCACGGCGCGAAGGCGTTCACGCGCTCTCCATTCAGCGTCGAGAAGTGGGCGGGCGCCGTGCCGGCCACCGACGAGGCGATCGCGTACCTGCCCGCGCACCGGCTCGCTGCACTCCTCAAGGCGCGCAAGATCACGTCGGTCCGGCTCACGCACATCTACCTCGAGCGATTGAAGCGGCTCAACCCCACGCTCCTCTGTGCCGTGACGATCATGGAAGAGCAGGGCCTCGCCGAGGCGGCGCGGGCGGACGCGGAGATTGCCGCGGGGAAGTTTCGCGGTCCGCTGCACGGGCTGCCGTACGGCGTGAAGGACCTGTTCAACACGAAGGGCGTGCCCACTACGTGGGGTACGGCGGACTTCGAGAGCCGCGTGATCGACAGCGATGCGGAGGTGGTGCTACGCCTGCGCGACGCCGGCGCGGTGCTCATCGCCAAGCTGGCCACCGGCCTCTTCGCGCAGAACGACCAGTGGTTCCGCGGCCGCACGAACAACCCCTGGAACCTCACGCAGGGCTCGAGCGGCTCGTCCGCCGGCCCGGCATCCGCGACGGCGGCCGGCTGCGTGGCGTTCGGCATCGGCACGGAGACGCAGGGCTCCATCGTGTCACCCGCAGTGCGGTGCGGCGTGAGCGCGCTCCGCCCCACCTTCGGTCGCGTGAGCCGCGCCGGCGGGATGGTGCTCGCGTGGTCGCAGGATCGCGTCGGTCCCATCTGCCGCACCATCGAGGACTGTGCGATGGTGTTCAATGCGATTCACGGCGTGGACCCGAAGGATCCGTCCACCGTGATGACGCCCTTCGCGTTCGACCGGCACATCAAGCTCGCGTCACTGCGCATCGGCGTGGATCCCAACGCGCCGAAGGAGCTCGTCGACAAGTTGCGCGAGCTGGGCATGCGGCCGGTGGACATCGGTGCGCGTCCCTCCGTGCCGGGCATCGGCGCGGGCGGCTTGAACGTGGAGTACGCCGCGGCCTTCGAGGAGTACGTGCAGCGGAAGGCGAAGGAGATCGGCCTCGACCTCGACACCGTGATCACCCCAACGACCAACGGCGCGCCGTTCCCGGGCACCGTCGCGCAACCGCTTGGCGCACCGAGCCCCATGGCACCGGCGGACTGGAACCCGCGCTTCGTGAATGGCCGCACGGTGAAGGCGTTCGAATTCCTCCAGAACCAGCGTCGCCGCTACGTGCTCGTGGCGAAGTGGGGCGAGTTCATGAAGGATCTCGACCTGTTCATCGCGGGCACCTTTGCCGACGTCGCCGCGAACGCGCAAACCGGACATCCGTGCGCCGTGGTGCCGTACAAGTTCGACGTGCCCGCGCAGCAGCCGGGCGGGGGACGGGACGCCGCGGCGCCGGCCATCCCGGCCACACCATTGAACCCACAGCCGATCTGCGGCGTCATCACCGGCGCGCTGTATCGCGACGACACCATCCTCGCCGTCGCGAATCAGCTGCAGGTCCACACCGACATTCACCTCAGGCACCCCTCCCTCTGATGGCCTCCAGCGGATCTGCCGTGGCCGAGTTCGCGCGCCTGCACTCGGCCGGCTGCTTCGTGATGCCCAATCCCTGGGACCTCGGCAGCGCGCGGCTGCTCGAGCACCTGGGGTTTCCCGCCGTCGCCACCACGAGCGCCGGCTTCGCGTGGTCCATCGGTCGGCGCGACGGCCACGTGCGCCTGCACGAGATGCTCGCGCACCTGCGCGCGATCAGTCACGGCGTGACGGTGCCCGTGAATGCCGATTTCGAACGCGGCTTTGCCGTCGCGCCGGATGCCGTCGCCACGAACGTGGCCGCGGCAACGGCCACGGGCATTGCGGGACTGTCGATCGAAGATTCCACCGGCGACGCTGCCGCACCGTTGTTCGAATTCGAGCTTGCCGTCGAGCGCATGCGGGCTGCCCGCGCCGCCATCGATGCGAGTGGATCGGGCGTCCTCCTCACCGGACGATCGGAGGGGTTCATCGTCGGACGCCCCGACCTGGGGGAGACGATCCGTCGGCTCGAGGCGTACGCGGGCGCCGGCGCGGACTGCCTCTACGCGCCCGGCATTCGCACGCCGGCAGACATTGCGGCCGTGGTGCAGGCCGTGGCGCCGAAGCCCGTCAACGTGCTGGTGAGTGCGGACGTCACCACCGTGGCCGCGCTCGCGGCGCTCGGCGTGCGACGCATCAGCATCGGTGGCGCGCTCGCGCGCGTGGCCCTGGGCGCCGCGCTCGATGCCGCCCGCGAGATTGCCGCGGGCGGGACCTTCGCACGACTCGCGCACGCCGTGCCCTTCGGCGAGCTGGAAGGCGCCTTCGGCGCGGAGTGACCCGCGCCGGAGGATCGAACTACCGGCAGGCCGGATAGCTGGGGTCCGCGCCGGAGATCCGCGGCTTGTCCTTCCGGGTCGCCACGGCCATCGCGATGTCGTGCACGAACCGGCCGATCCGCGCCATGTGGTCGTAGTCGATGTACTGCGGCTCGTCGGTCGGCTGGTGGTAGTCGAGCGCATAGCCAGTGGAGAAGTACGTCACCGGGATGTCGTGGTGCACGTAGTTCACCTGGTCGCTGCGGCAGAACCGATTAATCGGGTTCGCGCTCACGTCCCACGTCTTGTCGATCGCCATCGTCTCGACGCGTGTCGCGTTCACGGAATCGATGATGTCGCCGAAGTCGCGCGACATCCGGCGCGAGCCGAGCGTCTGGATGGAGGTGGGTCCGCCGAACTTCACTTCGTCCACGCGCCCCTTGCCCTCCATGTCCATGTTGTGCGCCGCGACGATCGACGCGAGCGGGATGGTGGGGTGATCGGTGAACCACCGCGAGCCGAGGAGGCCCGCTTCCTCGCCCTCGTGCGAGATGAAGATGATCGACCGCGCCGGCTTTTCCGACGCGAACTTCTCCGCGATCTCGAGGAGGAGCACCGTGCCGGAACCATCATCGTCGGCGCCGTTCATGATGGAGTCGCGCCGCACCGGCCGGATGCGGCGCGCCCGTGCGATGAGCGAGTCGATGCGGTGTTGCTGCACCGCGGTGGGGCGGCACGACGGATCGTTGGCGCCCTGTGGGCGTGTCACCGCGTTCACGGCGCGCAGCGAGTCGTGGTCCACCGCCGTGGGGTTCACGCCGTTGTGGTCGTTGTGCGCGCCGACGAGCACGTACTCGCCCGCGCGCGCGGGGTCGGAGCCCGGCAGCACGGCGATCACGTTGCG
>JBDTYL010000189.1:0-3823 GCA_040005695.1 bacterium | reverse complement strand
GTGTGCATTGTCCGTCCGTCTGAGGTGAGTCGTTGGTACGAGGGAGCGTGCAACGGGTACGCGTGCGTGGCGTGTGAGTGCCGGAGCGGCTAGTTCGGCGGGGCAGCGGCGGCCTCAGGGCCAATCGGAGGCAACTCGGCGGCGTGCGCGCGATGGTATGGTCCCCAGATGACGGCTTCCGGCGACTCGGCCGGTTGGAGCGTCCGGAGAAAGTGGACGAGGTCCCACGCATCGTTCGGCTTCAGCTGGTCGACGAAGGAGGGCATCGGCGTCCCATCCAGTCCGGTCATGAAGATGCGGTAGAGATCGGCGTTCGTTGAGCCGCACTTGAATCGTGTGCCCGTCGAGAAATTGTACGGGCGGATCGGCTGGTCCTTGCTGTCGGTCAGCGCGCTGGCGGCCGGTCCGTCGCCGTGCCCTGCAGGCCCGTGACACTTCCAGCACTCCATCTTCTGGAAGAGCTGCCGTCCGCGGATGATGCTCTCCACATTGACGGGGGTTTCGGCGGGGATCACGATTGGCGTACCGACCGGCCGCGTGGTCCACTTCGGGGAGAACGTCTTGATGTAGGCGACGAGGTTCCGCCGTGTCTCCTCCGTGAGCGGTCGCCACGAGGGCATGTTCGTGGTGACGAAGCCGCGCGTAATCGCCTGCTCGAGATCGTTGTCGGTCGGGAGCGTGCCGGTCGGCGTCGAACGGCACTTGAACAGGGCCTCGGTGAAGTCACGCGGCTTGGGCTCGATCCACTGCGCGTTTTCCCCTCGCCCGTCGCCCTGTGGACCGTGACAGCCGATGCAGTTGCGCTTGTAGGCGATCTCGCCGGCATGCGGGTCGCCGGCACCCTGCGCCATCTGGGCGAGCGCCGTGCGCGCGCCTCCGATCGTGAGCAGGAGGGCGCTCGCCACGATCGTCACTCGGAGTGGTCGTGTCTGAAGATGCATTTAGTCCTCTCGCCTAGAATGCGAAGTCGAGCGCCAGGAAGATGCTGCTGCTCTTGACTCGGGTGGTCCAATCATTCGGGGATGCCCCGCTGCCCAATTCGCTCACCGGCGGCAGGCCCGTTGTGCTGGTCCACGAATACTCGCCGTGCAATGCCAGCCCCGTGCGGCTGAGCATGAACGGATTCCACCGGAAGCCGACGGCCGTGGCGTCGACGTTGCCCAGATCGCTCGGGAACTCGGGGAGCGTCTGCGTGGCGACCCGAATGATCTCGTGGCGCCCCATGGCCACGAACTGGTGGCCCACGAAGTAGTGCGCCTCCAGGAAGGCGGCGTTCCACACCGGGCTTCGCGCTCCCACCGGCACGGGTTGCATGGGAAACGGCTGTCCCGCGCCGGCGGTGGCCAGGGCGACGTCGTCCGAGGCCCGCATGTAGAGCGGCAGCAGTTCGAGACTGCCGAGATACAGGTCGCCGGCCACTCCGGCGCGGTAGAACGACTTGTTGCCGTCCCACGTGCCGGGGACCGGCTGTCCGTCGAGCGTGGCGAAGGTCGTCGGGCGATTGCCCCGGTAGCCGAACACGCCGATGCGCTCGAGACCCATGGATCCAGCTTCGAACGCCTGGCTCAGCGCCGCCGCTACGTCGATCCCGCTGCCTTGCGGCAGACCTTCCTCACCGTTGGTGCTGCTGAAGAGTCCCACCGAGAATCGCGTATAGCTGTTCACGGAGTGCCCGGAAAACTCGGCACCCAACTGGTTGTCACCGAGTCCGAACGATGTCCCGTCACGTCTCGGGCTGGCCGGCAGGGTGGGGTCCGATGACGGGACGAGCGCACCGGCGGGCACGAAGTGGTAGGACTGATAGAATCCGCCGTTTCCCGAGAGCAGGAGCTCGCGCTTCTCCGAGATGAGGTTGTCCAGCTCGAACTTGCCGACCTTGAGGTTCGCCCAGTTGCTGCTCAGCAGGTCGTTGAAGCGGACATACGCGGCCTCGAGATGGAACGATCCTTCATTGTCCGAGGACGGGATGAGGCCGAACGAGATGTTGTTCGACAGCGTGCCGATCATCAGGAGATCCAGACCCGAGAGGTCGAATCCCGTCTGCGTGATCGCACGCTCGGCGTAACCCGCCGTCGGATCACCCGGGACGGCGTCCACCGGCTGGTTGGTGGTGCGGTCGACGCGGAACTGCGGGGTGATGCGCGCCGCGATGGGCCAATAGCCCGGCGCGTGGTCGATGGGCGAGTCGCGCTCATTCATGAGCCGGTAGCCGTTGTCGCGGAAGACCTGCCCGAAGTTGTTGAGCTGCGGCCAGCTCGTATGGCATGCGGAGCAGGGCAAGCCATACTTGCGGGCGAAGGCCGGAATGACACTGGACGAATGAGCCGCCACCGTGGCGCGCCCGTCATAGTGCTTCTCGCTTCCGTACTCGATCGAGGCGCCGTACCGTCGCAGGAACTCGGCATACAGTGCGCGCCGCTGCGTGTCCGCCGGCCCGGCGCGGTCTGACCCGTGGATCGCCGACGCGTCTGCGCCGTGCACGCCGGTCATGGCGCTGGCGTTCGTACCGGCGCCGATCAGCAGGCAAAGGGCACACACGGCACCCAGGGACATCCGAACCGGGGCAGATCTCCTGCTGCTCCAACCAGTCATGTAACCTCCGCGATAGTTCGAGACTCGCCGCGGCGCGGCGCCATCCAGCAACTATGGTCGGCAGGGCATGCGGCGTCGCGAATTCTCGCGGGACGCGGACCGTCGGCCTTTTGATCGGGCTGCCGTTCGTCGACGGCACGTCGAGCTACGCGCCACTTCCGAACGCGCAAGAAATGTCAGCGCGCGTCGTGATTGTCAAGAGGAACATGAACGGGGGGATTCCCCGCAAAGATTCCACTAAGAATGACCGGCATGCTGGCGCGTTCCGGTGCGAGTCCGTACGCGAGCGCGCGGCGCCCGCGCGAGCCACGCCGTAGGGATCACGCGGCGAGGCGCGCCAACAGGCAGGACGGACGCGTGCAGCTCACGGCCGACCGGGCGACCTCGCATCGCGCCGTGTCCTCACCGGCCGGAGGCAGCCTCGACAGCGGTCCCGGATGTGTGGGATTGCGGACCCGCACTGCGCGACTGCGGACTGCTGCGGGTGCCAGCCGGACCGGCGCAGTAGGCGGCCAGGACCAGCAGGCAGCCCAACGGTATCAGCAACACGGCGCTCGCGGTGGTCGAACAGGGCACCGGTGTCGACGCACCACGCGAATACTCGACGTCGGCACGCGACATTGGGCAGCTGCTGCGGTTCGGCGGAGCCGGTAAATCGCGCGCGCGAGGAGGAGGAGGCATGAGCACTCGAGATTATCACACGTGAGAAAACCAGTCCGCGCGGGGCGCGACCGAAATACCTGGTTCGTTCATCTTGGACGTGTACGACACGGAGTGTCCGGCGACTGAGCGCCGAGCAAGGTGCGGCCTGGACTTGGTGGAGGGAAGAGGTTCGAGCGACGCACGCCGATGGCAGGCGCAACATCAGTCACCTCGAGCGAGCGTCACGGCGGTGGTGCCTTCATACAGACGCGGAGCTCATGAAAGTCTTGCATCATGCAATCATCGTTGGCGTTCGCGCATCGCCTCATCGTTTGCGCTCGCCATGAATCAAGCCACGGATCACCATGACGAATCACGGACAACCGGTATCTGGACACGCAACGAACGACCGATGACGATACACGGCAGGAGCTCGTGGTCAGCAACGGGTTGAACTCGCAGGCGCCGGCTATATGTTGGCACATGCGAACTCCAGCCCTGCTCGACGCCAAGCTCGCCGCGCTCCTCGTCGCAGCGTGTCTGGCTCCCGGCGCCCGCGCGCACGCCCAGCAAGTCTCCCGCGCTGCCG
>JBDTYL010000188.1:0-9395 GCA_040005695.1 bacterium | reverse complement strand
ACGCCTCGGCGTAGGCACCGAGCACCTTCGGGCCACCGGGGTGGTAGAGGAACTCGGTCACGTCGCTGAGCGTGAGGCCGTTGTCGGCGAGCAGCGAATCGATCTCCTGGCGCGCGGACGCCCTGATGATCGTCGGGATGTTCTTGTCGAACACGACCTGGAGGCCGCGCGACACGACGTTCCAGCCCATCACGCTGAGCGAGTCGGGATAGAGCGTCGAGCGGCTGTCGAGCAGCTGATAGCCTTCGTCGCCGGTTCCGTCGCCGGCGAGGATTGCCGCCGCGGCGCCATCGGCAAAGAGCGCAGTGGCCACCACGTTGCTCTTCGACGGATCGTCGCGCAGCAGCGTGAGGCTGCACATCTCGGAGCTGCAGAGGAGCACGCGCTCGTCGGGATGGCCGACGAGATGATCATACGCGTGCGAGAGTCCGGCGACGCCGCCGGCGCAGCCCAGGCCCCAGATCGGCGTCCGACGGACGTCGGCGCGAAGGCCGAGGACATTCGTGAGCCGAGCGTCGATGGAGGGCGTCGCTATCCCCGTCGTGTTGATGTAGATGATCCGATCGATGTCCTTCGCGTCGAGGCCGGCGCGGTCGAGGACGCCGCGCGATGCCTTGGCACAGAGGTCGGTGGCGCGCTCGATGTAGGCGGCGCTGGACTCCGCGAGCGAGTGCTCCTGATCGTACCAATCGAGATCCATGCACATCCGGCGCGTCTCGATGCCGGTGTTCTCGAACACCGACATCAGCCGCTCGAGATGACGCACCTGAGGGCCGAAGGTCTGGCGGGCGAAGGCGGTGACGATCGCCTGGGGTACGATATTGTCAGGCGGCGCGCTGACGACGCCGATGAGACGGGGCATCCGGTGATTGCTGGTTGGAGGACTCGCGGACACGCCGACTATTCATCGCCTGGTGTACTCGCGCGAACGGTCAGGTCCACCATTCGTACCGGAAGTCTACACCCGCGACGTCCGAAACGGTCCTGGTGGCGGGTTTTCCAAGAGCCGTTCGCGTAAGCTGCGCAGAAGCTGCCAGGTTCCGAAGAAGGCGACGAGCGGGGCCTTGCTGTCAGCGATGGCGCCGAGGAGCCCATTGCCGAATGCGCTCCTTTCTGGCTGCAGGTACACGTCGTCGAGGACGCGCGGTGTGCCTCTTGTGGTGCATCATCGAACGCGTTACGGCGAAGGCGGCAACTTCCCGGCAAGCGCATCATCAATGTGTGCATGCTGGATCGTTCGACGTCGCACGTCAGTAACGAATGCAGCAGGCACAGAGTATGACCCACCGTCGTTGCTGGTGGACCATGCGAGAGTTCCGCGAATAACCAACGCGCCGACACCTGCGCGTCCGCCCGCCGGGAGACCAAACACACGAGCACGAGCGCGAGCACACACGCAACCCGCCTCGATACCTGTCCCCGCATAGCCAACCACATCGATAGAAAGTGCACTCACGCCCATCATCGTGCTACACGGAACGCGCTTCGTTCCAGTTTGACACGCTCCATCACGACAGAACCGCTTGGAACCGGCGCGATGAACGTCCGCTCGCCCGCGACGGTGCAAGGGCGACTTCGCGACGCAGTGGTCGGAGCCGCCTCGCGCGACAGGCCCCGGGCAAGCGCCAACTGGGCGTGCCCGCCTCCGGTTGTAGGGACGCCCAACGACGGATAGTTTGAGACACTACGGGCAGGTGTCTGAGTGGTTGAAGGAACCGGTCTTGAAAACCGGCGGACCCTCACGGGTCTCGTGGGTTCGAATCCCACCCTGCCCGCTTCTCTCCTTCTGGTCGATGCCGGCCTCCGATGCAGCGGCGATGTGCGCCTGCGGTGATCGCGCGAGCCGCGATGTCATGCACCGCGAGACGTTCGTTGCTTCGTCTGCGCGGCTTCGCGCGCCTTGATCCACGCATCGAGCAGCTGCGGCCGGACGTCGTTCGCCTCGCGTGCCGTGCGCGGCGCCAACACGTCGAACGCGTGTCGCGCGCCCTGCACGTCGCCGAGCATCAGGCGCGCGGCCACGGCGCCCTCGCGCAGCTCGTCCACCGGCATCCACAGGTCGCCCTTCACCGCGAGCGGAATCAGGATCTCCGACGCGCGCCACGCCTCCACGTAGTCCCACGTGGCCATGCCGTGCAGGAAGGCGATCGCGGCGCGTGCCTCCACGGGCGCATGCTGCGCATCCATGAACCGCTGCACCGACACATAGAACGCCGTATCCGCCACGCCCGACGTCGCGCCGCTGTGCAGCTCCTCGGCTTCGCGCACGGCGCCCGCCCACACGTGCCAGTCCAGGGGCGGCCTGCCGCTCGCGAGCAGCAGGTCCACGGCGCGCGCGCGCTCGGCGGAGGCGAGCATCGGCGGGGAGGCCCCGTCGAAACGGCCGTCGCGCATGCGCGCCGCCGCCTCCATCGCGTCGAGCCGCGGCACGAACGAGATGGGCGTGTACCGCTCGCCCGTCACGCCCGCGCGTCGTCGCTCGAGCAGTGGCGCGAGCGCAAAGCGATCGCTCACCAGCCCGACGAAGCCATTCGCGCCCTCGTTCATGTACCGCGTCCGCTCGGCGCCAAGATCGAGGGTGGGGTAGAAGTCGGAGTTGGCGCCGCCGTCGTGCACGAGCGGCGCGAGGGTCGAGGCGTCCACCATGTGCAGCGCATCGAGGATGGGCACCGTGAGCGGGTACACCCTGCGCAGCTCCGCCGCCACGGTGGGCAGCTGGAACACGGACCAGTCGGGCTTGCCGAGCGACGGCTGGTTCGTCGCCACGATGAGGATGTCGCGATTGCCCACGGCGTAGATGGTGTAGTCGGGAAAGTTTTCCGCCACGGCGCGCACCACGCTCAGCACGAGGCCGTCGTTGATCTCCGAGAGATGCAGCCACTGCCCGAACACGCCCTGCGGCGTGAGGTAGCGGCGCACGTGGGCGTAGAACTCCGTCGTGAACAACCCGGACACGCCCGCCACCCACGGCGTGGAGGGCTCGGAGAGAATGAGGTCATAGCGCTCGCCCTGCGACGCGAAGTACGACCGCGCATCGTCGATGGCGATGACGGAGCGCGGATCATCGAAGACGTTCCGGTTCGCGGGATAGAACTGACGCGACCCGCGGATCATCTCGGGCTCGATCTCGATGGTCACGACGCGCGTGAGCCTGGGGTCTTCCAGCAGTGTGTGCGACGACATCCCCGACCCCTGCCCGATCACCGCGGCGACGCCTCCGTGCGGCGCATGCGCGAGCAGGATGAGCGGCAGCAGCATCTGCGTGGACGCGTCGTGCGTGAATGGGCCCGGCACACCCGGCGGACGGAACCACTCGGGGCCCAGCGAGGCGTCCGGCTTGCCGTTCGTCGCGAGCGACAACCCGCCACTCGACAGGATGTGCCGCACGCTCACCGTGGCCGTGCGTCCGTCGGCATAGAACGCCATGTCCGACGTGCGCGGCGCCATGGCCGAGCCGTAGCGGAACACGCCGCTCGTGAGCACGCCGCGGTCGAAGTCGGCGCGCGCACCCACGAGGAACAGCAGGGCGACGACGGCCAGCGCCGGGATCAGCCGTCGTCCCTCGTTGCGCCATACACTCGATCCCTCGTGCCACATCAGCAGCGTGAGGCCCAGCACGACGTCAATGGCCGCGCCGCCAACGAGCAGCCACTTCAGCCCCAGCACCGGCAGCAGCACGAGGGCGGCCAGCGTCACCCCCACGATCGAGCCGAGGGTGTTGACGGCGTACACCGTCCCGATCGCGCGCTCGCCCTTCGGTCCGCGCAGCAGCAGGCGCGTGATGAGCGGCAACGTCATGCCCGCGCAGAACGTGGCCGGCAGCATCACGGCAAGACAGATCGCGTAGCGCGACAGGCTGAACGCGCGGTAGCCGGCGGGACTGCGGCTGAACGCGGCCATGAAGTCGGCCATCCAGCCGAACGACTGCACGTAGAGCGGTAGCGTTGCGACAGCGAGTGCGCCCATGGCGAGCTGCACGTAGGCCAGCGTTCGTACGGATGCGGACCGCGTATCGGAACGGCGACGAATGGCGAATGCACCGCAGGCCAGCCCGAAGATGAAGGCCGAGAGCATCAACTCGAACGAGTGCGTGGCAGAGCCGAGCACCAGCGCGAGCATGCGGATCCAGCCGATCTCGTAGATGAACGAGGAGACGGCCGTACCGAAGCTCACGGCCAGGAGCAGGGTCGCGAGGCGGCCGTCGAGAGGGGGTTCCGTCGCGCCGCTCCCGGCCGGCGGCACCGTGGCAACGGGCGCGGTGGAAGCCACACCGCCCGCGGGCGCCTCGGCGGTGGGGTCGCGGCGTGCCACGAGGAGCACGGCGGCCGCGACGACGAGGTTCATCGACGCAGCCGCGGCGAGCGTACCGGGAAGGCCCGCCATCGCGATGAGCACGAAGCCCGCGAACAGCACGCCCGCCGACGCGCCGATGCTGTTCGAGAAATAGAGGAGCGAGATGGTACGGCCCGGATGGTCGGGGCGCCGACGCAGCACGCCCGCCGTCATGAGCGGGAACGTGGCGCCGAGCAGCACGGACTGCGGCAGGATGAGCAGCGCGGCGATGGACCACTTCACGAGGGTATGCGCCGGACCGGGACCGAGCGCGGGGAAGATCGAATCGTAGGCGACGCGCGTGATCCACACGAACGCGTCATGGAACACCAGGCCGATGATCCCCACCGCGAGCTCGACGAACGCATACAGGCGCAGTGGCTCGCGCACGCGTTCCGCGCGCCGGCCCACGAGCATCGCGCCCAGTGACATGCCGCCGAGGAAGATGATGAGCACGAGCACCTGCGCGTATGCGCTGTGCCCGACGAAGAGGCCGAGGTAGCGCGTCCAGATCGACTCGTATACCAGGCCGGCGGCGCCGGAGAGCACGAAGACGGCGCAGAGGAAGGTCAGCATGCAGGCACGACGGCCACGTGGTGCTTGCCGTCACGCCACGGGCGTTGCGCCGGGTTGCCGCTGCGCGCCGCATCCCGCTACATTCCACGCTGGCCGCACAGCACTTTGCGTCCTGGAGGGGTGGCCGAGAGGCTGAAGGCACCGGTTTGCTAAACCGGCATACTGGGAAACTGGTATCGAGGGTTCGAATCCCTCCCTCTCCGCTTTGAAGGCCCGCCGCCCCCCCGCGGCGGGCCTTCGTGTTTCCCCACTGCCCTTCGTCATGGCCGCGACCACGCCCCGCCTCCGCTTTGCCCCGTCACCCACCGGCTACCTGCACGTGGGCGGCGCGCGCACGGCGCTGTTCAACTGGCTCTATGCCCGCAAGTACGGCGGCAAGATGCTGCTGCGCATCGAGGACACGGACAAGGCGCGCAGCACGGACGACAGCACGCGCGCGATCTTCGAGGGTCTCACCTGGCTGGGGCTCACCTGGGACGAGGACGTCGTCCACCAGGGCGCGAACCTGGAGCGCCATCGCGCCGATGCACTTCGCCTGCTCGCCGCCGGCGCGGCATACCGCTGCTTCTGCACGCAGGAGGAACTCGCCCTCCGCCGCGCCGCGGCGGAAGCGGCGGGCGACACCTTCCGCTACGACCGGCGCTGCGACCGGCTCACGCCCGCCGAGATCGCGCAACGGGTCGAGGACGCACTGCCGTTCACGCTCCGCTTCCGGGTGCCCGATGGCGCGACGGCGTGGGACGACCTCGTGCACGAGACGATCACGTTCCCCAACAAGGACATCGACGACTTCATCATCCTGCGCGCGGATGGCACGCCCATCTACAACCTGGCAGTGGTGAGCGACGACATCGCGATGGCGATCACGCTCGTCATGCGCGGCGACGACCACATCTCCAACACCCCCAAGCAGATCCTCCTCTACCGCGCCCTCGGCGCCGAGCTGCCGCAGTTCGCGCACCTGCCGATGATCCACGGCATGGATGGCAAGAAGCTCAGCAAGCGGCACGGGGCCACGGCGGTGGGCGACTACCAGCACCTCGGCATCCTCCCGGGCGCGATGCGGAACTTCCTCGCGCTGCTCGGCTGGGCGCCCGGCAACGACATCGAGGTCATGTCGGTGCCCGAGATGATCGCGCTGTTCGACACGAAGGGACTGCAGAAGAAGGCGGCCATCTTCGACACGAAGAAACTGGAGTGGATGAACGGCCAGCACCTGCAACTGCTGCCGATTGACGAGCTGGTCGCGCGGGTGACGCCCGCGCTCGTCGCGGCGGGACTCACCACCGCGGCCGACCTCGGGAGCCGGCCGGCGTGGTTCCTTCGCCTGCTCGAGCTGCTGAAGGTGCGCGCCCGCACGGTGGACGACATCGTGGTGCAGTCCGCGCCCTACTTCCGCGAGGTCGTGACCTTCGACGCGGACGCGGTGGCGAAGCAGTGGAAGGATCGCGCGGCCTCGGCGGAGATCCTCGGCGGCGTCCGGGCGGCGCTCGCGGATGTAACAACCTGGGACGCGGCGGCGATGGAGGCATCGCTGCGCGCGCTCGCGCAGCGACTCGGTTTGGGGGACAAGGCGGGGAAGATCTTCCAGCCCCTGCGCGTCGCACTTACCGGGCAGACTGCCAGTCCGGGCATCTTCGACGTGCTGGAGCTGCTCGGCCGCGAGCGCGCAATTGCGCGTGTCGATTCAGCGCTTTCCGAGCTGCAGAAAGCACCCTGAGCAGCGCGACAAGTGTTGCGCCCTGTGCACGGACCTGTACATTGCCGGAAGTGCACGAGATCGGCTGGCCCATGTGGGCCGCTGACCATCACAAGGGATGCCGGCGAGGCACCATGACGGAGCCGCTCACACCGCTGGAACGTCGGGTCTATCACTACTTGATCGACTTCCTCGCGGAAAACACGTACCAGCCCAGCATCCGCGAGATCGCGAAGAAGTTTCGCATCAAGTCGACCAAGACCGTCAGCGACTTGCTCGGATCGCTCTCGCAGAAGGGATTCATCGAGCGGGATCAATCGCGTTCGCGCGGGGTGCGCATCGTGGGCCACTCCGGGCAGGCGAGCACGCAGCCCGTACCGTACTACGGGCGCGTGCATGCGGGCGAACCCGCACTGCTGCCGGATCACCGCGCGGGTTACCTCACGATGGATCGCCGGTTCCTGCCGAGCGACGACGTGTTCTTCCTGCGCATCAAGGGCGACTCGATGATCGGGCGCGGGATCTTCGCGAACGACTACATCCTCGTGTCGCCCTCCACGCGCGCCAAGGATGGCGACATCGTTGCCGCGCGTCTCGGTGAGGACGCCACGATCAAGACACTCACGCACCGCGGCGCGACGATCGTGCTCGAACCGGCGAACGATGCGGACCGTCCAATCGAGGTAGGTCCGCGCGATGACTTCGCGGTGCTCGGCGTGGTGTGCGGTGTGTTCCGGCCGTTCATGGAGCAGACGCCCCAGCCGAACCTGCCTGTCTCCGGCGACGAAATCATCAACTAGCGCGACGCCACGGCAAACGTCGCGGTGGCAGGCGGCAGGACGGTCAGGGCACCACATCCGGGTTGGCGGCGATCGGCCGGTCCGCGTCCCCGCCCGGCCGCTTCTCCGCGCGCTCCTTGTCCTTCCGCTCCCGGATGCGCTTGACGGCGGTCTTGAATTCGTCGTCGTGGTACGCGGCGTCCGCGTGCAGGAGGAGGTCCGCGCGGCGCGACGTCACGAGGCGGTCGGCGATGGTCTCGCCGGGATTGCCCTGGATGCGCAGCGGCAGGGCGGCGAGCACCGCACTGGGAATGGCGAACTTTCCCAGGTAGATCTTGTTTCCGTCAATGCCCCACTTCTGGCCGTTCTTGCCCTCGTACGTCCAGTCGCCCGGGGCCTTGCCCGCCAGCACCCGCGCCTTCGCGACGGAATCGTTGTAGGCGTAGATGCTTGCGCGCACGGCGCTATCCACGCGCTCCGCATGCGTCTTGGGCGCCGGGAAGAAGTCGTGCGAATCGTTGGCGAGCCGGGGGTCGGGTGTGCCTGGCACGATGCCCGTGGTGGCGCTCACGTCGTTCGCACGCCCACGGCCGCCCACCACGCCGCCCGGCGTACCCACCGTGGGCGGCGCGGGCGGGGCGATCACGTCCGGCACGTGCAGCGGCGCGATGAGCCCGCGCGACGGCTGCGTTGCCTTCGGCGCGTCGCCCAGGGAATCGCGGCCTCCCGTGGCACCGCCGCTGCGCGCGACGTCGACGTACGTCAGTCGCTCAGCCACGGGCGGCGGGACGCGCGGTGAGGCGAGACCCGAGAAATCGTAGTGAAACGTCACGCCGAGGATCGCGAAGGCAGCCGCCACGTGAATGGCGATGGACAGCAGCAGCGGTGCCGGTTCGCGACGCTTCCTCACGCCGCACCCACCGTCATGTTCGCGAGCACGCGGCCAGCGCGTACTGCAGCCTCCGCGATGCGCGCGGGCGACGTGATGAACGAGATGCGGAAGAAGCCTTCGCCGCCCTTGCCGAACGACGAGCCCGACATCACGATCACGCCCTCGTCCTCCAGCAGCCGCTCGGCAAATGCCGCGGAGGGCACGCCGTCTGGCAACTTGATCCAGAGGTACATGGTCGCGAGCGGCACCTCGCACGCGAACCCGGCGGAGCGGAATGCGCTCACGGCGGCGTCGCGCCGGTCCTTGAAGATGGCGACGTTCTGCGGCACGAACGACTCCCAGCTCTCGAGCGCCGCGACGCCGGCGGCCTGCACCGCCATGAACTGCCCGGTGTCGATGAACGACTTCACCTTGGCGAGCGTGGCGGCGACTTCCGGCCGCGCGATGGCCCAGCCGCAGCGCCACCCGGTCATGTTGTACGTCTTGCTCAGCGAGTGGAACTCGATCGCCACCTCGCGCGCGCCGTCGATCTCGAAGATGCTCGGCGGCACGTAGCCGTCGAACGCCATCTCCGAATAGGCGTTGTCGTACACGAGCAGCAGACCCAGCTCGTGGCAGCGCTCGACGATGCGCTGCAGGTAGTCGCGCGGCGCGATGGCCGCGGTCGGGTTGTTCGGGTAGTTCAGGTACAGGATGCGCGCGCGGCGCAGCACGTCCTCGGGGATGTCGTCGAGCTCCACGAGAAAGTTCGTGCGCGGCCGCAACGCGTACCGGTAGACCTCCGCACCGGCGAGCAGCGTGCCGCCCTGATACGAGTTGTACCCGGGCTCCGGGATGATGCCCACCGTGCCCGGGTCGAGGTAGGCGAACGCCATGTGCGAGATGCCTTCCTTGCTCCCGATGAGCGGCACGATCTCCGTCATCGGGTCGAAGTGCTGGGCGAAGCGCTTCGCCATGAAGGCGCTCACGGCCTCGCGGTACGCCACGAGCCCCATGTTGAACCCGTAGCGCTGGAACGGCGCCTGCCGCGACGCCTCGGCGAGGCGGTCGAGCGCGCCCGTCGGCGGCGAGAGGTCGGCGTCGCCGGCGCCGAGGTCGATCACGTCCACGCCGCGGT
>JBDTYL010000187.1:0-2735 GCA_040005695.1 bacterium | reverse complement strand
CCGAACCAGACGCCGGCGACGAGCGTCGGCGTGTAGCCGACGAACCAGACGTCGGTGGCGTTGTTGGTCGTGCCCGTCTTGCCGGCCACGGGACCGCGCACGCCGGCATCGCGCACGGTCCGTCCTGATCCGGCATCGACGACGCCGCGCAGCATCGAGGTGATCTGGTAGGCGTCACGCGGGTCCATCACCGTATCCGCTGGCACGATCTCCGAACTCCAGAGCAGGGTCCCGTCTGCGGCCTCGATGCGGCGCACGAGACGCGGGTGCACCCTGAGCCCACCGTTGGCGAATGGCGCGTACGCGGCCACGAGCTCCAGCGGCGTGACCTCGATGGCGCCAAGTGCCATGGCGGGATAGTTCGGCAGGGGGCTGCCGATGCCGTTGCGGCGCGCGGCGAGGATCACGTTCGGGATGCCGACCGTCTGGCTCACGCGAACCGCCGCCGCATTCGACGATACCGCCAGCGCCTTGGCCAGCGTGATCGTGCCGATGTAGCTGTCGTCGTAGTTGGAGGGCCGCCACACGCTCCGGCCCTGTTGCACCTCCACCGGCTCGTCATCGACGAGCGTTTCGGGGGTCATCCCCGCTTTCATTGCGGCGGCATAGACGAAGGGCTTGAAGGCGGAGCCGGGCTGCCGCTTCGCATTGAAGGCACGGTTGAACCCGCGCTTGCTGCGCCGTCCACCCACGAGGGCGCGGATGTCGCCGTTGCGGGGGTCGAGCGCCACCAGTGCACCCTGCGCGGCCTCGCGTACGCGGTTGCCCGCGTACTGCGTCTCGCGCGTGACCGCCGTCGTCTGCCTGAGTACGGCGCGGTCCGCGGAGCGCTGCGCCGCCAGGTCGAGCGTGGTGTAGACGGTCACGTCGCCGTCCCTGAGTGCGTCGGGGCGGATGGAGTCGATCAGCGCGCGGACGGCGTCGAGCGCGAGGGGTTCGTTGCCCGTATCCGGGCGCCATTCGTCCTCGGCGATCCGCAGCGGCTGACTCGCGTCGTGCACCGCCGTGGCCTCCGTGATATAGCCGTTCTGCGCCATGAGCGACAGCACGAGGTTCCGGCGTTTCAGGCCGCGCTCGGGGTGGTCGCGAGGCGTGTACGCGCTGGGGCCCTTCGGCAGCGCAGCGAGCATGGCGCCTTCACTCACGGTGAGCTTGTCCACGCTCTTGCCGAACAGGTCGCGGCTCGCCGCCTCGACCCCGTTCATGCCATTGCCCAGGTAGATCAGGTTGAGGTACAACTCGAGGATCTGGTCCTTGGTCAGCTCGCTTTCGATGAGGCGCGTCAGTCGCAGTTCGATCAGCTTGCGGCGGAGCGTACGCCCGTACCGTTTGTTGACGAGGAAGGAGTTGCGCGCGACCTGCATGGTGATGGTACTGAACCCTTCGCGCACGCCGCCATGGCGGACATTGCTGGCGGCGGCGCGAAAGAGGCCACGCCAGTCGAGACCGTTGTGCGCGTAGAATCGCCGGTCCTCGGTCGCGAGGAAGGCTTCGCGGACGTGCAGTGGGATGGCATCGAGGGGGACGTTCACGCGGCGCACGAGGGCGATGCGGCCGAGGAACTGGTCGTTCCGGTCGACGATCCGCCCGCCCTCGCCGGGCCGGAAGGCGCGAATGCCCGCGCGGGTGGGGCAGCCCTCGAACGCGCAGGTCTCCAGCCAGGCGTCGAACGTGAGCACGACCACGCACAGGAGCGCGAGGGTGCCCAGGGAGCGCCAGTGGCGTCGCATCCATGAGCGAGCGGGCTCGTCTGGCTGCTGCAGCCCACTACGGAGCGACGCCAATCGTGCGCGGAGACTCAGGGAGAACACAGACCGTTGGTGGGGGTTTAATTGGTGGTACGGCTGGTGCGGAAGCAGGTTTCTGGCCGTGGCCGCTTTTCACTCTCTTCTTTTGACCCCGAAGGTTCGAAATGGATCGCCGCTTGATCGCTCTCTCGCTCCTGCTCGCCGCCTGTTCCAAGGGCGACGCCTCCGCCGACCGGCCCGTCGCCAGGACGCATGATTCGGCCAGCGGGTCGGTTGCCGTGGCGGCGACGGCCGCGCCTGTCGTGGGCGACGGGTCCGCGGCGCCATCCTCGGCGCCCGCCGCGGCCAACCTGCAGGGACGCATTCCCGTGCTCGAGTACCACGTCATCGGCGGTGAGAAGAACACGCTGTACACGCGGACGGCGGCAAGCTATCGCGCCGATCTCGAGGAAGCGTACAAGCGCGGCTTCCGGCCCATCACCATCAGCCAGATGCTCGACAAGGACTTCCGCGACGTGCCTGCCGGCATGTCGCCGGTGGTCGTGGTGTTCGACGACGCGTCCGACTCGCAGTTCCGGTATCTCGAGCAAGGTGGAAAGCTCGAGATCGACCCGACGAGTGCCGTGGGCATCTGGGTGGATTTCGCGAAGACGCATCCGGGCTGGAAGAACCGCGGCGTGTTCTGCATGCTGAATGGCGGTGCCGCTGGACACAACTTCTTCGGCGACAACCCGAAGTTCGGCGGCCAGAAGAAGGAATGGCGCTTCCCGAAGGTGAAGTGGCTGGCGGACCAGGGCTTCGAGCTCTGCGACCACACGCTGTGGCACATGCAACTGAGCAAGTATCCGGATGCCGCGGTGCAGGAACAGATCGCACGCAACGCGATGGGGATCGACTCGGCGGTGCCTGGCTACAAGATCCGCACGCTCGCTCTGCCGTATGGACTGTGGCCGAAGAACCGTCCGCTCGCGTGGCAGGGCAGCTGGA
>JBDTYL010000186.1:0-2139 GCA_040005695.1 bacterium | reverse complement strand
ACTGCAACATCACCAAGTGCTGCACGAAGGTGTGCCCCGAGCACATCACCATCACGGACAACGCGATCATTCCCCTCAAGGAGCGCGTCGTCGACCAGCACTATGACCCGCTGCGGGCGCTCGTCCGGCTCGTGCGCGGCCCTCGCAAGCGCTAATCGAGAGGTGCGCCCATGGACAAGACAACGCTCCAGCTGAAGACGATTTCGCGCGACGCCATCCCGCGCGCCATCCAGAAGGCGGAGCGCTACCGCCTGCTCAACCAGTCGTGGGCGACGGAGAGCATCTGCCTCGACATCCTCGAGGTCGATCCCGTCAACCAGCCGGTGATCATCATGCTCCTGCTGTCGCTCACCGACCAGTTCGGGCCTCAGCCGAAGGAACTCGCCGGCCGCGCACGCGCGCTCCTCGATCGCCTTGCCGATCCCTACCAGCGCGCCTACTACGACGGCATCATCCACGAGCGACTCGGCCACGCCCAGCTCGCGCTCGACACCATGCATGCGGAAGCCATGGCCGGCGAGTCGCTCCAGGCGGCGATGCGCGCCTTCGAGCGAGCGGAGGCGCTGCGTGAGGCCGGCAACGACGACGCCATCCTGCGCTGGAACACCTGCGCGCGCGCGCTCGAGCGCATGCACGCACACGACGACTCCGAGGCGACGTATGAGCCGCATTTCGGGGAGTAGCCTGGCCGCGACGCTCGCGCTGGCTGTCGTCATCTTCGCCGCGCCGAGCCTGCGCGCGCAGCAGCAGAGTCACGTGGAGGAACAGGCGCTGTTCCGTCTCGAGAATGAATGGACGCAGGCCGTGGTGCATCGCGACGCGGGCATCATGCGCCGACTCACCGCGCCGCGCTGGGTCTACTCGGACGAGAGCGGCATCATGGAGCGCGACGCGGGCATCAAGGCGTTCACCACCGGCACGGACACCGTGCGCGAGGCGTCCAACGAGAAGATGCGCGCGCTCATCTACGACAATGCGGCCGTCGTCGTTGGGATCCTCGTGATGAAGGGGCGGGGGCCGCACGGCGCGTTCACCAACCGCTACCGCTATACCGACAGCTGGGTGAAGATGGACGGCCGCTGGCAGTGCATCGCCTCGCAGGACTACCTCATGCCGTCGCCTCGGCGCTGAGCCGCTGGCCGGACGCGGGAGGATGAGATGAAGCAGGTCGTGGTAGAGGACGTGGACGGGTACATCGCATCCCTGCCGGAAGGGCGGCGCGCCGTCCTGCTCGCGGTGCGCGACGCGATCCGCACGCGGATGCCGGACGGCTACGTGGAGGGACTGAGTTACGGAATGCTCGCGTGGTCCGTGCCGCTCTCGCGCTCCCCCGTCACGTACAACGGCTACCCGCTCTGCTACGTGGCGCTCGCGGCACAGAAGCATTACTACGTCATCCACCTCATGGGCGTGTACGGCAGCGACGAAAGCCTGCAGCGGCTCCGCGACGCGTTCGCGCGTGCTGGCAGCAAGCTCGATATGGGGAAGGCCTGCGTGCGGTTCACGTCGCTCGACGGTTTCCCGCTCGACGCCATTGGCGACTCGATCGCGTCGGTGACGATGGACGAGTACATCGCCATATACGAGCGGAGCAGGCTCCAGACGAAGGCGGGGCAGAAGCAGGCCGCCAAGGCACGCACCAGGCGTCGCTGACGAAGTGCCATCTCGAAGGGGAGGACGGATGATGCGGGCAGCTGTCATTGTCGCTGGATGTCTCGCCGGTGCGCTCAGCGCCGCCTGCACGCGCACCGACGCGCCGGCACCGGGCGACTCGGCCGCGGCGGCCTTCAGGCCCGTGACGGGCACGCGCATCGCCGCACCGCGCAGCGGACCGCCCGGAGAATGGAATCTTCCCGCCGGTGATGTCTCCGCCTCACGCTTCAGTGACCTCGAGCAGATCACGCCGGCCAACGCCGCCAACCTGCACGCCTCGTGGACCTTCTCCACCGGCGTGTTGCGTGGCCACGAGGGCTCGCCGCTCGTCGTCGGCAACACGATGTACCTCGTGACGCCGTTCCCCAACGTGTCCTACGCGATCGACCTCGCCACCGAGGGACAGCCGCTCAAGTGGAAGGTGCGGCCCGAGAACTCGCAGACGGCCGTGGGCCTCGCCTGCTGCGACGTCGTCAATCGCGGCGC
>JBDTYL010000185.1:0-3379 GCA_040005695.1 bacterium | reverse complement strand
TGTGCGGTTCGCACGGCGCAACGGGCTTTTACCACGGAGGACACAGAGGATCACGGAGGACGGCATGAAGCTGCCAGGACGTGACGGGATAGAATCCCGAGCGCTGCTGCGCGTGCGTGACAACCCGCGTCCTCCGTGGCGGAGTCGACAAGCCACCGGCCACGGGAGTCTTCACCGCATACGGCCATCGCCAGCCGGCGGAAGACGCGTCGAACGGACCGCCCCCTCCAGCCGTATATTGGACAGTCCGTCCCCTCCTCCCCTCCTCAGAAGAAGCCAGTGACCCAGTCGCGACGCACCTTTCTGAAAACCTCTGCCGCCGCCGCCGCAACGGCGGCCGTCGGCAGCCGGATCCTCGCCGCCGGCGATGCCTTCGCCGCCTCCCTGCCCACGCCCGGCGATCCCGCCATCAAGGCGCTCATGCAGGTGGCCCTCGACACGGCGAAATCCGGCGGTGCCTCCTACGCCGACGTGCGCGTGTCGGCGCGCCGGCAGCAGAACGTCGGCACGCGCGACAAGATCGTCACCGGCGTCGGCGACACCGACACCTTCGGACTCGGCGTGCGCACACTGGTGGACGGTGCGTGGGGGTTCGCGGCCACGAGCAACCTCACGAAGGACGCCATCGCCGGCGTCACCCGCCTCGCCCTCGAGCAGGCGAAGGCCAACCGCGCCAGCCAGCTCAAGCCCGTGGTGCTTGCGCCCACGCCGGGCAACCAAGTAGGCGAGTGGAAGAGCCCCATCCGCATCGATCCCTTCTCGGTGTCGATCCCCGAGAAGGTCGCGCTGCTCCTCGCCGCCAACGAGGCCGCGTCGAAGGTGAAGAACGTGCGCAACGTGCAGTCGAGCATGTTCTTCCTGCGCGAAGAAAAGACGCTGATGACGAGCGACGGCTCGTACATCGTGCAGACGATCTACCGGACGTCGCCGTCGATGTCGATCACCGCGGTGTCCGACGACCGGTCCGACTTCCAGACGCGCCAGAGCAACGAGGTGGCGCCCATGGGACTCGGCTACGAACACGTGATCGACGCGAAGCTCGGCGAGAACGCCACGCGCTGGGCCAACGACGCCGTCGAGAAGCTCTCGGCAAAGCCCGTCGAGCCGGGCCGCTACGACCTGCTCCTGCATCCCTCGAACCTGTGGCTCACCTGCCACGAAACGATCGCGCACCCCACGGAGCTCGATCGCGCGCTCGGATTCGAGGCCAACTATGCGGGCACGAGCTTCGTCGCCCCGCCGGAGAAAGTGCTCGGCAAGCTGAAGTTCGGCAGCGATATCATGAACGTCGTCGGAGACCGCGATCAGCCCGGGTCACTTGGCGCCATTGGCTGGGACGACGAGGCCGTGAAGCCGACGACATTCGACATCATCAAGAATGGCGTGTTCGTCGACTATCAGACCACGCGCGAGCAGGCATCGATGCTCGCCGACTACTACAAGCGCGTCGGCAAGCCCGTGAAGAGCTACGGCTGCTCGTACGCGCAGAGCTGGGCGGACGTGCAGTTCCAGCGGATGCCGAATGTCTCCATCCAGCCCGGCAAGAACGACTACATGTGGGAGGACATGATCTCCCAGATGGACAAGGGCATCGCCATCGTGGGCGACGGCTCGTTCTCCATCGACCAGCAGCGGTACAACGGCCAGTTCGCCGGCCAGGTGTTCTACGAGGTGAAAGGCGGCAAGATCGTCGGCATGCTGAAGGACGTGGCCTACCAGTTCAAGACGCCGCAGTTCTGGGGCTCGATGAAGGTGATCGGCGGCCCGCGCAGCTACCACCTCGGCGGAGCCTTCGGCGATGCCAAGGGCCAGCCCGGCCAGAGCAACTCGGTGAGCCACGGCTGCCCGCCCGCGCTCTTCACGCAGACCAACATCATCAACACGGGACGCAAGGCATGAGCGAGTCATTTGCCCGGAGCCTCTACGCTCCCATCGACATCCTCTCCCGCGCCGACGCCGAGGACATCGCGAAGCGCGCGTTGAAGAACTCGCCCGCGGACGAGACCCGCGTGAGCATCAACAGCGGCGCACGTGCCGACACGCGCTTCGCGCTGAACCAGGTGACGACGAGCGGCGAGAACCGCGATACGTCCGTAACCATCACCGCGCTCGTGAACGGTCGCGCGGCGAGCGTGACGACGAACCGGCTCGACGAAGCCTCGCTCGCGGCAGCCGCGCGGGAGGCGGCGGACATCGCGAAGCTCGTCCCGCCCAACCCGGAGCGGATGCCGGAACTAGGCGCACAGGAATATCCGCCAGCGAAGTCGCGCATCATCAGCCTGCCGTCGCCGGCCGAGCGCGCCCAGGCGGCAAAGAAGGTCACGGAGCAGGCGCGTGCGGCGGGGTTGATCGCGACGGGCTTCATCGAGTGCCGCGCCGGTGCGAGCGCGCTGGCCAACTCGAAGGGGTTGTTCGCCTATGACTCGAGCGCCGTGGTGACCATGACGGCAACGGTGCGCACGCCGGACGGCACGGGCAGCGGCTGGGCGTGCAGCGATGGCGACACGTTCGCTGACATCGACGCGCAGCGCGTGGGCGCGGTGGCCACGGACAAGGCGCGGCAGTCCCGCGGCCCCGTGGCCGTCGAGCCGGGCCGCTACGTGACCATCCTCGAGCCCACGGCGGTGGGCAACCTCGTGCAGATGATCTCCGGCGCCATGCAGGCGCGCAGTGCGGACGAAGGCCGGTCGTTCTTCTCGAAGCAGGGCGGCGGCAACAAGATCGGGATGAAGGTGGTGGACGAGCGCGTCACGCTGCTTACGGACCCCGAAGACAGCCCCAGCACGAACGGCGGCTTCGACGGCGACGGCATGCCGCTCGAGAAGGTGGTGTGGATCGAGAACGGCATCGTGAAGAACCTGAACTACGATCGGTTCTGGGCGCAGAAGCAGGGCGTGAAGCCGACGCGCGCCGGCGTTGGCGGCGGATTCGGTGGTGGTGGTGGTGGCGGTCGCGCCCTCCGCATGCTTGGCGGTACGACGTCCACGGCGGACATGATCAAGAGCACGGAGCGGGGCATCCTCGTCACGCGCTTCTGGTACATCCGCCCGACGGACCCGCGCACCATCTCCTACACGGGCCTCACGCGCGACGGCACGTTCCTCATCGAGAACGGGAAGGTCACGCACCCGGTGAAGAACTTCCGCTTCAACGAATCGCCGATCTTCTTCCTGAACAACCTCGAGGCGCTCGGCCCATCCATTCGCATCAATGCCTCTGAGGCGCTCGGCGCCGGCGGCGCGACGTACATGCCCACGCTCAAGGTGCGGGATTTCACGTTCAGCTCGTTGTCGGACGCGGTGTGATCCTCTGTCATCCTGAGCGTTGTCATCCTGAGCGCAGTCCCTTCTTGTCATCCTGAGCGCAGTCCCTTCTTGTC
>JBDTYL010000184.1:0-11840 GCA_040005695.1 bacterium | reverse complement strand
GCCGCGGCGAAGGTGCCACGGCCGCCGCTCCGCGCCGATGTCGCCGGGACGTGCCTGCTCCACGCTTGCCGGGTAGGTCATGGTCCCACCGGCGACACGGCGTCGAGGTGGTCTGGCCCGCCCGGGGGCATGAGCCTGAACCAGTAGAACTCGCGAGCGCTCAGCGTGAGCAGATACGGTCGCGTCCCGACCTGGGGAAAGGCCTGGCCGCTCCACAACTCCATGGGCAGCCAGCCGTCGAACTCGCCGAGGTCCAGCTCCACATACTGCGCGTGGCGCGCGAGGTTGTTCACGCAGAGCAGCACCTCATCGCCATGACGGCGCAGGAACACCAGCACGCGGCGGTTGCCCGCGGCGATCGGCTCGAAGCTCCCCCGGCCGAACGCGTGGTACTTCCGGCGTAGTTGCACGATCGCGCGGACCCAGTTCAGCAGCGAGCTCGCCACCTCCTCCTGCGTCTCGACGTTGACCATCTGGTAGCCGTACGGCGGGTCGCTGATCACCGGGAAGTACAGGGCGGCCGTTTCCGCTTCCGAGAACCCGCCATTGCGGTCCGCGCTCCACTGCATGGGGGTGCGCACGCCGTTGCGGTCACCGAGGTAGACGTTGTCGCCCATGCCCAGCTCGTCGCCGTAGTACATCACGGGGGCACCGGGCAAGGACATGAGCAGCGCGTGCATCAGCTCGATGTCGTCGCGTGAGTTGCCCAGGAGCGGCGCGAGCCGGCGGCGGATGCCGACGTTGATCCGCATGCGCGCATCCTTGGCGTAGTGTCCGTACATGAACTCCCGCTCCTCCTCCGAGACCATCTCGAGGGTGAGTTCATCGTGGTTGCGGAGGAAGATGGCCCATTGGCAGCCCGCGGGAATCGCGGGCGTCTGCGCCATGACGTCCACGATGGGCGAGCGGTCTTCCAGCGCCAGCGCCATGTACATGCGCGGCATCACGGGGAAGTGAAACGCCATGTGGCACTCGTCGCCGTCCCCGAAATACGAACTCACCTCAACGGGCGACTGGTTGGCCTCGGCCAGGAAGACCCGGTCGTCGAACTCGGCGTCCATGACGGCGCGTAGCCGCTTGAGCACCGCGTGCGTCTCCGGAAGCGTCTCGCAGCTGGTGCCCTCGCGCTCCACGAGGTACGGAATGGCGTCCAGGCGCATGCCATCCACGCCCAGCCGGAGCCAGAAGCGCATGACGTCCAGCACCGCCTCCATCACGGCCGGGTTGTCGAAGTTCAGGTCCGGCTGGTGGCTGAAGAAGCGGTGCCAGTAGAACTGCTGTGCGACCGGGTCCCATGCCCAGTTGGACGACTCCATGTCCGGGAAGATGAGCCGCACTCCGGCGTACTTGTTGGGGTCGTCGCTCCAGACATAGAAGTCGCGCTCGGGCGAACCCTTGGGCGCGAGACGCGCGCGCTGGAACCAGGGGTGCTGGTCCGACGTGTGGTTGATCACCAGCTCGGTGACGACCTTGAGCCCCCGGGCGTGCGCCGCATCGAGGAACTCCTTGAAGTCCTCGAGGCTGCCATACGTCGGATGCACCGACGTGTAGTTGGCGATGTCGTAGCCGTCGTCCTTCAGGGGCGAGGGGTAGAAAGGCAGGAGCCAGATGCAGTTGACGCCAAGAGCGGCGATGTAGTCGAGCTTCTCGATCACGCCGCGAAAGTCACCGTACCCATCGCGGCTGCTGTCGCGGAATGCCTTGACGTGCAACTGGTAGATGATGGCGTCGATGTGCCAGCCAGGCCCGCTCGTGTTTCGGTGCATTTTACCGGGAGGTCGCATGTATGAGGCCACGCCATCGCTCGATGCGTGTCCATCTTGCCGTCGCATTCCCGTACGCGCACCTTGCCGGCATGCCACCTGACCAGGGCCTCGTCGCACGCGTCGCGGATGCACTCGAAACGCTCGGTGAGCGCGCCATCCGGCAGAAGAACGTCTTCGGGGGTCGGGGGTTCCTCGCCGGCAAATCCACGTTCGCCATCGTCTGGGACGACGCGCTCATCGTGAAGACCGCGGCCGCGGAATACGCGCCGCTGCGCGCGGAGGCCGGGGTCACTCCCTTCGCGCCGGACGGGGAACGACCCATGAGTACCTGGCTCGTCGTCGCGTCCGATGCCATCGCGGACGACCCCGACCTGACGGAGTGGATTCGCCGGGCCCTGCGCGGCATCCGTTAGACGGCAGCCGCGGGCGCGGTCGCGCCCAGCTCCGCCAGCGTCGAGTGCTCGATGCGGCCTTCCATGCGCCGCATGAGCGCGACGAACACCCGCGCGATGTCCGCGTCGAAGTCCGTCCCCGCGCCTTCCTCGATGTAGGAGAGCACCTTCTCCGGCTCCCAGGCGCCGCGATACGGGCGGTGCGTGCGCAGTGCGTCGTACACGTCGCACACGTGCACCAGCGCGCTCGCGCAGTGACACGCGCGACGGATATGGCGGTGCGGATAACCGCCGCCATTGAGCATGATGTGGTGCTCGTACGCCACCGCGGCGGCGAGGTCGAGCTGCCGGTCGCTCGTGATGATGAGCTTCGCGCCCTCCACCGTGTGACTCTGCATCACCGCCCGCTCGGCATCCGAGAGCTTGCCCGGCTTGTTCAGGATGTCCAGGGGAACGCGCGTCTTGCCGAGGTCGTGCAGTAGACCCGCCACACCGAACGCGCGCACGTCCGCGGCCGACATCTGCATCGCCTCCGCCAGCGCCATCGTGAGCACCGACACGTTCAGCGAGTGCGTGGTGGTGTACTCGTCGAACTCGCGCAGCGAGAGCAGCGGCAGGAGCATCTCCTGGTCGCCGTGCATGGCCACCGCCAGCGACCGCACCACCGATTCCGCTTCCATGAGCGGCAACAGGCCGCGCTCACTCACCTCGGCATGCATCCACTTCACGGTCTCGACTTCATCCGTGAGGTCGTAGCGTTCGCCTGAAGTCGGCAGGTCGGTGCTCGGCAGCGTGGCGAGTCGCGCATCGCCGCGAATGCCGAGCGCGCCGAACCGGATGGACGATCGTCCCGCACCGGGCCGCGCCTCGGTCGTGTCGATGGTCGCCAGGGTCAGGCGCACGAGCACGTCCTCGAGGAATCCCTCGAAGTCGCCGCGCGACACGTCCGCCGCGAACTCCAGCCGCTGCACGCCCGCCTCCGCGAGGCGCGCTGCCCACTCCCAGTCGCGCATCTGTCGCAGTGGCGTCTGCCCGTACACCACCTCGTCGCCAAGGAAGGAGAATTCCGGCTGGGCATCTTCGGCCTGGAGGTCGCGCAGCAGGCGGTACGCGCCGTCCACGGCGCGTCCGCGCGCGGGATGCGACGGCCCGTACAGCGCCATCGTGGCCACCGCCTGCGTGAACGCCGTGAGGAAGCGGACCGGGTCGCTCATACGATCTTGAAACCGCCCGACGACATGCGCGCCGCGCTGTCGATCACCGCCGCACGGACGGTGGGGCTGCTGCTGGCGCGCGCCATCTCGAGAACCTCTGCCGCCCTCGGATCCTTGCGCCACCGCGCGGCGATGGCGCTCAGCGCCGCCAGCATCTCCGGCGACGTGGGCGCCAGGCGCGTGCGGCGCAGCAGCCGCCCCGCCGTCACGGTGCGCTCCAGCAGCCATGGCAGCGCCGCGTCGTCTCCTGCGACGGCCACCGCCCGGACCGCGGCCACCCGGGAGGCTCCGTCGCTCATTTCCGAGCGGTCCATGCGCTGCCGGATGGTGGCTGCCACGTACGGCGAGCATTTCTCCTGGGCCGCGAGGAGCCCGGCGTACACCACTCGCTCATCCTCGTCGCGCACGGCCACCGCCATCGCGCTCTCGCGCGTCTCGTCGTACGCGAGCAGCAGGCGCACGGCCTCGCGTCGGAGGGACGGATCGGGATGCGCGAGGAATGCGCGGGCTTCGGCGGGCAGCGTCGGGGGGGAGAGCCTGCCGAGGCTCGCGAGCAGTTCCTTCGCGAGGGGCGATGGCGACCCCGCGAGCTGTTCGGCGATGAGTGGCGCGACGTCCGGCCCCAGCGACGTGAGCAGCGCGATCAGGCGATCGCGTCGGATGCCCTCGGGCGAAGCCGCGAGCGCGCGAATCAGCGCCGGCGCCGCCGGCACGCCGGTGCGCTCGACCACGCGCCTTATCAGCTGGTGCTCCAGACGCGGCGCCGCGAGGAGGTTGTCGAGCGGCACGGATGCCGCGGCCCGCGACCAGATGAACTCGATGGCCTCGGTGTGATGCTGCGGAGCCGAGTCGAGGAGATCCAGCAGCTCGACGTAGGACTGGGACCCGAGCATCTCGGCTACGGCGCGCGCGACGTTGTCGCCCGCGATGCCCATTTCCAGCGCCATCGCGATGGTGCGCGAGGGTTCGCACGGAAAGTGTGCGTCGTCGGCCTCGGGAGGTGGCGCGCCGGCGCCGGCGCTGCGCGACATCTGCTCGAGTGCGGCGGAATACCCTTCCGGATTGGGATCACTGAGCGACCACGAGTTGACGAGACGCTCCACGTTCTCGCGGAACGCGCCGTCGGCGGCACGGCCGCGGGCATTCGCGTCGCCGGTGGCGTGCGTCGCGAGCTTCGTGAGCATGCGGACGAGCGAGTGGGAGATCGTCTGCCCCTCGGCCGTCGCGGCGGCCTGCACGAGCTCGATCACCGCCTCCACGCTCATCCCCTGCGCGGCATCGAGCACGAAGCGGCGGCGTTGCAGGTTGTCGCCACCCATCTCGAGAAGGCGGCGAAGCGTGTCCGGCTGCAGCGCGCCAACGAGTCGCGAGATCCGGCGCTTCAGTCCCTCCGTGGCGGCGACCGTCGTGTCGTCTGTCCGCACTTCGTTCGCGATCTGGAGCAGGTAGCCGACGATGACCTGGTCGTACGCCGGCTCGCGGTCGTGCTCGTCGATGGCATGAGCCACCTGCTCCGGGTCGAGCGGTGACTCGTCGGTCGTGCGCTCCGCTGCGATGGCGGCGCGCGCCAGTCCCACCCAGAGCTGCGCGGCCCGGCCGTCCTGCGCCGTTGCCGGCCGCCCGCCGCGCCCATCGTCCTCGTCCTCGTCGAGCAACTCGAGCCGGTCGTACGTGAGCGGAAAGAGCCGGACGTGGGCCCACATCGACTCCAGGCCTGGCTGCATGCCCAGGGGCTCCTCGCCAAGCTGCGCCTCGACGCCCACGATGCCCAGGGCGTTGCCGAGTTCCTCGCGCTCGAGTCCGCGGACGAGCTTGATGGCGCCGATGTGGTGGCGGTGCAGCTTGCCGGCGAGCTCGCCCAGCAGCGGGTGCACGGAACCCGTGGCAACGCCCTCGATGATGAGCTGGCGCCGCGCCACGCCGATGGACAGCGCGGAACGCTCGGCAAGCAGGGGCTGGAGCTTCGCGTATACGGCATCCACCGCCTGCTTCAATAGCGGGTGCCCCGGTGGGTAGATCGCGTGCTTGTGCATCGCGACCGACAGCTCCACCAGGAATTCCGTCAGCTCTCGCGACAGCTGCGGCGCTCGTGCCGTGGGTTCGGGGACGCCGCCTGCGCTGGAATCAGCGTCGATCACACGCACATCGGAGAAGGGAGGCCAGCCGCCGGGACGTCATACCGGCGGGCATGCGATGATCGACGACGGGTGCCGCCCGCCGTCACGTGGTGCGCTGCTCTTTTCGGGTGCTGCGCCATGTGGTCGGTGCGCTCAGGAACCAGGACAACTTACCTTGTGCGCGGTGACCTTCACGAGGGCCGCCGCACCGCGGGCGTCGCGAACAGGCTCGGCGGTAGGACTGCCCTTGGCCGCCAATCCGGACGCCGGGGCGGTCGCTGCACCGCCTGCCGCCGCGGAGCGGAGCGTTCCCGCGTGCACCGGCCCGTTGCCGGCCAGAGTGAGGGAGCCCACGAAGCCAATGCGCCGGAGGCGGAAGAAGGTGCTGTCCGTCCCGTTATGCTCGAGGTAGGCGCGCGCTTCCGTCTCCGCGCCACTGGCGGAAAGCACTCGCGCGTCCGTGGCGGACGAGTCCATGGCAAGGATCAGCGGCAGAGGGTCGGAGCCCCACACGGCCGGCGCGACGCTTTCCAGGCGGTAGCACTCGCGGGGCGCGATGGCGCGCGCCAGTGCCTTGCCCTGCATCCTCCTGGGTGCACGCCCCACGCTGTCGGCTGCGATTGCCGCCGCGGAGACGGTTACCTCAGCCAGGTTCGCGCGAGCGGACAGCTGTCCCATACCGGCACGGGTCCGGTCCGCGCTCACCGTGGTGGTTTCTCTCTGGGCGCGAATACTGGCGCGCCCCGCCAACACCTTCGACGCCGCGCTGCCGAAGTCCCGCGGTGGCACGATCCCCGGCTCGGCAGGCGCGGTGGGAATCGCGACGCCCGGCGCCGCTTCCACCGTTCTCGGCGGCTGCTCGACGGACAGGCGTCGCGCCACGGCGGAATCGAGAACCGTGTCGTGCATGGCGAGCGCCTCGGCGCTGGGCGCAGGCGACGACGCGGGAGCGCTGCTGGAGATCATCGTGGAAGTGTCACGCATCCCGCTACCGACGCCGAGGTAGCTCCGCGTGAGCACGAGCCCCACGGCTACCACGAGTAGCGCGGCAATCGACGCCCGCGCCGGCGTGACGCGCAGGAGCCGCCACACCGAGAGGTCCCTGCCGGCCGTGGGCGTGGCGGCCGGCATGAGCAGCGGGGTTGGCTCCTCGTCCAGCAGGCCCACCACGCGGGTTGCGCCCGCGATGAGCCCGCGGGCTTCCGCCACGCGCTCGGCGCAGGACGCACAGGTGGCCACGTGGGCCTCGAGCCGTGCGGCATCCGCGGCATCGAGCGCATTGTCGAGCCAGGCGTGGATCATTCCTTCGTCCGGGTGGACGCCTTCCTGTTCGCCAGTCATGGGTCCCTCTCCGTCGGCATCATGCCGGTTCTGCCGTGTGAGTCGCCTGCAGCGACTCGTATGCTTCCATGAGCCGCCGCCGGGCGCGCGAGAGCGTCGTTCCCACCGAGCCAATGGAGAGATCGAGCGCGGCAGCGATCTCTTCGTAACTCAGTCCTTCCTCGCGCATGAGCAGCGCGTCGCGGTCACGTTCGGCCAGGGCGTCCACGGCGCGGCGCGCCAGTGCCCGTTCCTCATCGCGTTCCATGGTCGTGGGACCCGGCATGACGACCGACTCTGCCTTTGCCTCGTCCCGCATGAGCTCCAACCGGCGGCGATGTCGAGCATCCCGTCGCGCCTCGTCGCGCACCAGGTTCATCGCCACCGCAAACAGCCACGACCGCTCGCTGGCGATCGACTCCTGCTGCATCGCGCGCACGAACGTCTCCTGTGCAATTTCCTCCGCCCAGTCGCGATCGCCGAGCTGGCGCGTGAGGAACCGCACCAGTGGCTGGTGATACGTCGAGAACAACGCCCGCAGGCGGTCGGGGGTGACCATGACGCGTGAAGATGGCATGTCGCGCGCACGGTTCCCAGTCCACCACGCAGGGAGACGTCACAGGACGGCTCGCTTGCACACCCCAGCGGAGCAGCGAGCGGAATGGCCCGACCCATGGCACACGCGTTGCGCCGATCGGCGTGCACACTTGAGCGGAGATTGGCAATGGCAGATCGGAAACAGGGACTCGGCGATGGACAGGGCACGCGCATCGGCGCGCCGGACGAGACGGATCGGGCGACGCCCGCACCCCACAACGACGGCGCCTCGGGGCGGCCGGACCGCGTCACCGGCGCAGGGCGCGAGGCCACCGCGGGCGCCGCGGAGTTGTCGCAGCAGGACCAGGAACACCGCAGCGGCTACGGCGGAAAGGCCGGCGCACCGGACACGCCGTCGGACAAGCGATAGCTTGCACCCTCATGCGCCTCCATCTCGCCGTCGTCCTCGCCTTTGCCGTGCCGCTGTCAGCCCAGCAGGTGCCCCGCGCAATCTTCACAGACCCGCCGCGCGACTCGGCGCATCCGGCGCGCATGGAGGTGCTGCATGTGCCGTCGGGCGGCGTGAAGATCAACGGAGTCGCGTACCTCGCGTCGGGAGCGGGCGCTCATCCCACGTTTGTCTTCTTCCACGGCTTCCCGGGCAACGAGAAGAACCTCGACCTCGCGCAGGCCGTGCGACGGGCGGGCTGGAACGCCGTCACCGTGAACTACCGGGGCTCATGGGGCAGCCCCGGGGTCTTCCGCTTCGCGAATAATCTCGAGGACGCCGATGCGACGCTCGCATTCCTTCGCGACCCCGCGAACGCCCGTGCCCTCGGCATCGACACCACCAGGATCGTGATCGCCGGCCACAGCATGGGAGGCTGGGTCACGGCCAACGCCGCCGCGCACGACCACCGGCTGCTCGGCGCCATCCTGATTTCGGCGGCGGACATGGGGAGGATCGGCAGCATGACGCACGCCGAAGCCGTGCCGTTCATGGCGGACAACATGGAGTCACTCGCGGGCGTCACGGCGGAAAGCATGGCCGACGAGCTGCTGGGGAATGGCGCCATGTGGCGATTTTCCGGGGATGCGCCCGGGCTGGCCCACGTCCCCCTTCTGGTCGTGACGTCCGATGACGGGCTCGCGGCGCAGGCGGACGCGCTCGTGAAGACAGTGCGCGCGGAGGGCAACCGAGCCGTTACGGTGAAGCACCTGGCAGCCGACCACTCCTATTCCGACAAGCGGATTGCGCTCGAGAGCGCGGTGCTGGCGTGGTTGCAGCGACTGCCGCAGCAAGGTCGCTCGCACTGACGACTGGTGTTATATAAATTAGTATTTATACTTTTACGCATGCCCGACGACATTTCCCATGCCCGTGCCGTGGCCGCGCTGCGCTTTCGCGCGCTCGGCGATGAGACGCGACTGTGGTTGCTCGCCCTGCTGCGGAACGCGGAGCGCACCGTGGCCGACCTCATGGACGATACAGGACTGGGGCAGTCGCTCGTGTCGCACCACCTGCGCACCCTGCGACAGGCGGGCCTCGTCACGACGAGGCGCGAGGGACGGTGGATGCACTATCGCATCGTGCCCGCGGCCCTGATGAGCACGCGGCTCGTGGTCGATGGCCTCGCGCCGTCAGTGGCGCGCGGCGCGACACCCTGAACACGACTGGCGAAGCGCCGCCGGCCGACGAACATTGACGGGGCGCGTCGTTGCGCTCCTTCCAACAGCGGAGACTGACATGGCGGACAGCACCACCAGGGACCTCGAAGATCGCATCGCGAAGCTGCAACGCGCCGTCTACCACCTCGTGTGGAAGCGCACCGGATTCGGCGAGCAGTGCGTGCACTGCGGTCAGGCTTACCCGAGCCACGCCGAGCGGTGCAAGGCGGCGGAAGCGGAAGCGCTCGTCCGTTAGCACAGCAGCGCGGCAAGCCATGAGGTGAAGGCATACCGCGTACCGCCTGGCGGTACGTGGCGCACCAGGCGGTGGCTGGCTCCGTCGCGCGAAGTGTGGCACGGCAAATGTGTTATGGCACGGCGCGCGGCGGTGGCCGCGTCGGAGTTCGTGTCACTTCACCGTCGTGCCGATGCTGACCGCCGCGTCATCCCGTCGCAATCGTTCGCTCGTGCTCGCCATGAGCGGCGCCCTCGTCGTCGGGGGCTGCATGCCATCCGCCAGCGTGTCCGGCCGCGGCGCGATCGTTTCGTCCGCCGGCGCCACCATGGCAACCACGGTCGCAACGCCGTACATGGAGTCGCAGACGGTATCGCTGGCGCTCGACCGCATCGACCAGCATTCGCTGCCACTCGACCAGACGTACCGGCACTTCGGCACGGGTGAGGGGGTGACCATCTACGTGTTCGACGGCGGCATCCTCGCCGGACACCCCGAGCTCGCCGGTCGCGTCCGGCTGGGCTACGACGCTTTTCCTGACGAAGAGCACCTCTGCAACGCGCACGGCACTGCGGTGGCGGGCGCCGCTGCCGGCGCGACACTCGGTGTGGCGCCCGCCGCGGAAGTGGTGGACGTGAAAATGGTGGAATGCCACAAGATGCGCGGGACGATCGAGGCGATCGTGCGCAGCACGCAGTGGGTGCTGGCCGACCATGCGCGCCACCCGGATCGGCGCGCCATCGCGAACTGGTCGTTCATCGCTGACACCGCGGTGGCGGTGCCGGCGCTCGATACGGCGGTGCGCCAGCTCAGGGCCGCCGGGATCCCCGTCGTCGTATCGGCGGGCAACCTGGAGATGGACGCCTGCCACATCTCGCCGGGCAATGCACCAGGCGCCATCGTGGTCGGCGCCTCGCGCGTGCGACGCGCGCGCCGGAACACGACGTCCGCGCTGGTGGACGAGCGCGCCCCGGGCACGGCGTTCGGTCCCTGCATCGACGTGTTCGCCCCGGGCGATTCCGTGCTTCTCCCCAGCATGGACGGGCAGCACGCGCCAACGCAGCAGCTCTGGACGGGAACCTCGATGTCGGCCGGCTACGTGAGCGGCGCGATCGCGCTGTACCTCGAGGCGCATCCCTTCGCGACTTCCGGCGACGTCTCCGAACACGTGAAGGCGACGGCGTCGCGGGCGCCGCTGATGGATCCACGATCGCCCATGGCCGGCATACTCTATGTCGGGCCCGAGTCCGGGATGCGCTCGCTGGCGCTCGCGCGACCCTGAAGAACCGACGCCCGCGGCCGCCATACCGGCGACGCGGGCGAGGCAAAGCAGAATGAGCCGAGCGGCTTTATCTTTTGCGCATGCCAAATTCTCCCCTCGACACGCTGTGCATCAACACCGTCCGCACGCTGTCCATGGACGCGGTGCAGAAAGCGAACTCCGGCCATCCGGGCACGCCGATGGCCCTCGCGCCCCTCGGCTACCGCATCTTTGCGCATCACCTGAAGCACGACCCGAAGGACCCGCACTGGGCCGACCGCGACCGGTTCGTGCTGTCGTGCGGACACGCGTCGATGCTGCTGTACAGCTGCCTGTACCTGAGCGGCTACGACCTCGGGCTCGATGACCTGAAGCAGTTCAGGCAGTGGGAGAGCCGCACGCCCGGCCATCCGGAGTACGGCCACACGCCGGGCGTCGAGACCACCACGGGGCCGCTCGGCCAGGGTGTGGGCAACGCGGTCGGCGTCGCGGTCGCCGAGGCGCACCTCGCCGCGACGTTCAATCGCGACGGCCACGGGATCGTCGATCACTACACGTACTTCATCTGCAGCGACGGCGACCTCATGGAGGGCATCTCCCATGAGGCCTGTTCGTTCGCCGGTCACTTCAAGCTCGGCAAGCTGATCGGCTTCTACGACGACAACCGCATCACGATCGACGGCAGCACCGACCTCACGTTCACGGACGACACCGCGCTCCGCTTCAAGGGGTACGGCTGGCAGGTGCTCCACATCGAGGACGTGAACGACCTCGATGCGATCGACCAGGCGATCGCCGACGCGAAGGCGGACACCACGCGTCCGACAATGGTGATCACCCGGACGCACATCGGCTATGGCAGCCCGAAGAAGCAGGACACGAGCGCCGCGCACGGAGAGCCGCTTGGCGCTGACGAGATCGTGGCCACGAAGAAGGCACTCGGCTGGGCGAAGCCGGACGAGAGCTTCTACGTGCCCGATGAGGCGCTCGCGCACTGGCGTGGCCAGACGCTCGACCGCGGCGCGAAGGCGCATGCGGAGTGGAACACGCGGCACGGCGCCTACGTGAAGGCGCACCCCGACGACGCGCGCGAGTTCGCGCGCCGGCTCGCCGGCGAGCTGCCGAGCGGCTGGGAGAAGGTCATTCCGGACTTCACGGCGGAGAACGGCTCGGTAGCGAGCCGCGCGGCGTCCAACACGGTGCTCAACGCGCTCGTCGGGGTGATGCCGGAGCTCATGGGCGGCTCGGCAGACCTCACGCCGTCGAACGGCACGGCGGTGAAGACGTGGAAGAACTTCGCGCCGGGTGACTACGACAAGCGGTACATGCA
>JBDTYL010000183.1:0-1707 GCA_040005695.1 bacterium | reverse complement strand
AACTTCTCGGTCTTCTGCAATCACGTCACCATCATCCCGGCCATCAAGGCCATCCTGGATTCGCCCGGCATGGAGCTCGACGGCTTCATCGGGCCCGGTCACGTGGCCACGATCATCGGCCTCGCCCCCTTCGAGTTCATCCCGCGCGAGTACCGGTTGCCACTCGTCGTCACGGGCTTCGAGCCGGCGGACATTCTCCACTCCATCGTCATGCTCATCCGCCAGCTCACGGACGGTCCGCTGGGCGTGGAAAACCAGTACGCCCGTGTGGTGCGGCCGGACGGGAATCGTCGTGCGCTCGAGATCATGAGCGAGACGATGCTGCTGCGCCCGTTCTTCGAGTGGCGGGGGCTGGGCTTCATCTCGCACAGCGCACTCGCCCTGCGTCCCGAGTTCGCGCAGTTCGATGCCGAGGCGCGATTCGCCGTGCCGAACCTTCGCGTGACGGACCCGAAGGCGTGCCAGTGCGGCGAAGTCCTCAAGGGCGTCATCAAGCCCTGGCAGTGCAAGGTGTTCGGCACCGCCTGCACGCCGGAAACGCCCATCGGCTCCTGCATGGTGTCGCCGGAAGGGGCGTGCGCGGCGTACTACAACTATGGTCGGTACTCCCTCATGCGGCAGGGTGCCGCAAGCGGCCCGGCGGTGCCCGCGTGACGAGCCGCACCGAGAATTCGCTGCCGGTGCAGCTGGACCGGATGGAGCGCGCGCGCGTGGTGCGCGATGCCGCGCCGCGCATGCGGGACCTTCACGTCACGTTGAGTCACGGCAGCGGAGGCAAGTCGAGCCACGCGCTGATCGAATCGCTCATCCTGCCGGCATTCCGCAATCCGTTGCTCGATGGCGACGCCGACGCGGCCGTGTTTGCCTCGGGGCAGGGGACCGGGCGCCTGGCGATGACGACGGACTCGTATGTGGTGAGCCCGCTGTTCTTTCCCGGCGGCGACATTGGGAAGCTGGCGGTGCACGGCACCATCAACGACCTCGCGGTGTCCGGCGCGCGTCCGCTCGCGCTCTCGGTTGGCCTCATCCTCGAGGAGGGGCTCGACATGGAGATCCTGCGCCGCGTGATCGACTCGATGGCCGCGGCGGCGTCGGCGGCCGGCGTGCCGATCGTGACCGGGGATACCAAGGTGGTACCTCACGGGAAGGCGGACCAGCTGTTCGTGAACACGAGTGGCGTGGGCATCGTCGATGACACGGTGCGCCTCGCGGTCGATACGGTTCGGCCCGGCGACGTGGTGCTCGTGAGCGGCTACGTGGGCGATCACGGGATGGCGGTGATGCTGGCCCGCGAGGCGCTCGAGCTGGAGGCGGACATCGAGAGCGACAGTGCGCCACTGCACACGCTCGTCGTCGCGCTGCTCGACGCGGCGCCTCATACACGCACGATCAAGGATCCCACGCGCGGCGGCGTCGCCACCACGCTGATCGAGCTCGCGAATCGCGCGCGCGTGGCCATCGCGGTGGACGAGGAGCGCGTGCCGGTACGCGTCGCGGTGCGCGGTGCATGCGAGATGCTCGGCCTCGATCCGCTCCATATCGCCAATGAGGGCAAACTCGTGGCGATCGTGCCGCGGGCCGAGGCGGATGCCGCACTCGCGGCATTGCGCGCGCATCCGCTGGGCGGCGATGCGGCGATGATCGGAGAGGTACAGGCGGAACCATCGGGAATGGTGCTGTTGCGAACAGGGATCGGTGGCTCACGCG
>JBDTYL010000182.1:0-2298 GCA_040005695.1 bacterium | reverse complement strand
GCACGCCGGCGAACCGTTCGACCTGCGTCCGACGATGATTGCGTTATCACGTGCCGGAAAATCGGCTGACTGACCTCCGGCGCCGATCATGGTATGGTCTGCGCCGAGTCGAGCGCGCTGCACCAAATGGCGACAGCGGCCGCCATCGGATGACCGACCTCCGCGAGGGACATGCAATGGATTGCGCGCCCCATCGGGCGAGGGGATCTACTTCAGCACTCCCGGTGCATCGCCGCCGAGGAACGCCGCGAGCCGTGGTGACGGCACCGCGTACACGATGCGCCCGCCGCTCTCCCGCATCCCGCCGTAGATCACGCCCACCACGTTGCCCGCGGCATCGAAGAGCGGACTGCCGCTGGAGCCATGGCCCGCGTAGGAATCGATCTGGATCACGCCGTCGAGATGCTTGCTCACCGTGCCCGGCGTGGTGGTCGTGCGCGCGGTGATCTTCATTCCCGTGCCTTCCATCGGCGTGTCCGTCGCCCCGGGATAGCCGATGGATGCCACGGGCGAGCCAACGCGCGCGAGCGACGCGGTGCGGCTCACCCCCGCGACCACCGGGTACCGGCCGCCCACGTCCAGCTGGAGGAGCGCGAGGTCGTCGTCCTCTGCCTCGCCCACGCGGACGACGTGCGCCGGCAGCCATGCGCGGGTGTTCGCGTAGATCACCATCACGCGGCCGGCGTTTTTCCCGGCCTGGCTGCGCACGACGTGGCGGTTCGTCACCAGCAGGCCGCCGGCCGCCACGCCGAACGCGGTGCCGGCGATGAACCGTCCATCGAAGTCGCTCGCGACCATCGCCACGGCGGCGTCGTTCGCGTCCACGACCTTCGTGACGTCCATCTGGCCGATGGCCTGCTGCATGGCCGCCGTCCGCTCGAACTTCTTGGAGAGCTCGGACACGGACCCGCGCGTCGCCGTGCCCGCGGCGAACTGGCGGCGCATCGCGTCGAGGTCGCGCTTCCGCGCCTCCAGCGAGTCCCTGAGCGCGGCGGTGTAGGCCTCGTCGCCCGCGCGCGGTCCGTCGAGCTTCTTCCCCAGCGCCAGGAGCGTGCTGTCGGACCGCGCGATGATCGACGCCATCTCGCGCTCGCGGTTCGTGGTGTCGCGCTGCCACGCCACGAAGGCGACGACCGCCGCCGCGGCCAGCACGCCGCCGCCCACCAGGTACCGCCGATGCATCCCGCGTGTCTGTTCCTTCACGGCAGCGGCGACGCGGACCTGCGTATCGAGCCGCGGCGCCGGTGCCGCCGTACCCGACGGACGCGTCGCCTGCTGCACGGATGTCCGCGGTGTTCGGCGGCCCACGCCACGCACCTCCACGCGCGGCCCGTTGGCACCGAAGCTCACGATGTCGCCCTCGGCCAACTCGTGCGCCGCGGCGATGCGCTCGCCGTTCACGTACGTGCCGTTGGTACTCCCGAGGTCGGCGATGACCCAGTGGCCGTTCTCTTCGCGGAACTCGGCGTGACGCGTCGAGACATCCAGGTCCGCCTCGGGATCCAGACGGAAATCGCTCATCGCATGCCGGCCGGCTGCCACGATCGGCAGGTCGAACCGTTCGCTCGCGCCCGCGCGGGCGCCGCTCAGCACGCGGAGCTCGAGACTCACGGCGTGGGTGTCTGGCCCGGCGTGCTGCGCTGCTGCGGCGCCACCACCGCTGATGCGGCCCGATACGTCCACCACGTGGCGAGGGCCAGGAACACCACCACCAGCGCCAGCGCGATGAGCGAACCACGCAGGCGCCGAGTGGCCGAGACTTCCGGCGGCAACAGCGCGAATGCCGGTTCTGGTTGCGGGATCTTCCGCGTGGGGCGTCGCGGGGTCGCCAGCGTCTCCTTCGTCGTGTTGATCCCGCCCGTGAGCGTGATGCGCGCCGCGGTGGTCTGGCCGGAATCCGTGGGGAGCGGAAAGACGCGGTGTCCCACGCTGTCGCCGGTTTCCGGCGGTACGAGCCCGCTGCCCTCGAAGCGCGCGGCGATGACGGTGATGTTGTCGGGCCCGCCGTTCTCGTTCGCGCGGGCGATGAGGCGCTTGCACACCGACATCAGGTCCGGCTCCTCGGTGGCCGCACTCGCGATCTCCTCCGTCTTCACCTGGCCGCTCAAGCCGTCGCTGCAGATGATCAGGACGTCGTTCTGGCGCACCTGCTGGTGGGTGAGGTCCACCTTGATCTGCGCCTCGGGGCCCAGCGCCTGGAGGATGATGTTGCGCCGCTCGCTCATCTCGGCTTCCTCCTCCGTGATCTCGCCGGCCTCGATGAGCTTCTGCATCAGCGACTGGTCCTTCGTGATCTGC
>JBDTYL010000181.1:0-3466 GCA_040005695.1 bacterium | reverse complement strand
GGATGACAAGGTTGCTGGCCCAGGATCACGAGGTTCCTGGCCCAGGATGCCAAGTGGTCACGCGCTGGGCTTCTTCGTGTCCGCCGTAGGGCCGTACATGTCGGGAACGGCCTCGCCGTGGATGCGGAGGTAGAGGCCGAGCTGGGCGCGATGGTGCACGAGGTGGTTGAGCACCGACCAGCGGAGCGACTGGTAGCGGTCCTTCGTGAAGATCGTCTCGCCAGCGGCCTTGAAGTGCCATGGCTCGGCGAACTGCGCGTCGGTCGTCTTCGCGATGGCAGCGCGACCCGCCTTGGCATTCTTGTCGAGATCCTCGAGCAGCTTCGCGGTCTTCTCGAAGGTGTAGCCGCGCGTGGGGCCGCCCTTCGGTGCGATGTCCAGCTCGTCGTGGTCGGTGAGCATCACCACCCAGGCCGGTATCATCGCGCAGAGCTGCGCGAGATGGCCCATCGGAAATGATTTCTCGTGCGGCTTCCAATGTCCCGCGTCGGCACTGTCGGGCACGCGCTCGAGCACGGTGCGCGTGACCTTGATTTCGTCGTCGTATTCCGGAAGCAGCAATTCAGCGATGCGCATCTCGGCTCCTGCGTGAAGGGATTGGGGCTATCGGTGCATGGGCAGCTTCGCATCCGTGTCGCGCGGCTCGTGCGGAGCCCCGTTCGCCTTTGCGAACTCCGTCCGGAGCACCTGCATGTTCTTTTCGCGCTTGTCGAGCAGGCGCTTGAGCTTGCGCGGCTTGTGCCTGGCGTGCGCATAGGCCGTGAGCAGCGGCAGCGCGACCGTGTTGTCGAGGTAGCAGACGACGGCATCCGGCAGGCGCTCGGGATCGATCTTGCCCCAGCTCACCGCCTCGGCAGGCGTGGCGCCGCTGAGACCACCCGTATCGGGGCGCGCGTCCGTGATCTGCAGGAAGTAGTCGTGCCCCTTCTCATCGATGCCGAGTACTTCCTGGATCTGCGGCTCGGTCTGGAGCGCGAAGTTCTTCGGACTGCCGCCGCCGCAGATGAAGATGGCGCTCTTGCCGCCGCCTCGCTTGGCACCGAGGACGATGGACGCCGTCTCGTTGACGTCGGCGTTGGGGTCGATGACGCACTTGTTCCCCTCGAGCGCCAGCGCGGCGATGTTCATGCCGATCGATGAATCGCCGGGCGACGACGTGTAGATCGGCACGCCGCACTCGTACGCGACGCCCAGCAGCGACTTGTTGCCGATGCCGAGCGCCTTCTCGCGCTCGCGGATGTACTTGCCGCACAGCGCGTGGAACTCGGCGCTGCTCATCGCGCGCTGGAACTCCGGCCCCTGAACGATCTTCCGGAAGAAGGCGTCGGTGCTGAGGAGGACGTCGTAGTCGAAGAAGATGTCGTAGATGCGGACAATACCTTCCTCGCGCAGCACCGTGTCGCTGGTGTTCGCGTTGCCGCGATGCATCGAGAGGCCGAGCCCGAAGTGCGCGTCGTGGTAGAGGTTCGCGCCCGTGGAGATGATCCAGTCCACGAAGCCGGACTCGATGAGCGGGATGAGCGCTGCCATGCCGAGTCCCGCCGGCGTGAGCGCGCCGGTGAGCGTCATGCCCACCGTGACGTCGCTCATCAGCATCTTCTTCGTGAAGAGCTGGCACGCTTCGCGGAGCCGGGCGCCGTTGTAGGCGAGGAAGGTGCCGTCGATCAGGTCGGCGGCGGTCTCCGTGCCGTCGATGCGCTTGGGCGCGATGCGGCCGCCCTGGAGGAACTTCGACGTATCGTGCGACGTGTGCTTCGCACCAGCGTGCTCGCGCTGCTCCGCCGCGCGCTTCTGCTCGCCCTTGTTGCCCGCAGCCGACGCCTTCGATGGCGGCGCGCCATGCCGGCTCGCCTTGAAACCGTCGCGCTCGCGACCGTCGTCCTTCTTCGTCGTGCTCTTCTTGCTGGCCATGTCGGGGATACGGTTTGAAGGTGCTACTTCGCGCTCACCGCGTTGTACGCCTCGATCACGGCGTGGGCCGCCTCGGCGGGGTCGTCCGTGAGCAACATCAAGTCCATGTCGCCCGGCGAGATCTTCCGTTCCGCGAGCACGCGCGACTGGAGCCAGCGCAGCAGGCCGGCCCAGTAGTGCCGGCCGAACAGGATGACCGGGAACTGGTAGATCTTGCCGGTCTGGATGAGCGTGAGCGCCTCGAACGCCTCGTCGAGCGTGCCGAAGCCGCCGGGGAAGATGATGAACGCGCTGGAGTACTTGATGAACATCGTCTTCCGCACGAAAAAATACCGGAAGTTGACCAGCGTGTCGACGTAGGGATTCGCGCCCTGCTCGAAGGGCAGCTCGATGTTGCAGCCGATGGACACGCCCCCGCCTTCCTTTGCACCCTTGTTCGCGGCCTCCATGATCCCGGGACCGGCGCCGGTGATGATGGAGAAGCCGGCCACGGCGAGGAGCCGCGCGGTTTCCTGGGCGGCGAGATACTGCGGGTCGTCGGGCGCCGTGCGTGCAGACCCGAAGATGGACACCCCGCGCTCCACTGTGGCGAGGTTGTCGAAGCCCTCGATGAACTCGCCCATGATACGCATCACGCGCCACGTGTCGGTACGGCGGAAGTCGCGCGCCTGGTTCGCCGCTGCTTCGTGCGGCGCCTGGAGCAACTTCTCGTCTTCCGTGACGGGGCCGATGAAGTCGCGGAGGTCGTCGTCGATCCTGCGCGCGGCGCCCACGCTCCGCTTGTTCGACTTCTGCGACGGCGGCGTGCGACCCGCCGCGCGATGTCCTTCCTCAGTGCGCTCGCGGAGGAAGTCCTGCGCCTCGGCCTGCGCCGCTGCAAGCTGGGCCGGGTTGCCGCGCTTGCCGGTGGCCGTGCGCGGCGAGCGCGCCTTCGCTGCCGGCGCCGGTGCCTTCACGACCTTGGCGGTCGTGGCACGCGGTGTCTTCTTCGCTTTCGATCCTCGCTTGGGAGTAGGCATGCGGGAGTGTACATGGACGACCGGTCTGTGCGCCAGCGATGTGGGTGCTGGTGGTCGGAATGCCGCGCATCTGTCGCGCACCGTTCGACGTGCGGCAGTGATCACGGCCGCTTGCTCTCATGCGCACCGGCGGCTTTTCTTCGCCGATGCCGCTCGCATTCCCCACATGCCCGTAGTCGTCCTCGTCGCGGACGGCGCGCGCCTCGATGCCTTCGAGGGCGACATGCTCGACCTCCCCGCGCTGCGGCGCCTGCGCGACGAGGGAGGACTGCACGCTGTGACCACTGTGTTTCCGTCGGTGACGGGACCTGCGTACACGCCGTTCCTCCTGGGACGCTTTCCGGGAGCGGTGGGAATCCCGGGCATCCGCTGGTATGACCGCGCGCGCACGGCGTCCGGCTGGCCCGGCCATGCGCGCAGCTACGTCGGCTATCAGTTCATGCGGGTGGACGACGATCTGGACAGCAGTGCGCCGACCATCTTCGAGCTCGTCCCGAACAGCGTGGGCGCGCTGAGCGTGGTGACGCGCGGCCTCC
>JBDTYL010000180.1:0-7122 GCA_040005695.1 bacterium | reverse complement strand
CAGTCCTCTGCGTCCCTCCGTGTCCTCCGCGGTAACTGGCAGTTCTGCAGTCCTCTGCGCCCTCCGCGGCAAAAGGTAGTTCCGCCGTACCAGCGCCTCTGTGGTTAATTGCACCTCCGCTTTGCATAAAGGACCAGAATGCCTGACTCTTCGAACGACGTCGTATTGGTCTCCGCCCTCCGCTCCGCCGTAGCCAAGGGCAAGCAGGGCGGCGCGCTCTCGGCGACGCACCCGATCGAGCTCTCGGCCCTGCTGATGAAGGAAGTGGTGTCGCGCGTGGGTATGGACGCCGGGATGATCGACGACGTCGCATGGGGCTGCGCGATGCCCGAGGCGGCGCAGGGCCTCAATGTCGCCCGCCTCAGCGCGTTGCGCGCCGGCTTTCCGGTCGAGGTGCCGGCGCAGACCATCAACCGCTTCTGCTCGTCCGGGCTGCAGACCATCGCGAGCGGCGCCATGCAGATCATGAGCGGCATGGCCGACGTCATTCTCGCCGGCGGCATCGAGATGATGAGCCAGGTGCCGATGTCCGGATATCACGCCCGCCTCGATGCCGACGCGATGGAATCATATATCGGCATGGGTTTCACGGCGGAGCGCGTGGCCGACCGGTGGAAGGTGAGCCGCGCCGACCAGGACGCCTGGGCGCTCCGCAGCCAGCTCAGGGCGGCCGAGGCGATGCGCAACGGACGCTTCGACGGACAGATCGTGCCCGTGCCGGTGGAGCAGGTCACGTGGAAGGGCACCGAAAAGCAGGTACGCGCGCTCGAGTTCGCGACGGACGAGTTGCCGCGCGCGGAGACGACACCGGAGGGGCTCGCGAAGCTCCGGCCCGCATTCAAGCCGAACGGCACAGTCACCGCCGGCAACGCGAGTCCCTATTCCGATGGCGCCGCGGCCGTACTGCTCATGCGTCGCTCCGTGGCCGACGCGCGCGGACTGCGCCCGCTCGCGCGATTCGTGAGCTTCGCGGTGGCCGGCGTGGAGCCCGACATCATGGGTGTGGGTCCACTCAAGGCCGTGCCGAAGGCGCTCGCGCGCGCCGGCCTCGCGATGGGCGACATCGACCTCATCGAGTTCAACGAGGCGTTCGCGTCGCAGGTGCTCGCCGTGATGCGCGAGCTCAAGATGGACCAGGACAAGGTGAACGTGAACGGCGGCGCCATCGCGCTGGGCCACCCACTGGGCGCCACGGGCGCGAAGCTCACCACGCAGCTCGTGCACGAGCTGGCGCGACGCGGCGGCGGCCACGGCCTCGTCACCATGTGCATCGGCGGTGGCATGGGCGCGGCGGGCATTTTCGAGGTGTATCCCGCCGCGGCGTGACGGAACGGCGAGCGTGGGGTGTCGTCCTGGCGCTCACCGCGCTCGCCCTCGCGGGACGCGCGGCCCTGCTCCGGGAGCCCATGCGCTTCGACGAGGCGGTGTCGTGGGCATACTACGTCGGGCGGTCGTGGGGCACGATCGTGGGGACGTATCAGCACCCCAACAACCACGTCCTCTATTCACTGCTCGCGAAGGCGAGCGCCGCGTGGGCGGGCTATCCGCCGTGGGCGCTACGGCTGCCTGCGCTGGTCGCCGGCGTCGCGATCGTGCCGCTCACCTGGGCCGTGGGCCGCCGCTTCGCAGACGACACGACCGCACGGATTGCCGCGGCGCTGAGCGTGGGCAGCACGCCGCTCATCCTGTATGCCATCAACGCACGCGGCTACTCGCTCGTGGTCGCACTGTTCCTCGTTGCGCTGCTCGCGGCGGACCGGTTGCGCGCGCAGGAGACGACGGGCCGGTGGCTGACCTTCGTGGCCTGTGGCGCCCTCGGCCTGTATACCATCCCGATCATGCTCTATCCGTTCGGCGTGGCCGCGACGTGGCTCGCCCTTTCCGCGCGCACGCTGGCGGCGGGCGCGCGCCGGCGATTCCTGGTCCGCGTGGGCGCTGCATTCGCCGCGGCGCTCGCCGTTGCGGGGCTGCTGTACCTGCCCATCCTCCGGAGCGCGGGCGTCGGCGCGCTGCTCGGCAACAAGTTCGTGGCGCCGAGCCCGTGGCCCGTCTTCTTCGCCGAGGCGCCTGGTAATTTCGCCGCGACGCTCGGCCGGTGGGCGAGCCCGCTGCCCTGGTGGGCGACATTGATCATGCTCGCCCTTGCACTGGTCGGCATGCGTCGGCCGGTGCGCGCGGACCGCCCGTCGCTTGCGCTGGCCACGCTGCTCTGGTGCTCCGCCGTGCTCCTCGTGACGCACCGTTCGCCGTTCGTTCGCGTGTGGCTCTTCCTGCTGCCGCTCTACCTCCTCGCCGTGGCGCGCGGAATCACCTGGTGCGCGTCGAGGTTCGGGGGACGCGCGTTCGTGCAGTCCGCCGCTACGTCCGTCGCGCTTGCGTGCGCGATGCTCGCACTGGCACTCGGCACGCACGCGGTTCCGCGAAACGACGAGACCGGCGTGTTTCCCGAGGCGGAGCGCATCACGGCCGAGATGGCACCGCGCCTCCGGCCATCCGATCGCGTGCTCGCGCCCATTCCGGCCATCGGTCCGCTGCTCTACTACTTCCCGCGCGTCGGGGCGGACACCGCGCTGCTCACCGTGCCGCTCGAGCGCGCGGACCACGCGTGGCTCGTGCTGGATCGACGCGCGGGGCAGGACCTCGCATGGGCGGTGCGACAGGGCATGGTGGATCCCCGCGAATTTCCCAACCCGCGTCTCGTGGCGACGTATCCCGACGCGGAACTGTGGGAGCTGCCGCGGGCCCGTTAGCGACCGGCGACGTAGGGCGTGAGCACGGGCACCGAGTCTCCGGTCAGCGTACCCATGCCAAACCGGTACCACGTCCGGTCACCGAAGCGCGCACGCAGCACCTCGTCGTGCGCACCGAGATCGAGCGCGTAGACGACGTTGCCGCCAAGGTGTCCGGTCTCGTCGATCTCGTTGGCGGGGAAGAATGGCGCAAACGACGCCGAGCCTTCGCTGTCGCGGCGCGCGTCCTCCACGCAGGCGTCCGGGAGGATCTCGCGCGGATGGGCATCGAAGGCCAGCGCGCCCTGCACCAGGCGGTCGAGGCGCCCCTGCTCGCGCGCCGGCTGCCGCGCCGCTTCCGCATCGATGGACAGCCGCACGGCGCACGATGACGCGGACACCATCAGGCGCGCCGCGTTACCTCGGGACAGCCCGAGTTCCCACAGGTAGTGAAGGTTCCGCGCCTCCACGCCCTCGTTGATGAACACGAGCGCGTGCCGCAGGCCGGCCGCTTTCGCCATCGCCGCCGGGTCGACACGCGACAGCGGTGAGGCAGCCCTGTACGTGCGAACGCGCGCACCCACGCTGTTGCCGAGTGGGTAGGCGAGCCACGCGACGAGCACGCAGGCCGGCACCGTGAGCAGCACCACTCGGCGGAGTACCCCGCGCGTCACCCCGGCAAGCAGGAAGGACGCACGCGCCGCGAGAATGACAATGGCCGGTAGTGCCGTGAACAGGAAGCGTGGTCCGCGGAAGCTCCCGTCGTGCCAGTAGGCCGCGTAGGCCGCCAGCTGCAGGAAGAGCAGGACGAGGAGGAAGACATCCCATCGCGTGGGCCGCCGCATTGCCGCGAGTCCCGCCGCGATGATCGCAACGGCGGGAAGCGGCCACTCGAAAAGGAGCACATTGAGCTGCAGCAGGTACTTCGACGCAACGGCGAGTGCGCGTGCCGGGGTGTGCATCGTGCCGTACGGATCCATGTGAAAGCCCAGCTGGTGCGCGCTGCCGTAAAGCACCTCGTAGCCGAGCCGCATCGGCGCACCGTTCGTCCGCGCATTCACGACGAAGAGCAGCGCGACGGGCACCAGGCCGGCGACGACCTGCACCGCCAGGGACCGCACGCGCGCCGCGCTGCCGCGGAGGCTCGCGAGCTGCAGCGCGCCGACGGCCGCTGCCACCACGAGCGCGTCGAGCGGACGCACCGTGAAGGCGACACCGATCGCGAGCCCGATGAGGCCGGCCGCACGGTTCGCCGCGCGGTGCGACGTCGTGTCCACCCAGATCGCGAGCTGCACCATCGCCACGGTCGCCAGCCACAGCACCGGCACATGGTTCATGAAGCTCGCGCTGACGAAGAGTGCGAAGGGGCACAGGGCGAACAGCAGCACCGCTGCGCGCGCCGACGCCTCGCCGTACGCCCGCCGCGCGAAACCGTAGACGCACAGGATGCTCAGTGCGAGCAGCGCGGGATTGAGCAGCCAGACCCAGCCGAGCACGAGCCCCACCGCGAGGAATGCCGGGCCGCCAATGGGAAACTGCGAATACCACAGCGTGCGGTCGATCATGTTGTCCATCCCGAAGAACTCGGGATGCGAATCGGGCGGCAACGCGAGCCGCCCGCTCAGCAGGATCTTCGCGTGAAACAGCTGCGCCACCTCGTCGGCGTTGTGCGGCTGCCGCCCGAAGCACGCCACGAAGATCACTGCGGCCGCCGCGAACGCGAACAGCGCCGCGCCGCCCACGAACACGCGCGACGGGATGGTCATGGCGCGCGTGGTGGCGGCCCGCCACACGGTGTCCACGGCCACGGGCGCCCACCGCGACAGCGCGAACAGCACGAGCACGAGCGCGCCGCCGATCAGCAGCCAGAAGGTGCGCGCATGATCATACCACGGAGCGGCGGTGCCGCCGGTGAGCCGGTTGGCCAGCGGATAGAGCCCCAGCACGCACAGCAGAAGCGCGGCGACCACTGGCATGGCCGCCGCGCCTGGCAGGGTGCCGCGCGTGGCGCGCACGCCTACGGAATCAGCCGGTACTTCTCGACGCGAAACTCGTCGCGCGCCGCCACTCCCGTCGATCCCTTCTTCATCAGGTCCTCGATGTCGCCAATCTCCCGCGGCACCTGCGAGAGCCACTCCAGGCCCTTCGTCGTGACGATGTAGTCGTCCTCGATGCGGACGCCGATGTTCTGGTAGAGCGTCACCGCCTTGCGGACCTTCGCCGCGAACTCGCGGTTGCGCGGCGTGTCCGGCATCTCGTCGAGCAGGTGCTCGCGCACGTACACGCCGGGTTCGATGGTGAACGCACTGCCCGCCTGGATCTTTCCCGTGAAGTAGAACTGCTCCGGGTCGTGTACCTCCAGGCCGATGCCGTGCCCCAGCTCGTGCATGTAGTAGAGCTGCAGCTGCGCGCACTGGCGCGGCTGCAATCCCGTGGCGCAGTCGTACGTCGCATTCGGCGACTCGATCAGGCCGAGCCGCGTGAGCCCGACGGCGAGCACGGCGTTCGCGGAATCGGTCATCAGCCTGGACGCATTGCCGAGCGTCGCCTGGCGCTCCGCGGCCTTCTGCGCGTCGCGCACGAGCTGGTAGATGGCGCGCTGCTCGGGCGTGAACACCCCGCTCGCCGGCACGGTCCGCGTGACGTCGGCCGCATAGCCATGGAACGACGCACCGATGTCCATCACGACCAGGTCGGAGGCACCGATGAACCGGTCATTGAGGTTGTAGTGCAGCGTGGTGGAGTTGGGGCCGGAGCCCACGATGCTGGAAAACGACGGGCGGTCCGCGCCATTGCGACGGAAGGTGTACTCGATGAGTGCCTGCAGCTCGAACTCGTTCAGCCCGGGCTTGATGGTGGGAATCACCTCGCGGAGCGCGCGGTTCGTGAGGTCCACCGCATTGCGGATCATCGTCAGCTCGGCGACGCTCTTGGTACCGCGCATCTGCTCGACGACGTCGTTCACGGCGCGGAGCTTCAGCGCCGGGTATTTCCGCTTGAGGCGGTCGAACAGCTGCTCGTCGGGCGACCGCACAGTGAGCCCCGCATCGTCATCGAGCGCGTGGCCCACGTCGCCCACCACGAGCAACGGCGTGCCGGCGGCGGCGAGCGAGTCGAGCACCTTGTACAGTTCAACGGTGGATCGGCCGCGGATGCCGGTGAGGGTGCCCACTCCGTCCACGCCAACGCGCGTGCCCGTCCACACCTCGCGGCTCGGCTGCTTCGGGTTCACGAACATCGTTGCCGACCGCACGGCGCCATCGTGCTTGATCATCAGCAGCGCGGCATCCGGTTCCTTGAATCCCGTGAGGTAGTAGAACGACGGGCTCTGCTCGAACAGCACGTAGTCCCGCGGCGGCTCGTGCGCGCCGAGCGCCACGAACGCACCATCGGGCAGCTTCGAGGCGAGGTCGGCACGACGGCCCGCGTACTCGAGTTGCGCCTGCGCCAGCAGGAGCGACGGGACGAACAGGACAGCGAGGGCGACTCGGCGGATCACGCAACCTCCATCGGGGAAACGCGCCCGCTCACCTGGCGAGCACGCTGATAATGTACAGGACGAGGCCGACGAGGCCCCCGACCAGCGTTCCGTTGATGCGGATGAACTGCAGGTCGCGCCCGATCTGCACCTCGATCTTCCGGGACGCGTCGGTGGCATCCCACCCTTCGACCGTCCGCGCGATCAGTTCGGCCACCTCGGGACGATACTGGTCCACGACGCCGAGGATCAGGCGCTCCGCCGCCTGATCCACATCGTGGAGGAACGCCGGGTTCCCGAGCGCACGCTCGGCGATGCCGCCCACGGCGCGCTCGAGTGGCTCGGGCGACGGCGCGTCCGGTCCGGCATACTTGCCGAGCGAGTTGAGCGCAGCGCGGAGCAGGGCGTCCGACAGTTCGCCTACCGCCGGATGCGTGAGCAGCCGCTCCTTCATCGCCTCGGCGCGCGCAATGGTCTCGGGAGAGTTGTGCAGCTTCTCCACGAAGCCGCGCAAGGCCTGGTCGAACTGTTCACGCAACGGGTGCTGGTCGTCGGTGGCCACCTGCGCGAGCGTGCGCTCGATGCCGGCCACGATCTTCTGGTAGAGCTTGTCGTCCACAGCGCCGGGCACCCACCAGGGACTCTCCTCGCCGATGCGCACGCGAATGAGCTCCTTGTTGTCGCGCACGATGCGGCTCACGAGGTCCACGAGGCGGTCGAGCATCTCCTGATGCCGATCGTCCGTGGTGGCGAGGGCGAGCAGGTCGCCGAGGAGCGGCGCCACCTGCGCCTTGCGAAGCTGCTCCACGAGCGTCTCGTGCACGGTGGCCTGCAACTCCTCGCCCGGAATGGATTCGGCCGCGCGTGCCACGCCGCTGGCGATGGCACGCGCCACCTGCGTACGGTGTTCGGGCT
>JBDTYL010000179.1:0-3078 GCA_040005695.1 bacterium | reverse complement strand
CTGGAATTCGGCCGGATGGGCGCGATGCCGACGGCCTGCCACCCGATGTTCCCCCCCACGTCTGCCCAGACCATGTTCTCGCCCGGGATGTTGCTGTAGTTGCAGGCCGCGCGGAACTCGTCCCAGTTCTTCGCCTGGTCCATGCGCAGCGATGCCATGTACGGCGCACCGCCGGGCTCGAGCCACGCTGCGCGCACCACGTACGCGAGGTGACGCTCGCGGTCCTCGTACACGACCGGCCCGTGCCGCGTGTACTTGAGCGTCACCGGCACGGCGCCCTGTCCCTTCACGGCGATGGTCTCGTGCAGCTCGCGCATCGGTTCCCACGCACCCTTGTACTGGTACTGCGACGGGTTGGCCGGGTTCGTCTTGTAGACGTACAGGTCTTCGCCGTCCGTGCCGAACACCGTGAGTCCCCAGGCGCCGAACTCGTTGTGGCCGATCGAGACGCCGGGGATCACCGGCTCGCCGCCCCCGATCACGTTCCAGCCGGGCGCGTTCAGGTGCACGAAATAGCGGAGCGAGGGCGCAGCGATCTGCCGGTGCGGGTCGTTGGCCATCAGCGCGTTCCCGCTCTGGGTGTGCTTCCCGCTCACCACCCAGTTATTGCTGCCGATGTCACGCCGCTGGTTCCAGCGCATGTCCTCATCAGTGATCGAGTCGAGCACCGCCAGCCGCCGGCCCGCCTCGGCGTCGCCGCGGAACGCCACCTTGAGATCGGAGGTCTGAAAGCGCAGCGGCGCGCGGAAGGCTTCGTAGAGCGCGAGGATCGGCGCCTCGAGTCCCTTCTTGTCGATCATCGGGTCGAGCTCGAGGCTCGGCTCTCCCGGGCCGGGATGGAACCACTCCAGCTTCTTCAGCAGCGCCGCCCCGTTCTTGGCGACGAACCGGCCGTACGTGAGCTCCTCACCGATGTTGCCGAGCAGCCCCTGGTGCCGCGAGATGACCACCTCGGGCGTCCAGCGGGCCGGCATGATGCCGAGCATCTTGAGCTCCGCCGGAATGAGCGACGGATCGTGGGCCGACTGGTCGACGAAGGCGTTCACCCCGTCCACGAAGGCGCCGACGATGGCCGCGCCGTGGGGATGATAGTGCGCCAGATCGGCGCTGAGGCTGCCGCGGTACTTGAACAAGCGTGCGCCGTTGTCACGCGCCAGCTCGCGGGGCCCGAGCACTTCCGCCATGGTCCCCGTCGCCTGGCGCCGCCACATCTCGAACTGGAATGGCCGATCGCGCGCCGCGGAGTAGCCCTGCGCGAAGAACAGGTCGTGCTCGTTCTTCGCGTATATATGGGACACCCCCCATCGGTCGCGCAGCACTTCGACCGGCTGGGTGAGCCCCGCGATGCGCAGCGTATCGGCGCGCGGCAGTTGTGCGGGTGACGCCGACGCGGCGGCTGCCACAAGCAGTGCAGGCGCAGCCGCGCGGGCCAGGCGTGAGACGAGATTGCGCACCATTCCGACTCTCCTCGTTCGAATGAGTTGACGGGCGATCGTTGCATTGGACACGTGCTGCGATCAGCGCTACGTGCTCCGTGCTCGCGACGTTGGGCGGCGAATCAAACGTGCGCGAGCCCCATCGCTCATCGTCGTCCTACGCTTGTGTGCGCTATTGAATGATGCGCTCGTACGTCGCCAGCGATGCGTAGCGGACCCCCGCATCACCCGTCCCGTTGTACGCGCCACCGCACATGCCGCGCGAACATCGGCCCCAACGCTTTTGTGCTGGCTTGCGTTCCCACTCGTACTGCGTGGCACCGTACGCCGCTCGCCTTCCCCGTACGCACCTCACATCCGTAGGGAGATGTCCATGTCATGTTCCCGTACGATCGCGGCCACAGCGATTCTGCTGACGACCGCTTCACTCCTTGTCACGCCGACGAGCGCGCGAGCTGAGAGCCACGCGACGGCACGTGGTCCGGCAACGGCCGCCTGGGCCACGATCATCACGGGCACCGTCACGGATCAACGCAGCGGGTTGCCGCTCCCTGGAGCGCAGGTCATCATCATCGGCACGGCCACCGGTGCGATGACCGATGACAAGGGTCAGTATCGCATTCCTGGCGTGCCGGCCGGCACGGTGCGGCTGCGGGTTCGCCTCCTCGGCTACGGACTCGTCGAGCGGAGCGTGACCGTGCAGGACGGCACGCCGGCGGTCGTCGATTTCACCCTCTCCACCAGTCCGCTCTCGCTGGATGCGGTGGTGGTCACCGGCACGCCCGGCGGCACGCAGGTGCGCGAGATCGGCAACGCCGTCGGACGGATCGACGCGGCGGAGATCGCCCGGACGTCGCCCTCCCTGAACGTGCAGCAGGTGATCGGGCAGCGTGATCCCGGCGTCGTCGTGCAGCCGGCCGCAGGCATGGTTGGCGCGGGAAGCGCCATCCGCATCCGCGGCACGTCCAGCCTGTCGCTCACGAATCAACCGATCATCTATGTCGACGGCGTGCGCATCGACAACAGCGCCGCGGCGGGACCAGCCATTCGACAGGGCCGCACGGCGTCGCGCCTCAACGACTTCAATCCCGAGGACATCGAGTCCATCGAGATCATCAAGGGCCCCGCGGCCGCCACGCTCTACGGGACCGAAGCCTCCAATGGCGTGATCCAGATCCTCACCAAGCGCGGAAAGAGCGGCGCACCCAAGCTCGACGTGACGCTGCGAACCGGCACGAATTACATGCAGGATCCCGAGGAGCGATTCCGCTACACCTACGGCAAGAACCCGAATACTACCCAGGTCGACAGTTTCAACATCTTCGATTACTACAAGCAGCTGACGGGCAAATCCATCTTCACCAACGGCAACATCGGCAACGTGGACGGGAGCGTGAGCGGCGGCAGCGACGCGGCCCGATACTTCGCGTCCGCCAACTACGGCGTGAATCACGGCATCGTCGACTACAACTGGGAGAACACCGCGGGTACGCGACTCAACCTGTCACTGCTGCCGAGCGCCAAGTGGAAGCTCGACACCTACCTGAACTACGGCCAGAACGAGACACGCTTCGCCCAGGCGGCGGACGGCTTCGGCATCTGGGACATGCTCGTGTGGAGCTCGCCGGCGCTCCTCAACACG